>NZ_JBPBBB010000004.1:0-210637 GCF_050896375.1 Roseovarius tibetensis
CGGCTGTGCGAGGACGAGCCATTGTGCGCCATTGGTTCAAGAACAATGGCGAGTGACGAGCGGGTGCAGGCGTTCCTCAACCGTCCGCTGGAAGGGTTGATCCGCATGAATTCGGTCCCCCGGACCGAATTCCCGACCGTCCGGAGGACGGTCGGCGCGGTCAACGGCCATTCCTCTGGCTCGACGCCACCTACGTGAAGCTGCGCGAGGGCGGGCGTGCCGCCATTGTCGCTCGGACCAATGGCGCGACAATGGCTTGCTCTCGATGGCGGTGATAGTGGCCGTCGCGGTCAATACCGACGGGCGGCGCGAGATCCTGGGGGCCGGCTGGCAGCGCTGCCGCGTGCACTTCCAGCGCAACCTCCTGGCCCGTGTCGGCAAGACCAACAAGCCCGTGGTCAGCGCCGTGGTGAAGACCGTCTTCGCCGAGACCGACCGCGACCAGGCCCATGCCCGCTGGCGCGAGGTCGCCGATAGCCTGCGCGAGCGGTTCCGCGATGTGGCCGAACTCATGGACGGTGAGGGCGTCATTCGATCGCTCCGGGGGAGCGATCGTAGCCCGAACGAGCACGACGTCCTCGCCTACATGGCCGTCGACGAAAGCCTGCGCGGCAAGCTGCACAGCACCAACCCGCTGGAGCGCGTGAACAAGGAGATCAGGCGGCGCACCAACGTCGTCGCGATCTTCCCCAACCTCTCCGGTAAACCCGGTCTGGTTCGGTTCAATCACACGAAAAGACCGGACGGCGGGAGAGCTTCGCGCGGTCGCGGCAAAATGCAAGGATGCGAAAGAGGCGCTTCGGATGTTGCCGATTGCGATGGTTCTGAAGGGCTATGACCGCAAAACTGCGGCAGAGGTCTGCGGCATGGATCGCCAAACTCTGCGCGGTTGGGGCGAAGGGCGCCCGGACGTCTGTCCATTGGACAGACGTCAGCCCTGAACGGGAGGAGCCCCGGCAGCTATAACGCCGAGGGGCTGGAGGGTCTGTCAAACCGGCGATCTCGTGGTCGGCCACCCCGGATGACGCCTGAGCAGAAAGCCACGCCTTCCGATTGGGTGCGTGCGGGTCCCGACCGTACCAAGGACGGCGTTGTCCGGTGGCGACGGATTGATCTCAAGCACCATCTCGAAGCGGAATTCGGCGTGGTCATGCATGAACGCACGGTCGACAAACACCTGACCGCTCTGGGGTTTCGCCGTCTTTCGGTGCGCCCGCAGCACCCAAGTCTGACCCGGAAGCACAGAAGACTTTAAAAAACTTCTCGGCCAGGGTAAACGGGGCGCTCGCGGATCATGCCCGCGGCAAGCCTCTGAAGGTATGGTTTCAAGAGTGAGCCGAGCCAGAAACGGTCCGGAGGACCGTTTCCCGGCGAACGCCAGGGTGGGCCAGCAAGGCACGCTCACGCGGGTCTGGGCCAAACGCGGGACCCGGCCAAGAGCCCCGCGCGACACCCGCTACAAGGCCGCCTACATTTTTGGCACTGTTTGTCCCGCGCACGCCGAGACCGCCGCGCTGCTCAGGCCAAAGTTGCTTGCACGAGGAACGCGCGTTCCGGCGAGGCGCGGCACGGGGCCCTCATGCGAAATACCCGGGCGGCGATCCGACGCTATCGTTCGGGTATCAAACCCTTTGGCGCGAACCTCATGACGACGAGCAGGATAGTCCCCATCATCAGGTAGCGCATATATGCCGCCCCCCCGACAAGGTGCTGCGCTAGGTCGGAGTCTTCGCCCAGTGGCCATGTCACCGTCGCCATGAACCAGTTGCCGAACGGCTCGGCCTGAACCCACAGGAACCAGATGATGAACCCGCCCAGCACGGCGCCCCAGTTGTTGCCAGACCCGCCGAGGATCACCATCACCCAGACGAGGAACGTGAACCGCAGCGGTATGTAGCTTGTCGGGGTGAGCTGACCCTCGAGCGTGGTCAGCATCGCGCCCGCGACGCCGCAGGTGAAACAGCCCAGCACGAAGGTTTGCAGATGACGCGCCTTGACGTTCTTGCCCATGGCGGCCGCAGCGTCACGGTTGTCGCGGATGGCGCGCATCATGCGTCCCCAGGGAGAGCGCAATGCGCGTTCGGCGAACCACATGATGATCGCCAGCACCGTGAGGAACAGCGCCGCGTAGCACAGCTTGACGAAGAGGCTGGCGGCGTCGGAGAGGTCCGCAGCGCCAAAGAGATTGGCCAGTCCGATGAACCAGTCCTGCTCGACCAGATCGACCTCGTAGGGGACGGGGCGCGGGATGCCGGTGACGTTCTTCACGCCGCGTGACAGCCATTCCTCGTACTTGATGACGGCGATGATGATCTCGGCGATGCCCAGCGTGGCGATGGCGAGATAGTCGGCGCGCAGCCCCAGCGCGATGCGCCCGATGAACCAGCCTGCGCCCGCCGCGACCAGCCCGCCGATCGGCCAGGCCAGCACCACCGGCAGCCCGGCACCGCCGAGATAGCCGCTGAGCGCGGGGTTGATTTCCTCGATCGCGTCGGTCGCCGGGCGGAAGAACACACCGATGACGAAATAGCCGATCACCAGCAGCACCAGCGTCACCGGCAGCCTGAGGGCCGGCGCCACTGCGCGCCGCGCGAAGATGATGGCGGCCACCGTGCCCGCAAGGCTCAGGAGCGACAGCGCCAGATCACCGCCGGCCACGGCCCAGGCCTCGGTCACCGGCGGCATGGAGACCAGCACCGCCGTCAGCCCGCCCAACGCCGTGAAGCCCATCACGCCGACATTGAACAGCCCCGCATAGCCCCACTGCATGTTGACGCCGAGGGCCATCACGGCCGAGATGACGCAGAGATTGAAAATGCCGAAGGCGACATTCCAGCTCTGGTAGAAGCCAACCATGATCAGCACGAGGCCCATGAGGCCGTAAAGGAGCGCAACCCTCTGCGTCATATCACTTTCCCGCGGATGATGCCCGTCGGCCGGATCAGCAGGACCGCGACCAGGATGATGAAGGAGACCGCGAACTTGTAGTCCGTCGACAACAGTTGCACGAGGCTGTCCGGGGCCCAGCCCTCGGGGCCGAGATAGGCCAGGAACTTCTTGTAGGCATAGGTCACCATCACCTCGGAAAAGGCGACGATGAAGGCACCGAGGATCGCGCCCACCGGCTGACCGATCCCGCCAAGAATGGTGGCCGCGAAGATCGGCAGCAGGATCTGCAGGAAGATGAACGGCTTGTAGGTCTTGTCGAGCCCGTAGAGCGTGCCCGCAATGGTCGCGAGTGCTGCGGCGATGATCCACGCGATCATGACCACACGCTCGGGGTTGATCCCGCACAGCAGCGCCAGGTCCTCATCGTCCGAATAGGCCCGCATCGCCTTGCCCGAGCGCGTCTTTTGCAAAAACCAGAACAGCCACGCCACCACGACGAGGGCGACGACCACGGTGATCACCTGGGTCTGCTTGATGGCGATGCCCTCGTCGAGGCCGAGCATACGTTGGGAGTCGAACGCACCGATGATGAACCGCTGACCGTCGGCGAAGCTTTGGTCGCCCGGCCCGATGGTGATGCGGATAATCCCGGCCAGCACGAACATCACCCCGACCGAGACGATGGCGAAGACGATCGGGTTGGACCGCTGCTGGCGATAGAAGCGGAAGACCACGCGGTCCGTCAGCAAGGCGACGCCGATCGCCGCCAATATACCCACCGGCAGGGCCAGCAGCGCGGTCGGCAAGGGCGCGATGCCGACCCCCATCCCCTGAAGGAACCATGTCACGAGGATCGTTATCATGGTGCCGAACGACATCAGTTCGCCATGCGAGAAGTTGGCGAATTTCAGGATCCCGAAAATTATGGTGACGCCGAGCGCCCCGAGGGCAAGCTGCGCGCCATAGGCCGTCGCCGGAACGACAACGAAATTGGCGAACAGCGCGAGTGCGTTAAGGATTTCCATTCAACCCCCCAGGAAGGACCGACGTACGTCCTCGTTGGCGAGAAGCGCCTCGCCCGTGTCGGTGAACCGGTTGCGGCCCTGGACCATGACAAAGCCATGATCGGCGATTTCCAGCGCCTGGCGCGCGTTCTGCTCGACCATCAGGATCGCGACGCCGGTCTTGGCGATTTCGAGGATCTTGTCGAACAGCTCGTCCATCACGATCGGCGAGACGCCGGCAGTCGGCTCGTCGAGCATCAGCAGATCCGGGCGCGTCATCAGCGCACGCCCCACCGCCACCTGCTGGCGCTGCCCGCCCGAAAGCTCGCCCGCCGGCTGGGCGCGCTTCTCGGCCAGGATCGGGAACAGGCTGAAGACCTGCTCCTTGGTGTGCTCGATCTCGTCGTCGTCGCGGATGAAGGCTCCCATCTCGAGGTTCTCTTCCACGGTCAGCGAGACGAAGACGTTGCGGTTCTGCGGCACGAAGGCCATTCCGGCGGGAACCCGGTCCTGCGGGGCAAGTCTGGTGATGTCCCGGCCGTCCAGCGTCACCGTGCCCTCGCGCAGGTCAAGCATGCCGAAGACCGCCTTCATCGCCGTCGACTTGCCGGCCCCGTTCGGGCCGACCACCACGGCGATCTCGCCCTGCTCCACGGTGATGGTGCAATCGTGGATGATGTCGGCGCCGCCGTATCCGCCGGTCATGCCGGTCGCGCTGAGGAAACTCATGCCGGCGCCTTCCGCGCTTGCTTGCGGCCCGTGCCGAGATAGGCCTCGATCACCTCCTCGTTGTTCTTGACCTCCTCGATGGTGCCCTCGGCAAGGAGCCTTCCATCGGCCATGACGATCACGGGGTCGCAGAGGCGGGCGATGAAATCCATGTCGTGCTCGATCAGGCAGAAGGTGTAGCCGCGCTCTTCGTTGAGGCGCTGAATGGACTTGGCGATCGTGTTGAGCAGGGTGCGGTTCACGCCGGCGCCCACCTCGTCGAGAAAGACGATCTTGGCGTCCACCATCATGGTGCGGCCCAGTTCGAGCAGCTTTTTCTGTCCGCCCGACAGATTGCCGGCAAGCTCATCCTTCAAATGGTCGATTTCCAGAAATTCGACCACCTCCAGCGCCCGCTCGCGGTTCTGCGCCTCGACCTCCCTGACGCGGGCGAAATTGAACCAGCTGTGGCGCAGCTGCTCGCCCGGCTGATGACCGGGGACGACCATCAGATTCTCGAGAACCGTCAACGTGGAGAACTCATGCGCGATCTGGAAGGTACGCAGCAGGCCCTTGTGGAACAACTCGTGCGGCTCCAGCCCCGTCACGTCCTCGCCATCGAGGTGGATGGTGCCCGAGGACGGTGGAAAGACACCTGCGATCATGTTGAACAGTGTCGTCTTGCCGGCCCCGTTGGGACCGATCAACCCCGTGACCGAACCCGTCGCGATCGACAACGAAACGCCGTCCACCGCCCGGATGCCGCCAAAATTCTTGGCGACGTTATTGACCGTTATCATGCACTCGATCCCGCTAGCCGGTGATGCGGCACGGCCAGGGCTTGGGCGCCCCGGCCGGTCCGGTAAGGCCAGTCCGTTTCCCGGCGGCCCTCAGTGATACATCACCGTCTCGAACTTGCCGTCCCTGACCTCTGTCTCGCGGAAGCTGCCGGCGGATTCGCCCGGCTCGATCAATTCCAGCGCGGTGCCGCCGACATAGTCGATCTCGCCACCGTCGGCGAGGATCTGCAGGCCTTTCGCCAGCTCGCCCGGATAGATCTTCTCGCCCGGCGCGTTGGCGACGTCGAACACATGGTCCTTGTAGACCGCGCTGTCGGTCGAATCGGCCGCCTGCATGGCGAGCAGCATCAGCGCCGACGCATCGTAGGCCTCGGGCACATAGGGGTCATCGCCGTTGAAGTCCTTGCCCGCGGCCTCCTCGGCCAGCATGTCTGCGCCGGGGCTGTCTGTGCCCGGATTGGTGCCGATGGAGCCGTCCAGCGCGGTGCCGAAATGATCGGTCAGCGCAGCGCCCACCATGCCGTCCGGCAGCACGAACTTACCGAACGCGCCCGTATCGAGGGAGGCCTGGATGATGCCCCTGCCGCCCTGGTCGAGATACCCGGCGACGATCAGAACCTCGCCGCCGGCCGACGCCAGCGTGCCGATCTCGGCCGAGTAGTCGGCCTTGCCATCCTCGTGCGCAGCCACGGCCGTGACCTCGCCGCCGGTCTCCTCGAAGGCCGCCTGGATCGCATCGGCAAGACCCTTGCCATAGTCGTTGTTGGTGTAGGTCAGTGCGGCCGAACCGATGCCGCGACGCTCGAGGATATCGGCGATGATCTGGCCCTGACGCGCGTCCGACGGGGCCGTGCGGAAGAAATAACCGCCGTCTTCGATCGTCGACAGCGCCGGCGAGGTCGCCGACGGAGAGATCATGACGATGCCGTTGGCGCGCACGACGTTGTTGAGAACCGCGGTTGTGGCACCCGAGCAGGTTGCCCCGTTGATGCCTTGGACGTTCTCGGACGTCACCAGCCGCTCGGCCGCGGCCGTGGCGGCGGCGGCGTCGATGCAGGTGCTGTCGCCGCGGACCGAGACGACCTCGCGACCACCAAGGAAGATGCCGCTGTCCGACACCTCCTTGATCGCCATTTCACCGCCTTGCGCCATCGGCCTGACGAGCGATTCCGTCGGGCCGGTGAAGCCCTGCAACATGCCGATCTTGACATGATCCTGCGCCGAGGCGCCCGTCGTGAGGGCCGCCGACACCGCAGCGGAAACGAGGATGGCAGAGAGTCTTCTCATGGTTGGACCTTCCCTGTGTTTATGTATCCATGGTTTTTTGGGTACTCATTATACACATCAAAGCTCACGCTTCTACCCTTCCTGTCGTCTGCGGCGGCACGGTGGATCGTCCTCGCCCACCAGTTCTGCGATCGGGGCGCACGTATGATCCGCATTCCCCCGCCAGCTGTTTTTCAATGCATCTTTGACACCGCGACCCTGTATACGGTCCCCGACCGTCAGTGCGCTTCGGCCCAGTTCGCCCCCTGCCCCGCATCGACCACCAGCGGCACATCGAGATGGAGGGCCGGGTGGGCGGCGGCCTGCATGATCTCGCGGGCGGCCTCAACGACGCGGTCGACTGCGTCCTCGGCGACTTCGAAGATCAGTTCGTCATGGACCTGCAGCAGCATCTTGGCGGGCAGGCCATCTATGGCGGCCGGCATGCGGATCATGGCGCGGCGGATGATGTCGGCGGCTGTTCCTTGTATCGGCGCGTTGATCGCCGCGCGGCGGGCGAAACCGGCGCGGGGCCCGCGGGCCGAGATTTCCGGCGTGTGGATCTTGCGGCCGAACAGCGTCTGCACGAACCCGTTTTCCTTGGCGAAGGACGTGGTAGCGTCCATGTAATCCTTGATGCCGGGGAACCGTTCGAAATAGCGGTCGATGAAGCCCTGCGCCTCGGAGCGCGGAATCCGCAGGTTGCGCGCAAGACCGAAGCCCGAGATGCCGTAGATCACGCCGAAATTGATCGCCTTGGCCTGGCGCCGGATTTCCGGCGTCATGTCGTCCATCGTGACGTTGAACATCTCTGATGCTGTCAGCGCGTGGATGTCCTGCCCCTCGCGAAACGCCTGCTTGAGCGTGTCGAGCTGCGCGATATTGGCGAGGATGCGCAGCTCGATCTGGCTGTAGTCGAGGCTGACGAGGCGGTGCCCCGGCTCGGCGACGAAGGCCTCGCGGATGCGGCGGCCCTCCTCGGTGCGGATGGGGATGTTCTGCAGGTTGGGATCGGTCGACGAGAACCGCCCGGTCGCCGCCCCGGTCTGGACGTAGGACGTGTGGACGCGACCCGTGTCCGGGTCGATATGGTCCTGCAGCGCGTCGGTGTAGGTCGATTTCAGCTTGGACAGTTGGCGCCAGTCCAGCACGCGGGCGGGCAGGTCATGCAGCGTCGCCAGATCCTCGAGCACGTCGGCGCCGGTGGCATAGGCGCCGGTCTTGCCCTTCTTGCCGCCCTCGTAGCCCATCTCGTCGAACAGGATCTCACCGAGTTGCTTGGGCGAGCCGACGTTGAACTTGCGCCCGGCAAGCTCGTGGATTTCCGATTCGAGTTCCGCCATTTTCTGCGCAAACTTGCCCGACATGGCACCAAGCGTGCCGCGGTCGACCTTGATCCCGTGGCGCTCCATCGCCGCCAGCACCGGCACCAGCGGGCGCTCCAGCGTCTCGTAGACGGTGGTGACGCGGGCGCGGTGGAGCTGCGGCTTGAACAGGTGCCACAGGCGCAGGGTGATGTCGGCATCCTCGGCGGCATATTTCGTGGCCTCGTCGATGGGCACGCGGTCGAAGGTGATCGCGGATTTACCGCTGCCCAGAAGCGTCTTGATCGGGATCGGCGTGTGCGACAGGTAGCGTTCGGACAGCGTGTCCATCCCGTGGCCATGTTCGCCGGCATGCATCGCGTAGGACATCAGCATGGTGTCGTCGATGGGGGCGATGGCGATGTCGAGCGCGGCGAGGATCTTGGCGTCGTATTTCATGTTCTGGCCGATCTTCAGGATGCTGTCATCCTCAAGGATCGGTTTGAGCGCCGCGAGCACGTCATCCAAAGGCAGTTGGCCCTCGACCAGTGCGTCCTCGTCGAAAAGATCGCCCTCGTTCCGCCCGCGGTGCCGCAGCGGGATATAGGCCGCGGTGCCGGGGGTTGTGGCAAGGCAGATTCCCACCAGCGCCGCCTGCATTTCATTCAGCGAGGTGGTTTCGGTGTCGACGGCGACGAAGCCCTGCGCGCGGATGGTGTCGATCCACGCGTCGAGCGTCTTCATGTCGGATATGCGGGTATAGCCCGCCGCGTCGATGGCGGGCCAGTCGGGTGTGGTGTCCTGCGTGGCGGGTTGTTCGGGTTCGGGGATCACCGGCGCGTCGGCGCCCAAGGCCTCGGCGATGCGTTTCGACAGGGTGCGAAACTCCATATCCGCGAGAAAGCCCAAAAGCGTTTCCGGGTCGGGATCGCGCACCTCGAGATCGTCGAGCGTGAAGTCGAGCGGCGTGTCGCAGTCAAGCTGCACGAGGCGCTTCGACATCTCGATCTGCTCGCGTTTCTCCTCCAGCGTCTGGCGGCGCTTGGGCTGCTTGATCTCGGACGTGCGATCCAGAAGCTCCTCGAGCGTGCCGAACTCGTTGATGAGCAGCGCGGCGGTCTTGAGGCCGATGCCGGGTGCACCGGGGATGTTGTCGACGCTGTCCCCGGCCAGTGCCTGCACGTCCACGACCTGCGCGGGGTCCACGCCGAACTTTTCGCGCACGCCGTCCACGTCGATGCGGCGGTTCTTCATCGCGTCCAGCATCTCGACCCCGTCGCCGACAAGCTGCATCAGATCCTTGTCGGAACTGATGATGGTCACCCGTCCGCCCAGATCGCGGGCCTGATGGCTGAGCGTGGCGATGATGTCGTCGGCCTCGAACCCCTCGATCTCGTGGCAGGCGATGTTGAAGGCGCGTGTGGCGTCGCGGGTCAACGGGATCTGCGGGCGCAGATCCGCGGGCATCTCGTCGCGATTGGCCTTGTAGGCGTCATAAAGATCGTTGCGGAAGGTGTGGCTGCCCTTGTCGAAGATCACGGCGACATGGGTGGGGGCATCGTTGCCGTTGTTACCCTCGACATAGCGTTGCAGCATGTTGCAGAAGCCCGAGACCGCGCCGATCGGCAGGCCGTCGGACTTGCGCGTCAGCGGCGGCAGCGCGTGATAGGCCCTGAAGATGAAGGCCGATCCGTCGATCAGATGCAGATGGCAGCCCTTGCCGAATCCGGTGCTCATGTCATGCCCCCGCGTGTAAAATCCGTTTTGGTTTACTGTCATGAACCGCGCCGGGGTGCCAGCCGGTTTGCGGGCCATGCGGTGTGAGATAGTGCAATCCGGACGCGGCGCGCGCTGCGGGGGAGATCCGGTCACCGCAATGGTCTTGCGCGCATAAACGACCGTATCGGAAAGATACTGTCGCGTTCTACGCAATAAAGTATCGCAAAATAGGCTGTAGACATAATTTTTAGAATGTGCGATCGTGATCTTGTAGTGTCGGTCAGGGATTGCATGGCGCCCAAAACGTCCCCGAACTGTCTTGGCACTGCGCGTAACCCTTGTTGCAGCGCCGGTCGGCGCACCCCGGCCCGGCCACCCAGTACGTGGAGACGACAAATGGACGACCAAGCGGACCAGAGCAGTGACGAGTCCGAAACGCAGGGCAGTGCATCCGAGGATGACCACGGCCTGCACACCACCCGCAACGACGGGCCTGACAGACAGCGATTTGACGATTTTGCGATGATCTGACGCGGATCAGACGCAGGGCCACGGGGCGGTCTCGGCCAGTTCCGCCTCGATCACGTGGCGTAGCTGCCGCCTCTCCACCGTGCCGAGAACCGCGGTGCGGCCCACCACCAGCGCGGGCGTTCCAAAAAACCCGAAGGCACGGGCGATGCGCGCGGTACGGGCCAGCGTGCTGGTGATTTCGTCGCTGTCCATGTCGCGCAGCACCTGGTCCGCGTCGATCCCGGCATCCTCTGCAATCTGTCGTATATAGGCGTCATTGGGCACGAAGGGCGTGCCCATCAGGCGATCGTGAAAGACGCGATAGGCCCCCTGACGCCGCGCCGCGAGGTTTGCCTTTGCGGCGCGCTGCGATGCGGGACCCAACAGCGGCAGTTCATGCCACGTGATGTGGATGGGCGCGTCAGTCTCGATCTCGTGCAGCATCGGCGACAGCACACGGCAGTACACGCAGCGCGCGTCCGAAAAATAGGCGACCGGCACGCGATCCTCCGGGGCCGGGTTGTCGAACAGAGATGCACAGATATCCTCTGACGAGGCAGGCCCAGCCTCGGAGCCCAAGTCAAGGCCGACCCGTAACGGATCACCCCCCGATACGCCCCCGCCCGCAAGCTGACGAAAGCCGGGCAGCCCCGGCAACGGTTGATATGTCAGGTCTGGCGTGCGCAGCCAGCGCGTGACCGGCGGCAGGATGGCCGCGGCGGCGCCCACGGCGAGCAACCCCAGCGCCGCACGGCGCCGCAGAGTCATGATGCCTCAGACCTTTCCTTCGAAATCGCGATGCACCAGCTTTGCGTCGCAATAGGGGCATTCCACGAAGCCCGTCTCCTCGGAGATCCGAAGCCAGACACGGGGATGGCCCAGCGCACCGCCGTCGCAGGCGACGCGGTAACTGTCGACGATTCGCGTTTCCGGGGCCTCGGTGACCATGGGGCGTTTCCTTTTGCGGTGCATTCCACTACGTCCGAATATGAGCAAACGAGGCGCAAGGGGCAAGGGCGGCATGGGCACAAATGCCATTGAAATCCGGGGACTGACAAAAACCTATGGTGGCAAGGGCGACACGCCGGAAAAACCCGCCCTGACCGATGTCGATCTGGACATTCCCAAGGGGTCCGTCTTCGGCCTATTGGGCCCCAACGGGGCCGGAAAGTCGACGCTGATCAACATTCTTGCAGGTCTCGTGGTGAAAACGGCCGGGCATGTCACGATCTGGGGGTTCGATCAGGACCGCAATCCACGCCAAAGCCGCGCCTCGATCGGGGTGATGCCGCAAGAGCTGAATCTCGACCCGTTCTTTACCCCGCGCGGCGCGCTGGAGATGCAGGCGGGACTTTACGGCGTACCGCGCAAGCAGCGGCGCAGCGACGAGATCCTGCGGCTCGTGGGGCTGGAGGACAAGGCCGAAGCCTATTCGCGCACCCTGTCGGGGGGCATGCGGCGGCGGCTTCTGCTGGGCAAGGCGCTGGTGCATCATCCGCATATCCTGGTGCTGGACGAGCCGACGGCGGGCGTCGATATCGAGTTGCGGCAGATGTTGTGGGAGAACGTGCGGCAACTGAACGAACAGGGCATGACGATCGTGCTGACCACGCATTACCTCGAAGAGGCCGAGGCGATGTGCGACGAGATCGCGATCATCAATGCCGGACAGGTGGTGGCGCGCGACACGACGGCGCATCTGCTGGAACGGCTGGATATCAAGACGATGAGCATCGACCCTGACGGCCCGGTGCCACGTCTGCCCGAGGGTCCGGGGTTGCAGGTCTCGACCCGCGACAGTGGCGTGATAGAGCTTACCTATCACACTGCCGAAATGACGGCCGAGAAGGTGCTTGCGGCAGTACGAGAGGCCGGGATCTCGATCCGCGACGTCAAGACCAAGCAGGCCGATCTGCAGGACGTCTTCCTGGAATTGACGCGCAGCCGATAGGGACATCCCCCCGCGCCGCCCGGCGCGGGGGATCAACCCGGTTTCACGCTTGTCGTCACATAATTCACGCTGAGGTCGCGCGGTGACAGCCGCCACTGCCATGTCACGGGGTTGAAGACGAATCCCTTGCGATCCACCGGCGTCAGACCCGCGGTGCCCAACAGCGCGTATAGCTCATCAGGGGCAATGAATTTCGACCAGTCATGCGTGCCCCTCGGCAGCCATCCCATGATGTATTCCGCACCGACAATCGCCTTGGCGAAGCTTTGCGGCGTGCGGTTCAGCGTCGAACAGATCATCAGCCCGCCGGGGGCCAGCAGGCTTTGACAGGCGGCCAGCAGGATGCCGGGGTCCGCGACATGCTCGACAACCTCCATCGCCAGCACCACGTCGAACACCGCGCCAGAGGCGGCGAGATCCTCGGCCGTGGTGTGGCGGTAATCGATTTCGAGCCCCGATTGCGCAGCGTGCACCTGCGCCACCGGAATGTTGCCCGGTGCGGCATCCACGCCCACCACGTCGGCCCCGAGCCGTGCCATCGGTTCGCTCAGCAAGCCGCCGCCGCATCCGACATCCAGCACACGCAGACCGGCAAACGGTGCGGTCCCCGACAGATCGCGGTCGAATTCCGCCGCGATCTGTGCGTTGATGTAATCCAGCCGGCACGGGTTCAGCAGGTGCAGCGGCTTGAACTTGCCGACGGGGTCCCACCATTCGGCGGCCATGGCCTCGAACTTGGCCACCTCTTCGGGGTCGATCGTGCTTTGCGCGGCTTGCATTCCAGGCTCCATATGGCTCAATTGGCAACAGGGTATATATAGGATCTCCATGAACAAGGTCGCGAGCCATAAAACTGCGGTGCAGTATCTTTATCCCCCGATCGAGCCGTTCGACCGGCAGATGATGGATGTGGGCGATGGCCACTCCATCTACGTCGAACAGTCGGGCCGTGCCGATGGCCTGCCGGTGCTGGTGCTGCATGGCGGGCCGGGCGGCGGGTGCAGCCCCGCGATGCGGCGCTATTTCGACCCGAACATCTACCGGATCATCCTGTTCGACCAGCGCGGATGCGGCCGGTCGCGCCCGCATGCCAGCGTCGAGGCCAACACGACATGGCATCTCGTGCGCGACATCGAGCAGATCCGCGAGACCCTCGGCATCGATGCGTGGGTGGTGTTCGGCGGCAGTTGGGGCGCGACGCTGGCGCTGATCTACGGCCAGAGCCATCCTGACCGCGCCCTGCATCTGGCGCTGCGCGGCGTCTTCACCATGACCGAAGCCGAGCTTGACTGGTTCTACGGCGGCGGCGCCGGTGCGTTCTGGCCCGAGACCTGGGCGCGGTTCATCGCCCCCATCCCCGAATCCGAGCGCGGCGACATGATCGCGGCCTATCACAAACGCCTGTTTTCCGGCGATCTCGGGCAGGAAATCAGCCATGCCAAGGCATGGTCGGCGTGGGAAAACGCGCTTGCCACGGTGCACTCGACCGGGGTCGGCGGCGACAGCCCCGCCGAATATGCGCGGGCCTTCGCCCGGCTCGAAAACCACTATTTCACGCATCGCGGCTTTCTCGACCATGACGGGCACATTCTTGCCCGCATGGGGGACCTGCGCGACGTGCCGGGCACGATCGTGCAGGGACGCTATGACATGATCTGCCCACCGGTCACCGCGCATCGCATCGCCGAGGCGTGGCCGAAATCCGACCTTCGGATCATTCCGGTCGCCGGTCACGCCCTGTCAGAGCCGGGAATCAGCGCCGACCTTGTCGGGGTGATGCAGAAGGTCGCACAGCGCTATTGAGCCGGGCTGCCGTCTCGCGGTATCTGACCGGCCATGGAAACGTTGCCAGAGCGATACGCGCACCTTGTGGCCAGTGGCACCCTGACGCCCGATCCCGCGCAAGAGGCCCTGCTGCCCGAGTTCGAGCGCATTCGCGCCGCGCTTGACGCGCCTGCCCCGCGCGGATGGTTTCGCCGCGCGCCGCCCTCGCCCAAGGGGCTGTACCTTTGGGGCGGGGTCGGGCGGGGCAAGTCCATGCTGATGGACATGTTCGTCGAGACCCTGACCGTGCCCAACCGCCGGGTGCATTTCCATGCCTTCATGCAGGAAATCCACGCCTGTCTGCACGCCGCCCGCGCGCGCGGCGAGGCCGATGCGCTGGCCCCCGTGGCGGCCGATGTGGCCAGCGCTGTCAAGCTTCTGGCCTTCGACGAGATGCAGATCACCGATATCACGGATGCGATGATCGTGGCGCGGCTTTTCGATTCGCTCTTTTCGGCCGGGGTGGTGGTCGTCGCGACCTCCAACCGCGTGCCCGACGACCTTTACAAGGACGGGCTCAACCGGCAACTCTTCCTGCCCTTCATCAAGCTCGTCAAGGAGCGCATGGTCGTGCGCGAGATGGCCGGCCCGACCGACTATCGCCAGGACAGGCTGGCCGGGACGCAAGTCTATTTCACCCCCGCGACGCCTGCCAACACCGCCGAGTTGGACAAGATCTGGCAGGATCTGACCGGCGGCGAGGGCGGGCGCCACATCCTGCGCGTCAACAAGCGCGAGGTCGAGATCCCGGCCTTTCACAACGGGGTCGCGCGGGCCAGCTTCTATGATCTCTGTGCGCAGCCGCTGGGGCCGGCCGATTACCTTGCGCTGGCCGAGGCGTCCCGCGTTCTGATCGTCGACAACATCCCCCAACTCGGGCGCGGCAATTTCAACGAGGCCAAGCGCTTTGTCACGCTGATCGACGCACTCTACGAGGCGGGCGTGCAACTGATCTGCACCGCGGCGGCAGAGCCGGAATATCTCTATGTCGAGGGCGAGGGCAGCTTCGAATTCGAGCGTACCGCAAGCCGCCTGCGCGAAATGCAATCCGAGGGCTGGGGCAAGGATTCGGCGGCGTAGATGACGGGCGCGGTGCTTGACGGCACTGCATCCGTAGGGAGCGTTTCGTCGATCCGGTGTCGGGAATCGCGTGCGCGTCAGCCCTCCAGCCGGATCCGCAATTCCCGTAGCACCGGCAGGCTGGCGCGCACGCGATCCTCGCCAAGATCCCGGATCAGGTCAGAGACCATCGGCGTGATTGCCGCCATTGCCGCATCACGCGCCCGGCGGCCCGCGGGGCTGATCGCGACCATCTTGCGACGGGCATCGTCCCAATCGGGGCGGATATGCACATATCCCGCCGTTTCCAGCTTGCGCAGCGTGTTGGTGATCGCCCCGCGCGTGACGTGAAAGCTTTTGGCAAGCTGCGCGGGGCGGCGTTCCCCGCCGACGCGCGCCAGATGGTTGAGCACCGAGAAATGCGAAATCTCCATGCCCTTGGGCAGCACGCGGGCAAGCCGGTTGCGAATGAGCTGTTCATTGGTCAGGATTTCGCTGAACAGCGTCACCGCAAGGGAATGGGCCGGGCTCTCGTCCATTCAGGGACCGTCGAAAGCGCGATCATGGCGCAACGAGGGGACGCGCCCGCGCGCCTTGGCCACCTGCGAGAGATCGAGATCGACCATCACGATACCCGGATCGGTGCCGCCATCGACCAGCACCTCGCCCCACGGCGCCACTGCCATGCTGTGGCCGTGGGTCGTGCGGGGCTTGCCCCGGCACGCGTCATGCGTGCCGGTCTGCGCGGGGGCGAGCACGAAGCACCCCGTCTCGATCGCGCGGGCGCGTAATAGCGAGACCCAATGCGCCGCCCCGGTGACCGGCGAGAACGCCGCGGGCACGGTCAGGATATCCGCCCCCGCCTGCGCCAGCCGCCGGTAGAGCGCCGGAAAGCGGATATCGTAGCAGACCGTCAGGCCCAGCTTGCCCCATGGCGTCTCTGTCAGCACCGCGCGGTCGCCGGGACGGAACCCGTCGGATTCGCGGAACGTTTCCTCGGGCGAGACGTCCACGTCGAACATGTGGATCTTGTCATACCGTGCGCGGATCTCACCATCTGGCCCGATCAGGAAAGAGCGGTTGGCAAAGCGCCCGTCGGCATCATCGGTAAGCAGCGCGAGCGACCCGATCAGCAGCCAGACCCGGTGCCGTGCCGCCGCGGCCGCCAAATCGCGCAAGGTCGGATCGTCGTCCTCGCGATGCAGCACCGATTTCTGATGCGTGCGGCTGGTGGAAACGCAATTGGTGACCTCGGGCGTCAGGACACACTCGGCCCCGTTCGACACGGCCCGGTCCAGCATGTCGCACACCGTCGCGCTGTTCTCGCCGGGCTGATCGCTGCTGGTGATCTGCAAAAGGGCGGCGCGCATCGGATCAGGTGCTCAGCAAGGGGTCTAGCTTGCCGGTGCGATCCAGCGCGAACAGCTCGTCACAGCCGCCGACATGGGTGTCACCGATGAAGATCTGCGGCACGGTGTGGCCGCCATTGGCGCGGCGTTTCATCTCGTCCTTGCGTCCGGGCTGGGTCAGCACGTCGATTTCAGAAAAGCTGACCCCCTTTTGTTTCAGAAGGCGTTTCGCGGCGTGGCAAAAGCCGCAAAGCGGCGATGTGTAGATCTCGACTGGTTGCATGTCACTCATCCTGTTTGCTGTGTCCCAGATTTAAGCGTCCTTGCCGACACGTGCCAGTGTCAGGATGCACACATCCTGCGCACCGGCCTCGTAACAGGCCTGCGTTGCCGCGGAAAGCGTCGCCCCCGAGGTCATCACGTCATCGACCATCAGGATGGGGCGTCCGGCGATCCGGTCAGCACGGCGGGGATTGACGCGAATCGCGCCGTCCAGCATGGCGTGGCGCGCGTCCCGGTCCAGCCCGCCCAGGCTTTGCGTGCGCCGTGGCCGGATCAGCAGGTCGGGACACCACGACAGCGCGGTTTCACGGGCGACGCCCTGTGCCAGCAGCGCAGCCTGATTGAAACGCCGAGACAGCAGGCGCAGCCAGTGCAGCGGCACCGGTGCGATCAGCGTGTCGGGCTGCAACAGCGGCTGCGCCGCGCGTGCCATCCACGCGGATGCGGGCCGTGCCAGATCCTGCCGGTCGCCATGCTTGAGCGCCAGCACCAGCCGCCGCCCATTGTCGTGATACCGCAAGGCGGCACGGCCGCGCGACCACGGTCGAGCGATCGTCAGGCAGTCGTCGCAATAATCAGCCACCGGCCCGCCCTGACCGGGCAGCGGCGTGCCACAAGCGTCGCAGACCAGCCCCGCGATGAACGGCGTGTCGCGCCAGCACGGACCGCACAGACCGAAATCACTTTCGACGAGATCGCCGCAGGAGATACAGCGCGGCGGATAGACAAGCCGAACCGCCGTTTGAAATGCCGAGGCGCGCATTCTATTATCCCTTGCATGAACAATTCAGGTCTGACCGATCGCACCGCCCTTGCCCGTCACCGGACGCGCCCCATCGCCGCACCGGCGATGTTTCTGCACGAGACCGTCGCGGACGAAGTCGAGGATCGTCTGTCTGTGGTTAACAAAAGCTTTACGTCACCGGCCATCGTGACCGGACATCCCGGCTTCTGGCAGGACAGGTTCCCCGACGCGCATGTCGTCCCGGATGACGAGACCCTCGCGCTGACCCCCGGCGCGCATGATCTGGTGATCCATGCGCTGTGCCTGCACTGGGCCAGCGATCCGGTGGGGCAGTTGATCCAGATGCGGCGTGCGCTGGCGCCCGACGGCCTTATGCTGGCGGGGCTGTTCGGCGGGTCCACCTTGCAGGAATTGCGCAGCGCGCTGGCACAGGCCGAGGCGGACGTGACCGGGGGACTGTCGCCGCGAATCCTGCCGATGGGCGAGATCCGCGATCTTGGCGCCCTGTTGCAACGCGCGGGGTTTGCGCTGCCCGTGGCCGACCGGCTGCCACTGACCGTTGAATACGCCGACCCGATGCGACTGATGCACGACCTGCGCGCGATGGGTGAAACCAACGCGATGAGCGCCCGGTCCCGGCGGATGTTGCGGCGCGATGTCCTTCGGCGGGCCTGCGAGATCTACGCGCGCGAATACCCGACCTCTTCGGGCTCGGTGACGGCGACATTCGAGATGATCTTTCTGACAGGCTGGGCCCCGGATGACAGCCAACAGCAACCATTGCGCCCCGGATCGGCCACGACACGGCTTGCGGACGCGTTGGGGACCAAGGAAAACCCGCTGGAAGATTGACCTTCCGGGCGCAGCCGTTATGTCACACGATACCCGAGTGACAGGACTGGACCAGATCATGTTAGATGCAACCCGCGCCGCCACGCGACCCGCGCACGCCCCGGCCGATCACCCCAAGGTGCCACGCGGAAAGATTGGCGTCCTGCTGGCCAATCTTGGGACGCCCGACAATTACGACTACTGGTCGATGCGTCGCTATCTCAACGAGTTCCTGTCGGATCGGCGGGTCATAGATTATTCGCCGTGGCTGTGGCAGCCGCTGTTGCAGCTCGTGATCCTGACCAAGCGGCCTTTCACCAGCGGCGCCGCCTACAAGTCGATCTGGAACGAGGACAAGGGCGAAAGCCCGTTGATGACCATAACCCGCGACCAGACTGAAAAGATGCGGGCCGAGATGCAGGCGCGCCACGGCGACCGTGTGATGGTGGATTTCTGCATGCGCTACGGCAATCCCTCGACCATGTCCAAGGTCCGGGAGATGACAGAGGCCGGCTGCACGCGGATCCTCTTCTTTCCGCTTTACCCGCATTATGCCGGTGCGACTTCGGGCACCGCTGTCGACCAGTTCTTTCGTGCGCTGATGAAGGAAACGTGGCAGCCGATCGCCCGCGTGGTCGAACCGTATTTCGAGAACGAACACTATATCAACGCCTTGGCCGAATCGGTCGAGCGCGCCTATGCCAATGCCGAGACGCGCCCCGAGAAACTGGTGGTGTCGTATCACGGCATGCCGCAGCGTTACCTGCGGCAGGGCGACCCGTATCATTGCCAGTGCCAGAAGACGACGCGCCTGCTAAAGGAACGGCTGGGCTGGGAAGATACCGAGATCACGACAACCTTCCAGTCGGTCTTTGGGCCCGAGGAGTGGCTCAAACCCTACACAGTGGAAGAGGTCGCGCGGCTGGCCCGCGAGGACGGCGTCAAGCGGATCGCGGTGATGGCGCCGGCGTTTTCCGCCGATTGCATCGAGACGTTGGAAGAGATCAACGAGGAGATCCGCGAAAGCTTCGAAGAGGCGGGCGGCGAAGAATTCACCTATATCCCATGCCTCAACGACGACGACGCGCATATCAAGGCGCTGGCGTCGGTGGTGGACAGCAACCTGAAAGGGTGGGTCGGGTAGGATGCCGCGACCCGCGACATGCACGGGGCCGGACATGAAAAAAGGCAGCGTTAAACGCTGCCTTCATGATCTGTCGATCTGACCGAAAGGAGATCAGTCGGCGGCGATGAACGCTGCGACGATGGCCAGCAGAACCAGCGGGACGTAGACCGCTGCTGCGGAAGAGCTTGCGTTGGTCTCTTCGACGATGACCGGCGCTTCCATTTGGGGCTCTTCCAGGTTGCCTGCAAAGCCGGTGGACGCGGCTGCCGAGAAGGCGGCGGCAAGAACGAGTTTCTTCATTATTATCCTCCAGATGTTGAATGCCGCCCGAGGACGGCTCATGATCACGATAAACCTCGTGTCAGTTCATAACCGGCAAACAACGAGGATGACAAATGTATCTTGTCATACCGGGCACATATCCGGAGGACGTGTTGTCAAATTAGCAACACCTGCGTTCCGACCTCGGTCAGGCCGTAAAGCTCTGCGATATGCTCGTTATATAGCCCGATGCACCCGTTGGACGATCGACGCCCGATCTTGCGGGTGTCATGCGTGCCGTGGATACGGTAGTACGTCCAGCTGAGGTGAAGCGCATGTGTCCCCATCGGATTGTCCGGACCGGGCCCGATATATTCCGGCCAGTCGGGATTGCGTTCCAGCATCGAGGGCGTCGGCCGCCAGCTTGGCCCCTCGACCTTGCGCGTGATCGATGTGCGTCCGCGACGGGTCAGATCTTCGGTCAGCGGTACAGAGGACGGATACAGCTTGTAGGTGCTTTCGTCCTCACTCCAGAAATGAACCGCGCGCGAGTCGATATCGACGAGAACCGCCCCCTTGCGCAGATCCGAGAAATAGGGCTGCCAGTCCAGCATGCGGAACCCCGAAGAGTTGCGACGCACACTGCTGTTGAGGTCACGCTCCATCTCGACGGTGTTCTCGGTGTTCATGGTCTGCGCCAGCGCGGGGGCACCGACCATTGCGGCGCTGCCGGCGAGGAATGCGCGGCGGTTCCATCCGTTGCGTGGATCAGAAATCATGGGGGGCATCTCCGGTTATGCAAGTCATCATCCCTTGCAATATATGGCGCGAATGCCGCACTCGCAATTCAAACTCCTGTCAGATCACGGAAACGCGCGCATGCGGGTTTGAATTGACGCCGAACCCGCGCTAATGAAGGACATTCACGGGATAAAACGGGTGGTGTGGAATAATGGTGCGTCTTTTCGGTCTTTGTCTGTCGGCCCTGCTGACACTTGCGGCCTGTGCCGTGCCGCCGCCAGAACCACAGCTTGGCCCCGACGGCAAGCCCGTGCCACGCGTCTACAACATTTCCGAAAGCCAGACCCGGGAAATCCGGTACCGCATGCTCGATGCGGTCAATTCCCTGCGTCAGGCACGGGACGCACCCCCGCTGACGCTTGACGAACGGTTGACCGCGGCCGCCGCCACCCATTCGCGCGACATGGCGGTCCAGAACCGCCCCTGGCATTTCGGATCGGACGGGTCGTCGCCCGTGGATCGCATCCGTCGCGTCGGATATCAGGGCGAGTTGGTGGGCGAGACGATCTCGGAATCCTACGAAAGCGAGTTGGAAACCCTTGCAGCCTGGATGCAGGAAGAAGCCACGCGGCGCGTCATCCTCAACCCCGACGCGACCCGCATGGGCTTTGCCTGGTTGCAAGAGCCGGGCGGCAAGATCTGGTGGACGATGGTGCTGGGCGCCGATCGCGACGGATCGCCCGTCACGCTTGGATGGTGATCGGCGTCCCGTTGCGAACCATCGCGTAGACATCCTCGATCTCGCGATTCGCGACCGCGATGCAGCCCGCGGTCCAGTCGCGGCCCGGAACCGTGCCCGCATTGGGCTCGCCATGAATGAAGATGTCGCCGCCGGGGGACAGCCCCATCGCGCTGGCATAGGCGATATCGGCCTCGTTCGGATAGGACACTCCGATCGACAGGTGAAACGCGCTGTTGGGATTGCGCCGGTCGATCAGGTAGTGCCCTTCGGGCGTGCGCCCGTCGCCCTCGAACCGCTTGTGCCCTTCCGGTGCAAAGCCCAGATGGACTCTGTACCGTTTGAGCAACTTGCGATGGTGCAAGAGGAACATGTCACGCGAGCCCTTCTGGACGATCACCCGAGTCACCTCGGGGCCGTTATAGCTGCGAAACTTGGAATTTCCCGCACACCCTGTCAGGGCCGCCGCCCCGGCAAGGACTGCGAATCGTCGTGTCACTGTCATCGCCTGTCACCGTTTTACTGCCCGGTCTTTTATTGATGACAGGGTACACGTTTTTTCCGGTCTGGCGGTAGCGATTTTTCGTCCGTCACGCGGTTTTCAACGTGAAACCGGCGACCAGCTCGATATGGGCGGACCAGCGGAACTGATCCACGACCTGCACGGGCCCCATTTCGTAGCCATGCGACAGCAGGTACCGCGCATCACGGGCGAAGGTGACAGGGTTGCACGAGATATAGCCAAGGCGTGGCAGCTGCGCGGCGGCGATCTGCGCGATCTGTGCTTCGGCCCCGGCCCGCGGCGGGTCGAGAAGGGCGGCATCGAACCGCGCCAGCTCGTCGGTCAGAAGCGGGCGGCGATAAAGATCGCGCGCCTCGGTGGTGACGGGTTTCAGCCCCGTCGCGTGCCGCCCACCCGCATCGAGGGCGCGCAGCATCTCGGCATCGCCTTCGACCGCATGAAGGTGCGCGCGACGTGCAAGCGGCAGGGTGAACGTGCCACAGCCCGCGAAGAGATCGACGATCCGCGACGACCCCGACAGGATGGTTTCAGCGGCATTCAGCAGCGCGGCCTCGCCATGATCGGTGGCTTGCAGGAACGCACCCGGCGGCGGCACGACACGGGCGGGGCCAAAGACCTGTTCGGGCGCACGCCGGGTGACGATCATCTCGCCGTCCCAGGCCAGTCGGGCGATATCATGCGTGCCTGCCAGATCCGCCAGCGTGGCGCGCAGCGGGCCGTCGGCGGGCTTGCCGCCCGTCACCGCGACGTCCAGCCCCCCGAGCGAACGGGTCAGCGTGACCGCCAGCGGCGCCTTGCGGCTGGTCCCCACCCGCGCAAGATCACGGGCCAGCGGCAGCCCCGCCATCAACTCGGGATGCAACAGGTGACAGTCGGGGATCTCGGTCATCGTCTCGCTGCCACGTGCGTGAAACCCCGCCATCGCACCGGCCTTGGTGCGGCGCGCGGCAAGCGTGGCGCGGCGGCGCGAGCGTGGCGGCGAGGTGTGCACCGCAGCGATCCGGGCCGGTATGTCATGTGCGGCAAGCGCGGTCTCGACCACCTCGGCCTTCCACCGCGCCACGAAATCGTCGGCCGCATGCTGAAGCTGGCAACCGCCGCAGGACTTGAAATGCCGACACGGCGGCGCGACACGATCCGGAGACGGGTCAAGAATACGGATATCGCGCAGCGTCTGGCCGTCCATGACACCCGTCACCACCTCGCCCGGCAGGGTGCGCGGCGCATAGACCGGGCCGTCGGCGATACCGTCGCCGTGGTGGCCCAGACGGGTGATCCTGTGCCCGGTCACAGCAGATCCTCACGGGTCAACGTGAAGCCCGACGCGATCCACTGCGATTCGAGGTCGCGCAGGCGCTGGCCAAGGGCCGGCCCGGCATAGGCCGGTTTCAGATCATCGGCCTTGACCGGAAATTGCGCCCGCGCCCCGCGCGCGCAGTCCGCGACAGCCCCTTGATCAAGCGCTGCGCCCGTGGACGCGGCACGTACCAGTAGCGCATCGCGGCCCGCCTCATAGCCGTACCGATAGCCCAGCTCCGCCGCGCTCATCAGGCTTGCACTGGCCTCGTGCAAACGGGTCACGGTCTTGGTTTCGGCCCGCGACAGGCGCAGGCGCGCCGCCACGTCCACACCGCCAAGAACGGCGAGGCGGCGGATCGCGCCCGGTTCGGTGTCTGTCTGCGCCTCAAGGTGCACCATCGGGGCAAGCGTACCCGCGTCCGCCCCCGGCAGAACCCGTGCCAGCACGCCTGCCGCCTGCATCGCCGCCATGGCGGGCGCGGGGTCCGGGGCGGCGAGGCATTTGCGCATCTCGGCCCCGATGCGTTCGCGCGACAGGTCCGCCAGCCCGTCGAGATTGGCCGCACAGGCGGCCAGCGCGTCGGCGTCCAACCCCGCCTCGGGGTCGCCGTATTGGGCGTGAAAGCGGAAGAACCGCAGGATACGCAGGTAATCCTCGCGGATGCGGGTGCCGGCATCACCGATGAACCGGACGCGCCGCGCCACGAGGTCGTCCATCCCGTCAAGCGGATCAAGCACAGTGCCGTCCGGCTGCGCGTAAAGCGCGTTCATGCTGAAATCGCGTCGCCGCGCATCGGCCGTCAGGTCGGACCCGAACGCGACCTTGGCATGCCGACCGAACGTGTCCACATCCTCGCGGAAGGTCGTGACCTCATGCGGGGTGCCGTCCGAGACGACGGTGACGGTGCCGTGATCGATGCCGGTGGGCACGGATTTCAGGCCTGCCGCGCCCGCCAACCGGATCACCGTGTCTGGGGGTGCGTCGGTCGCCATGTCGATATCGTCCACCGGCACCCGAAGGATCGCGTTGCGCACGCAGCCACCGACGAAAAACACCCGGTATCCCGACGTGGTCAGGGCCGCGCAGACCGCCTGGGTGGCCGACGCGGTGATCCAGTCGCCCGTCAGCCTCATCGCGGCCCTGCCATGTCGGCCATGACCCGCAGGATGCACGCGGTTGCCCCCCAGATGTAGTAGGGGCCGAAGGGCACGGTGTAATAGCGCCGCCAGTCTCCACGCCAGCGGCGTTTCTCGACCCGGAACCGGGCGGAATCGAGCAGGTGCGCCAGCGGGACCTCGAACACCTCGTCCACCTCGCCAACTTCGGGCACCGGCGCGAAGGGCGTGGTGATCCGCGACAGGACGGGCGTCACGTCAAAGCCCGTTACCGTCTCGTGCCGGGGTAAAAAGCCGAGGATCTCGACCGCCGCGGGGTCGAGTCCGATCTCTTCACGGGCCTCGCGCAGCGCCGTCGCGGTGATATCGACGTCGCCTTGATCCTGCTTGCCGCCGGGAAAGGCGATCTGGCCGGGGTGGTGCTTGAGCCCCGAGGCGCGCTTGGTCAGGATCATGGTCCAGCGGTTGTCCCGGCAGATCACCGGAACAAGAACCCCGGCCGCGCGCAAGCGACGTCCCGGCGGCAGCGTCACACCGGGGTTAAGATCGTGGTCCGACGAGCCCGCGCGCCCGGTGCCCAGCGCCGACAGGATAGGGGCCAGCGGATCACCCACCGTCACCCGGCCCCCCCCGGTGCGTCGAACCCCAGCGTCGCGGGGTCCAGCCGGTAATGCGCGCCACAGAACTGGCAATCAGCCGTCACGATCCCCTCGTCGGTGGTCATCGTCTCGATATCCTTGGCCGAATAGATGGACAGGCTGTTGCGCACGCGGTCCTCGGAACAGGTGCAGCCGAACCGAACCGGCTGCATTGTGAAGACGCGCGGTTGCTCTTCGTGAAACAGCCGCACAAGCAGGTCGGTCGGGGCCACAGACGGCCCGATCAGTTCTAGATCCTCGACCGTGTCGAGCAGAACATTCGCCCGGTTCCAGTTTTCGGCATCGTCGCCCTCTACTATATCCTCGGCCTTCAGCAAGCCGCCCTCGCCAGTGCCGCCACCCGGCGCAAAGGGCGATGCCTTGGGCAGCTGTTGCAGCATCACGCCACCGGCACGCCAGTGAACGTCGCCGCCGGGCTCTTTCGACTGGCCGAAGCTGAGCGCGAACCGCGTCGGCAACTGCTCTGACTGGGCAAAGTAGGATTCGGCACAATCGCGCAGCGCCGTCCCGGCAATGGGTGTGATGCCCTGGTACGGAGTCGAGCCCTTGCCCTGGTCGATGAGCACGGCGAAGTACCCCTCGCCCAGTTGTGCGAAGGGCGAGCGATCATCCAGCTTGTCACGGTCGAAACTGGCATAGGCCCGCATGCGCGCCGGCTCGCCCTCGTCGGTGGGGCCGAAATAATCGGTCGCGATCATCCGCACCGCGCCCTTGGTCTGAACCTGCAGCGACAGCTTCCAGCGCAGCTTTATCGTCTGACCGATCATTGCGGTCAAAAGCGCCATTTCAGCGACCAGCGCCTCGACCTGGGCGGGGTAATCATGCTGATCGAGGATACCGTCAAGCACCCCGTCAAGGCGCGCGACACGGCCCCTGATATCCGCATGATCCAGCTGGAACGGCAGGATCGTGTCGTCCCAGGCAATTTTCTGTCCAATGGTCATGGGGTTTCCTTCCAGGCGGGACTTCGGCATATCGTGTGTATCTAGGCGGGACAAGTCGAGGCACCAAGAGGGCGCGGCATGAACAGACGATTCGGAGAGCCCCCGCGCCGCGACGTGATCTACCGGATGCGGCCCGGCACCTATGGCATTTTGCCGATGGGCCGCAAGGTGTTGGTGACCCATCAGGCGGCACCGATGCCCGAGCTGCAATTGCCCGGTGGCGGTATCGACCCGGGCGAACAGCCGCTGCACGCGTTGCATCGCGAGGTGTTCGAGGAAACCGGATGGCTGATCGCGCGACCCCGGCGGCTGGGGGCGTTCCGGCGGTTCACCTATATGCCGGACTACGGGCTATGGGCCGAAAAGCTGTGCATTATCTACCGCGCCGATCCGGTGCGCCCGCTTTGTGATCCGACAGAGCCCGGGCATCGTGCGGTCTGGATCACGCCGCGAGAGGCCGCGCAGGATCTGGGCAATGCCGGGGACCGGCATTTTGTCAGCCGGGCATGGGGTCTGATTTGAATTCCAGCAGCACGGCCGAGATGTCGTCGACGAAATCGGCGCCGTCCGCGAATGCCGACAGCTTCCACACCAGCGATTCGAGGAACGCCTGGCCCCGCGTCTGACGCAGGCCCTGCATGATACGCGCCAGCCCGTCGTCATCCAGCAGGACACCGGCGCCGGTGGTGCATTCCGTCACCCCGTCGGAATGGATGAGCAGACGGTCACCGGGTGCCATCCTGACCTCGACCTCGCTGAATGTCGCAGTGTCGATCAGCCCGACGGGCAGCCCGCCTTCGCCGATAAACTCCACCCGGCCATCGGCGCGTTGAAGGGCCGGATGCGGATGACCCGCCTGCACCAGCGTGACGAGGCCAGTGGTCAGATCGACATTGGCAAGCACGATGGTAAAGTAATGCTCGGTCTCCATCTCGGACATGAAAATCCGGTTCAAAAGCGCCACCGCATCGGCTGGAGGGCGCGCGACGATGCGGCCATCGCGCGTCTTTTGCAGGGCCAGGTTCTGTTCCGGCACGGCGGCCGAGAGATACCCGGCCAATCGCGCCGTCATCAACGCGGAACTGATGCCATGGCCCGACACATCGATCCCGTAAAGCCCGATCTGCCCTTCGGAAATGGGGAACATCCCCACGAGATCGCCCCCCACATGCCCCGCCGATTGCAGCGTCAGCGACACGTCCGCCGCGCCCAGATCGCGGTGACGTTCGCTGACCAGCGATTGTTGCAGGCGCTTGGCCTCGATCAGATCACTGTCGAGCGAATCGTACAGTCCCTGCAGTTCGTCCAGCGTGGATTTGATAAGGCGGTTCTTTTCGGTCAGCTCGCGTTCCATCTGAAGAATACGCGCCCCCGCCGCGATCCGCGCCCGCAATTCGGCCGCGTAGACCGGCTTGGTCAGAAAATCGTCAGCGCCGGCATCAAGACCCAGCGCGACCTCTGTCTTGTCGCTTTTCGAGGTGAGCAGGATGAAATATCCGTAGGTCTCGCGCGGCATCTGTCGAAACGCGCGGCAGAACTCCAGCCCGGTCATCCCCGGCATCATCCAGTCGCTCATGACCAGATCCGGTGCATATTCCGCGCAGATCGCCAGTGCCGCATCGCCCGAGGCGGCCTCGCGCACGTCGAATCCCCAGCCTTGCAACGAGGTGGTCAGAATCCGGCGCTGCAATCGGCTGTCATCCACGACAAGCACGCGACGGATAACGCCTCCCCCGGTCTCGTCTTCGGTGCTCTCGACCACCCGCGCCCGCATGTCAGCATCCTTGGCAATGTGGTGCCGTGCTAGCGTGAGATGCGTTAACGCCGGATGAAGCCTTGAATTGAGCGTATTTGCTGGCGGATTTTAAGGATTTCCAAACACCTCGCGCGCAGACTCTCCGGTGTGAAAGGAGGCTCGACCATGATTGACTGGAGCCACGTGCGAAGGCTGAGGGACGAGATCGGCGCAGACGCGTTCGACGAGGTCGTGGAGCTGTTCGTGGACGAGGTCGAGACAGAGATCAGCAGGCTGCGCGCGTCGGGCAAGACACCGGACCTTGAAGCACAGCTTCATTTCGTGAAGGGCAGTGCCCTCAACCTCGGATTCGTCGACGTCGCGACCCTGTGCGAACGGGGCGAGGCGGCCGCGGCTAACGGACAGGCAGATATCGTGGACGTGACAGGGATCATCGACTGTCTCGATCGATCGAAAGCGGCATTTCTGGCCGGTCTCGATGCGCAGATGATGACCGCCTAGATCAGGAACTCTGCCAGAACCTCGTCCCGCGTGATGTCGCGATAGTCGAACCCGGCCTCGTCCAGCTTGTGCAGGATATCCACAAAGTTTTCGGGGCGTGTCGTCTCGATCCCGATCAGGACGGAGCCGAAGTTGCGCGCCGATTTCTTGAGGTATTCGAACCGGGCGATATCGTCCTCGGGGCCCAGCGTGTCGAGAAAATCACGCAGCGCGCCGGGGCGCTGCGGCAGGCGCAGGATAAAGTATTTCTTGACCCCCGAGAACCGCTGCGCGCGTTCCTTGACTTCGGGCAGACGCTCGAAATCGAAATTCCCGCCCGAAGTGACGCACACCACGGTCTTTCCACGAATCGCATCGCCCATGTCCTTGAGTGCATCAATGGCAAGCGCACCCGCGGGTTCCAGCACGATCCCCTCTACGTTGAGCATTTCAAGAATCGTGGTGCACAGCCGATCCTCGTCGATCACCCGCGCACAGGCCGGGTCGAGATCCGCGAGCTTGGCAAAGGTCCGCGCGCCGATCTGGGCCACGGCAGCGCCGTCCGCGAAATTCCGGACATGATCGAGCCGGACCGGCCGCCCCGCCGCGAAAGCCGCGGCAAGGCAGGCACCGCCCTCGGGTTCGACCAGCGTGAGCGCGACACGATCCCCGATATAGCTGTGTGCCCCCGCCGACAGACCGCCCCCGCCCACGGGCAGGATCAGATGATCGGGGACCTGCCCGAGCTGGGCCTCGATCTCGACCGCGACGCTGGCCTGCCCCTCGATCACGTCGTCATCGTCAAATGGCGACAGGAAATGCCCGCCGACCTCGCGGCAATGCGCCTGTGCTGCCTGCAGGGTATCGTCGAAATAATCCCCCACCATCCGGATCGTCACCGCGTCGCCGCCGAACTTCTCCGTCTTTCCGATCTTCTGCTGCGGGGTCGTCACCGGCATGAAGATCGCGCCCTTGACCCCGAAGTGCCGGCACATGAACGCGACGCCCTGCGCGTGGTTGCCCGCGCTGGCGCACACGAACTGCGTGGTCTCGGGGTGGGCCGCCAACACCTTGCGCATGGCGTTGAATGCGCCGCGCAGCTTGTAGGACCGCACCGGCGTGAGATCCTCGCGCTTGAGATAGATCTCGGCACCGTAGCGTTCCGACAGGTGATCGTTGCGCTGCAAAGGCGACGGGTCGAACACCGCGCGCATGGCGGCTTCGGCTGTGCGGGCGTTTTCCTGAAACTCTGTCATGCCGATGAAGTGACGCAAAGCCGGGGCGCTGACAAGGGGGGCGACTTGCCCCGACGCAGAAAACCCGCTAAGCGCGCGACGATATTCGAGAAAGGGAAACCACATGTCCGCGCCCAAGAAAGTCGTTCTGGCCTATTCCGGGGGTCTCGACACCTCGATCATCCTGAAATGGCTGCAAACCGAATATGGCTGCGAGGTGGTGACCTTCACCGCCGATCTCGGCCAGGGCGAGGAACTGGACCCTGCGCGCAAGAAGGCCGAGCTGCTGGGGATCGCACCGGGCAACATCTATATCGAGGATCTGCGCGAGGAATTCGTGCGCGATTTCGTCTTTCCGATGTTCCGCGGCAACGCGCTTTACGAGGGGCAATATTTGCTGGGCACGTCGATCGCGCGGCCGCTGATCTCCAAGCGGCTGGTCGAGATCGCCGCCGAGACCGGCGCCGATGCGGTGGCGCATGGCGCGACCGGCAAGGGCAACGACCAGGTGCGGTTCGAACTGGCGGCCTACGCGCTCAATCCCGACATCCGGGTGATCGCGCCGTGGCGCGAATGGGATCTGACCAGCCGCACGCGGCTGATCGACTTTGCCGAAAAGCACCAGATCCCGATTGCCACCGACAAACGCGGCGAGGCGCCGTTTTCCGTCGATGCCAACCTTCTGCACACCTCGAGCGAGGGCAAGGTGCTGGAAGACCCCGCCGAGGCCGCGCCCGATTACGTCTACCAGCGCACGGTGGCCCCCGAGGACGCGCCCGACACCCCCGAGATCGTCGAGATCACCTTTGAGAAGGGCGACGCCGTGGCCATCGACGGCGCGGCGCTGAGCCCCGCGACGATCCTGACGAAACTGAACGAGCTGGGCGGCAAGCACGGGATCGGGCGTCTGGATTTCGTCGAGAACCGCTTCGTGGGGATGAAATCGCGCGGCATCTACGAGACGCCCGGCGGCACCATCCTGCTGGAGGCGCATCGCGGGATCGAGCAGATCACCCTGGACAGCGGGGCGGGCCATCTCAAGGATTCGCTGATGCCGCGCTATGCCGAGCTGATCTATAACGGCTTCTGGTTCAGCCCCGAGCGCGAGATGCTGCAGGCCGCGATCGACCGCAGCCAGACCCATGTCAGCGGCACGGTGCGGCTGAAGCTTTACAAGGGGGCAGTGACCACGATCGGTCGCTGGTCGGATCACAGCCTGTATTCAGAGGCGCATGTGACCTTCGAGGACGATGCCGGCGCCTATGATCAGACCGATGCGGCGGGGTTCATTCAACTGAACGCGCTGCGCCTGAAACTGCTGGCGGCGCGAGATCGGCGCCTGAAAGGCTAGGCGATGGACGCGAAGTTCTGGCACGAACGCTGGCAGGACGGCCGGATCGGGTTCCACGAGGGCTGCGTGAACCGGATGCTGGCGGCGCATATCGGCGCACTCGATCTCGGCGCCGGCGCAAGGATGTTCCTGCCCCTCTGCGGCAAGGCGTTCGACATCCATTGGCTGGTTCACGAGGGCTACCGCGTCGCCGGGGTCGAGCTGAGCGAGGTCGCGGTACAGGAGCTGTTCGCGAATCTGGGTGCGACGCCCGAGGTCACGCAGGCGGGGCCGCTGAAACGCTATGCCACGTCGGGGCTGGAAATCTTCGTCGGCGATATATTCGCGCTGACCGCGGACACGCTGGGCCCGGTGGATGCGGTCTATGACCGCGCCGCCCTCGTTGCCTTGCCCGCCGCGATGCGCAGCGCCTACACGCGGCATGTGGCGCAGATCACCGGCACCGCGCCGCAACTGGTGGTGACCTTCCAATATGACCAGACGCTGATGGACGGTCCGCCGTTTTCGTTGACGCAAGACGAGGTGCGCGACCATTACGCGGCGCAGTACGCGATCACGCCGCTGGAACAGGCGGATGTGCCCGGCGGGCTCAAGGGCGTTTGCCCGGCAACGGAAACCGCCCTTTTGCTGACACCGTCCTGAGCAGGGCCGTCGCCGCGCCCGTCAGTTTGAGCTTTCGCCCATGGGCGCGGGTTTGTAGGCTTTGGGCAGCATGGCGCGAGGAGACAAGGTGACGGGCACGGCCTCCAACGTGACGCCGATGATGGCGCAGTATCTCGAGATCAAGGCGCAGTATCCCCAGGCGCTCTTGTTCTACCGGATGGGTGATTTCTACGAATTGTTCTTCGACGACGCCGCGTTGGCGGCCGAGGCGCTGGACATCGCGCTGACCAAGCGCGGCAAGCATCTTGGCGAGGATATCGCGATGTGCGGCGTGCCCGTGCATTCGGCCGAAGGCTATCTTCTGACGCTGATCCGCAAGGGATTCCGCGTCGCGGTATGCGAGCAGATGGAAGACCCCGCCGAGGCGAAAAAACGCGGCTCGAAATCCGTGGTGCGGCGCGAGGTGGTGCGGCTGGTCACCCCCGGCACGCTGACCGAGGAAAGCCTGCTGGATGCGCGTCGGCACAATTACCTGGCGGCCGTGGCACAGATCCGGGGCGAGGGCGCGCTGGCCTGGGTCGATATCTCGACCGGTGCGTTTCACGTGATGCCGCTGGCGCTGGCGCGGCTGGGGCCGGAACTGGCGCGGCTGGCCCCGCGCGAGGTGGTGGTGTCCGAGACCGACGAGTCCGATCTTCGCGAGGTCGTCTCGGAGAACGGCGCATCGCTCACGGCCCTGGGACGATCAGCATTCGACAGCAGCGGCGGCGAGCAGCGGCTGTGCGCACTGTTCGGGGTCAGCACCCTTGAGGCGTTCGGGGCGTTCACCCGTCCAGAAATCGCGGCGATGGCGGCGATCGTCGAATGGCTGGAGATCACACAGAAGGGCAAGCTGCCCCTCCTGGCCACGCCAGTGCGCGAGGCGCAGGGCCGTGTCATGCAGATCGACGCGGCGACGCGCCGCAACCTGGAACTGACGCAGGCATTGGACGGACGGCGCGCCGGGTCTTTGCTGGCGACCGTGGACCGGACGGTGACGGCCGGCGGTGGGCGACTACTGGAACGGCGGCTGTCCAGCCCCAGCCGCGTGCTGGACGTCGTGCAGGCACGGCTGGATGCGGTTGCCGCGATGGTGGACGCGCCGCAACTGGCCGATGATCTGCGCGACAGCCTGCGCCATGTACCGGATCTGGACCGGGCGCTGTCGCGGCTGGGGCTGGACCGTGGCGGGCCGCGCGATCTGGCGGCGGTGCGCGGTGGGCTGGCGCAAGCGGCCGCGATCGCCCAACGGCTGCAAGGCGTGGAGCTGCCGCCGCTGCTGGCCGAAGCGACAGCAGAGCTGAACGGACACTCAGACCTGCTGGACCTTCTGGACCAGGCGCTGGTGGCCGAGCCGCCATACCTTGCCCGTGATGGCGGGTTCATCGCGCCGGGTCACGACGCCGATCTCGACGAGGCGCGCCAGTTACGCGACGAGGGGCGCGGCGTGATCGCGGGGATGCAGGGCGATTATGTGCAGCAGACCGGCATCACATCGCTGAAGATCAAGCACAACAACGTGCTGGGCTATTTCGTCGAGGTGACGGCAACCCATGCCGAGCGGATGCTGGCCGCGCCGTTGAACGAGACGTTCCGTCACAGGCAGACCACGGCCAACCAGGTGCGCTTTACCACCAGAGAACTGAGCGAGATGGAGACGCGCATCCTCAACGCCGGCGGGCGGGCGCTGGAGATCGAGAAGCGATTGTTCGGGGACCTTTGCGCCGCGGTGCTGGAGCGGTCGGCCGAGGTGGCACAACTGGCGCGCAGCCTGGCCGAGCTGGACCTTGCCACCGGGCTGGCCGATCTCGCGCGGGCCGAGGCATGGTGCCGCCCGGCGGTGGATGACAGCCGTGTGCTGAAGATCGAAGGCGGACGGCATCCGGTGGTGGAACGCGCCCTGCGCGCGCAGGGCGGCGCACCCTTCATCGCCAATGATTGCGCGCTCGATGATGACAGCGACATAAGGCTGCTGACCGGCCCCAACATGGCCGGCAAATCGACATTCCTGCGGCAGAACGCACTGATAGCTCTCTTGGCGCAGATGGGCAGCTACGTTCCGGCCCGCGCGGCACGGGTGGGTCTGGTCAGCCAGCTATTCAGCCGCGTGGGCGCATCCGATGACCTTGCGCGGGGGCGGTCGACCTTCATGGTGGAAATGGTCGAAACCGCCACCATCCTGAACCAGGCAGATGCGCAGGCGCTGGTGATCCTTGACGAGATCGGGCGCGGTACGGCGACTTATGACGGGCTGAGCATCGCTTGGGCGACGCTGGAACATCTGCACGACGTGAACGGCTGCCGCGCGCTGTTCGCCACGCATTACCACGAACTGACCCGACTGAGCGACCGGCTGGCGCGCGTCGACAACGCCACCGTCGCGGTCAAGGAACATGACGGCGAGGTGATCTTCCTGCACGAGGTTCGGCGCGGCGCGGCGGATCGCAGCTACGGCGTGCAGGTGGCCAAGCTTGCGGGGTTGCCACCGCTGGTCGTGGAACGGGCACGCGTTGTCCTTGACGCGTTGGAACGCGGTGAACGCGAGGGCGGCGGCGCGCGACAGGCCCTGATCGACGATCTGCCGCTTTTTGCGGCGATACCGCCACCCGCCCCTGACACGTCGCGCGCGTCGGCGGTCGAGGCGCGCCTGGCCGATGTATTGCCCGACGCGTTGAGCCCGCGTGACGCCCTCGCCCTCGTCTACGAGTTGAAGGACCTTTCTGACGCCACGCGCTGAGACAGGGCGGGGCCCCGCCCCGCCCGGTCTCTGAGCCTACTCGGAGTCGCGGTTTGACGACACGCCAACCTGCGCGGGGCGCAAGATGCGGTCGTGCAGCATGAACCCCTCGGCCGAGACCTGAATGATCTCGCCGGCCTTGGTTCCCGGCAGCGGCGCCTCGAACATCGCCTCGTGATGCTGCGGATCAAAGCGATCACCCACCTGCGGGTCAATCATGGTGATCCCGTGCTTGGAAAACACGTTACGCAACTCTCGCAGCGTCAACTCGATCCCTTCGATCAGCGCCTCGGACCCTGCGCGCTGATCGTCGGTGACGGTTTCCAGTGCGCGCTTGAGGTTGTCATGGATCGGCAGCATGTCGCGCGCCAGTTTCGAGCCGCCGTAATTCTCGGCCTCGCGCCGGTCCTTGTCGGACCGCTTGCGCGCGTTTTCGGCATCGGCGAGGGCGCGCACGAACTTGTCGTGAATCGCGTCGCGTTCGGCGCGCAGCGCGTCGATCTCGGCCGCCTCGTTCGAGATATCCTCGTCGGCGTGTTCCTGCTCTTGCGCGGCGGCTTCCTCTATGTCGTCAAGAAAGTCGTCTTTTCTCGGCTCTGCCATGCTTCCCCTCTAACTCCGGTCGGAGATCAATTTTCCGACCAACTGCGCGGTGTAGTCCACGATCGGCACGATGCGCCCATAGTTGAGCCGCGTCGGGCCGATGACACCCACCGCGCCGATGATCTTACGGTCAGCGTTCATATATGGAGAGACGACCAAAGAGGAACCCGAAAGTGAAAAAAGTTTGTTTTCCGAGCCGATAAAGATGCGCACGCCCTCGCCCTCATCGGCCAATTCCAGGAATTCGGCGATGTCACGCTTGCGTTCAAGATCATCGAACAGCGTGCGGATACGTTCAAGGTCGACATCGGCGGCATCAGCGTCGAGCAGATTCGCCCGACCGCGAACGATCAGTCGCTCGTAACTGTCGCCCTCGCCCTCCCAGACCGCAAGACCGCTTTCAACCAAGGCATGCGACAGCGCGTCTATCTCCTGTCGGCGTGCCTGTATCTCGGTGGCGATCAGATGTTGCACGTCCGACAGCGTCTTGCCCTCGACCAGCGCATTGAGAAAATTCGCCGCCTCACGCATCGAACTTGGGGTCTGACCCGGAGGCGGGGTGAAAATGCGGTTCTCGACATGGCCGTCGGAGAATACGAGCACGACAAGCGCGCGATCGTGACCAAGGCTGACGAACTCGATATGCTTGATCGGCGCCTCGTGCTTGGGTGTCAGAACCAGCGAGGCACCGCGCGTCACCCCCGACAGGGCAGATCCGATCCGATCGAGAACACCGGCCACGTCTTGTGAATTGCTACCCACTGTCGCGTCGATCAGGCGACGGTCGGAGACCTCGACATCGGATACTTCCAGCAGACCATCCACGAACATGCGCAAGCCGTTCTGTGTGGGTATGCGGCCCGCGCTGACATGCGGACTGTCCAGAAGGCCCAGATATTCGAGATCCTGCATCACGTTCCGGATGGTCGCGGCGCTGACCTTTTCGCTGAAATCACGGGTCAGGCTGCGCGAGCCGACCGGATCACCGGTCGCAAGATACCCCTCGACCACGCGGCGAAACACCTCGCGCGAGCGTTCGTTCATCTGATCCAGAATTCGGCTACCGTCGCTCATGTGTCTGAAACCCCGTCCGACCCATCATCAGGCCGGTTCTTGCAAAGGTCAATCGGCCTTGCCATTCCGGTCGCACCGCATGTATTCCCGGCCCGAGAACCAAAAGGAAACACGATGCGCCCTTCAAAGCGAGACTTAAATGAAATGCGGCCGGTTTCAATCGAAACGGGGATCACCAAACATGCCGAAGGGTCGTGCCTGATCCGCATCGGCGACACCCATGTGTTGTGCACGGCGAGTGTTGAGGAGCGGGTCCCGCCCTTCGTGAAGGGCACCGGGTTGGGATGGGTGACCGCGGAATACGGCATGCTGCCGCGGTCCACCGGCAGCCGGATGCGCCGCGAGGCGACGACCGGCAAGCAGGGTGGACGCACCGTGGAAATCCAGCGCCTGATCGGCCGGTGCCTGCGCGCCGGCGTTGACCGCGTCGCCCTTGGCGAGCGGCAGATCACCGTGGATTGCGACGTGATCCAGGCCGATGGCGGGACGCGCTGCGCGTCGATTACCGGCGGGTGGGTTGCGTTGCGGCTGGCCGTCGCGAAACTCATGAAGGCAGGCGACGTGGTCAGCAACCCATTGGTCGATCCGGTCGCGGCCGTATCCTGCGGCATTTATGCCGGGCAACCGATCCTGGACCTGGATTATCCGGAGGATAGCGAGGCCGGGGTCGATGGAAATTTCATCATGACCGGCTCCAAGCGGCTGATCGAGGTCCAGATGAGCGCCGAAGGCGCCACGTATAGCCGCGATCAGATGAACACCTTGCTGGATCTTGCCGAGAAGGGCGTCGATGAGCTGGTCGCCAGACAGCGCGAGGCGACGGGTGCGTAAATTCACCGACGACACGCTGCTCGTCGCGACGCACAATGCGGGCAAGCTGGACGAGATCGTCCAGCTTCTGGCACCCTACGGCGTAACCGTCGTGGGCGCGGCGGAAAAAGGTCTTTCCGTGCCGGACGAGACTGAAACAACCTTTGTCGGCAACGCACGGATCAAGGCACATGCCGCCGCGCGCGCGACCGGACTGCCGTCGCTATCCGATGATTCCGGGATCGTGATCGATGCCCTGGGCGGAGCACCGGGCGTGTACACTGCGGATTGGGCCGAAACAAAGAATGGGCGCGATTTCGTCACGGCGATGACGCGCGCACATGACGAACTGATCGCGAGCAAGGCACCGCAGCCCTGGACCGCGCGCTTTTGCTGCACTCTTGTCCTCGCGTGGCCGGACGGGCAGGATGAGGTGTTCGAGGGCACGATAGAAGGTTGGGTTGTCTGGCCGATGCGCGGCGTGTCCGGGCACGGGTATGACCCTTTGTTCCAGCCCTTGGGATATGACGTGACCTTCGGCGAAATGGACCCGGCAGAAAAGAACCGCATCAGCCACCGCGCCGATGCATTCGCAAAGCTTGTAGGAGACTGCTTTGGCTGAAGATTGGCGGGATGGCGGGTTCGGAATTTACCTGCACTGGCCCTTCTGTCAGGCAAAATGCCCGTATTGCGACTTCAACAGCCATGTCGCACGCGATATAGATCACCGCCGCTGGCGCAACGCCTACCTGTCCGAAATTGACCGCTACGCGGCACTGGTACCGGGACGGGTCGTGAACAGCGTGTTTCTGGGCGGCGGCACGCCCAGCCTGATGGCGCCCGACACCGTACATGACATCCTTGAGCGCGTCCGTCAGGTCTGGCCTGTTGCCAACGACCTTGAGGTGACGCTCGAGGCGAACCCCGGCTCTGTCGAGGCGGGACGGTTCGCGGCGTTCGCGCAGGCGGGGGTCTCGCGCATATCGCTCGGGGTGCAAGCATTGAATGATCGTGACCTTGCACGCCTGGGTCGGGTCCATTCCGTGGCGGAAGCACTTCAAGCTCTTGATATCGCGAAGAAAGCAGTCGATCGGGTCAGCTTTGACCTGATCTATGCGCGGCAGGATCAAGAGCTTTCCGAGTGGTGCGGGGAATTGCGTCAAGCTGTGGATCTTGCCGTCGATCACATGTCACTTTACCAACTCACGATCGAAAGCGGCACGGCGTTCGGAGACCGATACAAGGCCGGCAAGCTGCGCGGGTTGCCTGCCGACGACGTGGCGGCCGACATGTACGATGCGACCCAGGACATCTGCGCGGCGGCCGGTATGCCCGCCTACGAGGTGTCCAACCATGCAAGGCCCGGTGCCGAATCGCGCCACAACATGATCTATTGGCGCTACGGGGATTACGTCGGTATCGGTCCGGGTGCACACGGCCGCCTTACCGTGAATGGGCAAAAATATGCGACCGAGACTTGGCTGCAACCTGACCGCTGGTTGCGTGAAGCCGAAGGAGGCAGCGCTGACTCGATAAAGACGGCGCTATCCAACACGGATCAAGCGGGCGAATACCTTCTTATGGGATTGCGCGTGGCGGATGGAATCGACGTGTCGCGGTTCAGTCGACTGTTGGGACGACCAGTAGACGAAACGACCCTGCGCCACTTGGTAGACATAGGAATGATTGAGCAGAAAGGCGCGCGGATCGCAGCCACACCCGGCGGTCGACGGGTTCTCAATTCGGTTATTTCCGCGCTATTGCCCGATGTGGATGCCGCATCAGATGCTCAGCATGCCGATCAGCCTGTCTAGTTGTTCAAGCTTGTCGTACCGTATGGTGATCTGGCCGTTCTCGGCACCCGGAGTGTGATCTATGCTGACACTCATTGTGAGATGAGCGGATAGATCATCCTCGATCGCTTTTGTGTCTGCATCCTTGGTATTGGTTTTCTTTCGCGTGCGACCACCATTCGTGCCAGCGCCCGTCCGGTCAGATGTGCTCTTTGCAAGTCGTTCCGTCTCACGCACCGACAGACCCTTTTCGACCACCTGACGCGCAAGCACGATCGGATCGTCGGCTGTCAGGATCGCGCGGGCGTGACCGGATGACAAACGTCCCTCTCTGAGATACGTCAAAGCCTCGTCCGGCAGGTTCAGCAGGCGCACCGCGTTCGCGATATGACTTCGGCTTTTGCCAAGAACTTCGGCCAGCTTTTCCTGTGTGTGGCCGAATTTGAGCATGAGCTGACTGAACCCTGTCGCCTCTTCGACCGGGTTGAGATCGGCACGCTGAATGTTCTCTATGATCGCGACCTCAAGCACCTCGGTATCATTGAAATCACGGATGATGACCGGAATCTCGTGCAGCTTGGCCATTTGCGCCGCGCGCCAACGTCGTTCACCGGCCACGATCTCGAAATCATCGAGACTTCGGGGGTTTGCGCGGACGATAAGCGGCTGGATAATTCCATGCTCGGCAATCGATTGGGACAGTTCATGCAGCGCATCCGCATTGAAGTTGCGGCGCGGCTGGTCTGGATTGGGGTGCACCTTCTCGATCGGAACCGTCATATCTGGCTGGCGCGGCTTATCCGCGTCGTCGGGTGCCGCATCATCGTTCATGTCAGCCATCAGGGCGGACAACCCGCGCCCGAGGCCGCGATTCTGGACTTTCTTCGTCGACATCAAAGTTCTCCCTTACGGCTCAGGCGGCCACGCGTGTGGTTTTTTCCAGAAGTTCCCGCGCCAGATCGCGATACGCCTGCGCGCCCTTCGAATTCGGATCGTAGCGCAGGACCGACAAAGCATACGACGGCGCCTCACTCAACCTGACGTTGCGTGGAATGCGCGTCTGGAACACGAGATCGCCCAGATTATCGCGGGCGTCTTTTTCGACCTGGCCTGATAGGTTATTGCGAGAATCGACCATCGTGATAACGATCCCCTCGATCCGCAGATCCTTGTTCACGCTTTGCCGCACCTCGCGGATCGTCAGCATGAGCTGTGACAATCCTTCAAGGGCGTAGAACTCGCTTTGAAGTGGAACGAGAACGGAATGTGCTGCAACCATCGCATTGATTGTGAGCATGTTGAGGGACGGCGGACAGTCGATCAGGACGAAATCGAGGTTATGTGCGTCGATTGCACGCTGACGCAACGCGTTCCGCAGCAGAAATATACGTTTTTCGTTTGAAATCAGGTCGATATCTGCAGACGACAGATCAACCGTCGCCGGTACGATAAGCAAATTATCTTCGTTGGTATTCTGAATGATCTGATCAAGTGCGACGTCTTCGTCCAAAAGCAAGTCATACGTCGTGAAGTTACGATCCCCGGGTTCGATACCAAGGCCAGTCGATGCGTTACCCTGAGGGTCGAGATCCAGGATGAGAACACGCGCGCCACCAGCCGCGAGGGCTGCGCCCAGATTTATGGTTGTTGTGGTTTTCCCGACACCGCCCTTTTGATTGGCGATAGCGATGATTTTCGGCGATGTTTGAAGGCGGGGATCAGACACGGTGTACTCCTGCAACGTTGAGAATTACCGAGTTGTCTTGTACCACACTTTTAACGGCGGAATAGGTGAATTGCCACGTCTGTTGTGCATCGCGCAGCTCTTTTTCCCAATGTCGACCCTTGTGTAAAAGTGCCACGCCCTCTGGTGACAAATGACGGTTGGTGAAATCCAGTAGCTTGATCATATGCGCGAGTGCGCGCGCGGAGACGACATCAGCGCCCTGTGGGGTAACATTTTCTATACGGTCCGTGATCACGGTAGCATCCACACCAGTCTCGCGCAGCACAGTGCGAAGAAATGCGGATTTACGCGCATCACTCTCGATCAAGGTGATCTTTCCGCGACTGCCATTTTCATATGCCAAGATCGCGACGACTAGGCCGGGAAACCCACCCCCTGACCCAAGATCGACCCAGTGTTCGAAGTATGTCGGCGCTTGGTTATATAGCTGCGCTGAATCCGTTATGTGGCGTGACCGAAGATCAGCGATCGTTGACGGCGCGACAAGATTGATCTTCGGGTTCCACTTGCGAAGGAGTGCCGCGTAGATATCAAGGCGATCATGTGTTTCACGTGAAACATTCAAGCCGTAGGTGTCGTCGCTCACGCCGATTTCACCCGTTGATCATTCTTCAGGTTTACCAATAAAAGCGTCAATGCCGCTGGTGTCATACCCTCAATCCGCGCCGCCTGAGCCAAATCCTGCGGCCTGACCGTTTCCAGTTTGGTTTTTAGTTCATTCGACAATCCGTCAACACTCACGAAATCAAAATCACGTGGTATCACATGTGCCTCGTCGCGACGCAGCATTTCGACATCGCGGGCTTGACGATCAATGTAATTAGCGTACAGCGCCTCCGTCTTGAGTTGGTGCCGGATTGGAGCCTTCACTTCCTTAAGATCCAGCTCGAGGTTTATAAGATCCTCGAAACCCACTTCCTGAAACGCAAGAACTTGAAATAAGGTTCGTTTGGTGCCGTCTTGCGTAACAGAAAGGCCAGCCGCAGACAGCTGTTTTGGTGTATATTTACGTGCCTGTAAAAGCTCACGCCCGGCTTTCAGGTTTTCCAGTTTTTCGTCAAAGACCTTACGCCGACGGTCTTCGACGCACCCAAGCGTGAGTCCTAGAGGTGTGAGACGCTGGTCCGCATTGTCTGCGCGCAACGAAAGGCGGAACTCGGCACGCGACGTGAACATGCGATACGGCTCGGAAACGCCACGCGTCGTTAAGTCGTCAATCATCACCCCGATATAGCTTTCAGTGCGGCTGAACCTGACCGGCTCATCCCGTCTTGAATGCCGGACTGCATTGATACCGGCCACCAGTCCTTGTGCCGCTGCCTCCTCGTACCCCGTTGTCCCATTGATCTGCCCTGCAAGAAACAGCCCATCCACAGACTTGACCGAGAGGCTTTGTGTCAACGCCCGCGGATCTACGTAGTCATACTCAATCGCGTAGCCGGGTTGCAGTATGTCAACATTGGACAATCCCACTATCGAGCGGACATAGTCCAATTGCACTGATTCCGGAAGCGATGTCGAAATCCCGTTTGGGTAAATAACATCATCCGACAAGGATTCTGGTTCTAGAAAGACCTGATGCGCAGTCTTGTCGGCAAATCGGACGACCTTGTCCTCGATCGATGGGCAGTATCGCGGGCCCGAACCCTGGATGTGCCCGCCATACATGGCCGATTTATCTAGATTCGCTCGGATAATATCATGCGTGCGCTCGTTTGTATGCGTGATGCCGCATGCAATCTGCCGGGCCATAGGCTTGGTAGACAGGAAGGAAAACAACACCGGATCATCATCTGCCGGTTGGGTATCGAGGTTTCGCCAATCAATTGTCTTTCCATCAAGGCGCGGAGGTGTTCCAGTCTTGAGACGCCCCAGTGGAAGGCCGAAACTGTCAATGCGTTCGGCAAGTGTCACGCTTGGATCCTCGCCCATGCGGCCGCCGGGATAGGATCGATCCCCGATATGGATCATCCCGCGGAGGAACGTGCCTGTGGTCAAAACCGTGGCATGCGACATGATCTTGGACTGATCCGCCAAAATGACGCCAGCAACAGCGCCCTTTTCCATAATCAGATCAGAGACTTCAGCCTCTATGACGGTCAAGTTTTCACACAATGCCATCTCCGATGACATAGCCTTCTGATAAATCTTGCGGTCGGCCTGGGTTCTTGGCCCCTGCACAGCAGGTCCCTTGCGCCGGTTCAAAAGACGAAACTGTATGCCCGCCCGGTCAGCCACGCGGCCCATAAGCCCGTCCAACGCGTCAATCTCTCTGACGAGATGGCCCTTTCCAAGTCCCCCGATGGCAGGGTTACACGACATGACGCCGATTTTATCTTCCGAAAGGGTCACCAACGCCGTCGAAGCGCCCATTCGCGCCGCAACATGCGCAGCTTCCGCCCCGGCGTGCCCCCCACCGATAACGATGACGTCGAAATGTTTCACGTGAAACAACCTCATTTTCCGATGCAGAAGCTTTTGAAGATATCATCAAGCACGGACTCGATATCTACCCTACCTACCAGAGAATCGAGCGCCCGGATAGCCGTATGAAGATCTTCTGCGGCCATATCCGTCATCTCTTCGCCCTCGCTCAAACACGTCAGGGCAGCTTCCAACGACAAGCAGCCTTTTCGCATTGCCATTTCGTGGCGCATCCGAATTGCAGCCCCTGCCCCTTGGGCCCGGTGCGTAAGCACCTCAGCGATGCGGGCCACAAGCGCATCCACCCCCTGCCCGGTCAACCCGGACACGCCACCCCCTGCGGCCTTGTGTAAATCTGCTTTGGGGGTGAGGAAGATATCCCCAGCCTCTATCAAGTCCGAGAACTCGTCGATCTCGTCCCCAAGGCACACTCTAAGATCGGCACGCATCGCCCTTTCGCGCGCACGTTCTATCCCAAGCGTTTCGATCGTGTCGTCGCTTTGCCGCAACCCGGCCGTGTCGAGGATCGTTACCGGTAACCCCTTGAGATCCATCCGAACCTCTATCACGTCCCGCGTTGTTCCCGCGTGTTCAGAGGTGATCGCCGCATCTCGGCCTGCCAGTCTGTTGAGAAGTGTCGATTTCCCGACATTCGGTGCCCCGATTATCGCGACCTCGAAACCGTCACGTATCCGTTCCGCGATATAGCGTCCCGAAATTTGTTTCTCGAGATCCTGAATCACCGCTGATACCAGCCCGATCACATCGGGCAACAACGTCTCGGGTATATCCTCATCCGCGAAATCAATGGTCGCTTCCAGCAAGGCAACGGCCCGGATCAAATCCGTGCGCCAGCGTTCGCATACCTGGCCCAACTCACCTGACAGCACACGCATTGCCTGGCGTCTTTGTGCCTCTGTCTCGGACTCGATCAAGTCGGACAATGCCTCAACCTGCGTCAGGTCAAGGCGGCCGTTCGACAGAGCGCGACGCGTAAATTCGCCAGGTTCCGCCGGGCGCAAGCCGTCAAGGCACCGCAACACATGAAGTAGTGCCGATATGATCGCGGGACTGCCATGCACCTGGAATTCAAGGACATTTTCACCCGTAAAGCTTGCCTGCTCCGGGAAATAAAGAACAAGACCCTCGTCAAGCACGTTTCCGACAGGATCTTTCAAGGTCCTCAACGTGGCAAAGCGAGGCTTGGGCAAGCCCCCACAGATCTCTGCCGCCACGACTGGAACTTCCGGACCCGAAACACGGATTATGGCGACACCCGCCTTGCCTTGAGCTGTCGACAGGGCAAAGATCGTATCCATTCCAGACCCTTCAAGCACAGGCTGCGGTCAGGTGTTCATCGAGTCGAAAAACTCCGAGTTTGTCTTGGTCTGCTTCAGCTTCGACAACAGGAATTCCACGGCGTCCGTTGTGCCCATCGGGTTCAGGATGCGGCGCAATACAAAAGTCTTTTGCAGATCGGCCTTGTCGATCAACATCTCTTCCTTCCGCGTTCCGGATTTCAGGATGTCGATGGCCGGGAACACCCGTTTGTCCGCGACCTTACGATCGAGGATGAGCTCCGAGTTGCCTGTCCCTTTGAATTCTTCAAAGATCACCTCGTCCATCCGGCTCCCGGTTTCGATCAATGCGGTTGCGATGATCGTCAACGACCCGCCTTCCTCGATGTTGCGCGCCGCCCCAAAAAAACGTTTTGGCCGTTGCAGAGCGTTTGCATCAACCCCGCCGGTCAACACCTTACCGGAGGATGGAACCACCGTGTTGAAGGCCCGCCCCAGGCGCGTGATGGAATCCAGAAGGATGACCACGTCCCTTTTGTGCTCCACAAGGCGCTTTGCCTTTTCCATGACCATTTCGGACACGGCCACATGTCGTGACGCCGGTTCGTCGAAAGTGGAGCTGACCACCTCGCCGTGCACCGACCGTTTCATGTCAGTCACCTCTTCCGGTCGCTCATCGATCAGAAGAACGATCAAATAGCAATCGGGGTGGTTTTTCTCGATGCTGTTCGCGATGTTTTGCAGGATGACCGTCTTACCCGTCCGCGGCGGCGCTACGATCAGCGAGCGTTGTCCTTTCCCGATGGGTGCCACGAGGTCGATAACACGCGCGGTGCGATCCTTGATCGTCGGATCCTCGATCTCCATCTTCAACCGCTCGTCCGGGTATAGCGGAGTCAGGTTCTCGAACGCGATCTTGTGCCGTGCCCGTTCCGGATCTTCGTAGTTGATCTGCGTAACCGAGGTCAGTGCAAAATATCGTTCCGTTTCATCGGGTTGACGCATCTCACCTTCGATCGTGTCGCCGGTGCGAAGCGAATATTGCCGGATCATGTCCGGCGACACGTAAATATCGTCTGGTCCGGGCAGATAGTTTGCCTCGGTCGACCTGAGAAACCCAAAGCCGTCCTGCAGAACCTCAAGCACGCCGTCACCGAAAACCACCCAGTCGTCTTCGGCGCGTTCCTTGAGGATCGAGAACATCATCTCGCCCTTGCGCATCGTCGACGCGTTCTCGATCTCGAGCTCTTCTGCAATGGTCAGAAGTTCTTTTGCGGTGAGGGTTTTGAGATCAGAGAGATTCAGGCGATCTTCAGACATTTAGGTTCCTGTAACCGTGCTGCGCTGCGCGGTATTTCATGCTTTGGGGAATGTGTACTCGGACGAGCTTCGTTTGATTACTTCGTCTTAGACCAATGGTCAAGATACACGCTGTTTGTCGGTTGCTCCGGCCGTCATCGAGCCGCGCATCTGTCTTCACCCTTAAAATAAGATTTATAAAAGTGAAGATTGTGTTATAGGCAACGAAATGTCAGTGGATAAGTTATTGTCCCCAATCTTATCCACAGGCTGTGAAGGTTCCACGTCTCGTAAAATCGATTTCGTCCTAACTTAGCGTTTTAATATCAGTGATTTACGACGCTGACTATGCGATCACTTGAGAACATACGTGAACTCTTGAAGTTTTATCCACACGAGAAACATATACCGATCCACGGTGGATAAAGGAGCGTCAAAATTGGTGGTGGGCCCCCCGTTCGGTGGGCAAGACTGTTGGGATGGATTTCTTGCCTGTTTCTTCTTAAGACGCGGGCAGTCTATGCTCAGGGTTATACACATGATGTCCACGCTTGTCCTCGCCTCGACGTCCCGCATCCGGCATGAGCTTTTGGAAAAGGCTGGCCTGTCGATCGAGGTCACGGCGCCCCGAGTCGACGAGGCGATGATTCGTGACGCCATGTTGGCGGAACAGTTTAGCCCGCGCGACATCGCGGATGGCCTTGCAGAGGCCAAGGCGATGCGGGTCAGCCGCAAGAGGCCGGGGGCGATGGTGCTTGGCTGCGACCAGGTGCTCGATCTCGACGGTAAGGTCCTGTCAAAACCGGCGACACCCGATGAGGCCCGTGCGCAGTTATTGTCCATGCGCGGGCGGCGACACGATCTTTTGTCCGCCGCTGTCATCTGTCAGGACGGCGAGCCTATCTGGCGGCATGTTGGTCGTGCCCGCCTGACTGTGCGTCAATTCTCGGATGACTGGATTGACACCTATATAAAGCGTAACTGGCCGGACATTGCAGAAACCGTGGGAGCCTACAAGCTCGAGGCCGAGGGTGTTCGGTTGTTCTCGAAGATCGAAGGTGACTATTTCACGATACTCGGCCTTCCATTGCTTGATCTTCTGTCATTCCTTACCCTTCGCGGAGATCTGCCCACATGACGCATCCAAGACTGCCGCTGGCGGGTGTCATCGGCTCGCCCATAGCGCATTCCCGATCACCACAACTGCATCAGCACTGGCTTCACTCGCTCGGGATAGCCGGGTACTACATCCCGATGCATGTCGAGCCTGACAATTTGGAAACGGGTCTTCGCACGCTTCCGAAACTGGGTTTTGTCGGGGTAAACGCGACCGTTCCGCACAAGGAAAGGGCGCTCGAGATCGCTGACCATGTTAGCGACCGGGCGCGGCTGATTGGCGCGGCCAACACGCTGACATTTGGGCCGGACGGCAACATCCACGCGGACAATACCGATGCGTATGGTTTTGAGCAGAACCTGCGCCAGACCGTGCCCGCCTGGCAACCGTCACGTGGCCCCGCCGCGATCTTCGGGGCCGGAGGAGCCGCGCGTGCCGTGGTCGTGGCCTTGCTGGACTCGGGCGTGCCGGAGGTCCGGATCACAAACCGGACCCGGTCTCGCGCCGAGGCACTGCAACAGCAATTCGGTGAGCGTCTGACGGTTGTCGATTGGGACCGGGCGGATGACATGATCGGGGACGCGGTCACGGTGGTCAACACCACATCCCTTGGTATGACCGGTCATGCCCCGTGGTCCGTTCCGCTTGACGCGTTGCGTCCAGGCACGGTGGTGACGGACCTCGTCTATGCGCCGCTGGAAACGCAATTTTTGGCAGCGGCGCGCGCCAAGGGCTGCACGTGTGTCGATGGCCTTGGCATGCTTCTGCATCAGGCGGTGCCCGCGTTCGAGCGGTGGTTCGGCGCATGTCCAACGGTCGATGACGCGCTGCGCCAGGCGGTGTTGCGATGACGTTTCGCCTTGGCCTGACCGGGTCCATAGGGATGGGCAAATCCACGACGGCACACATGTTCGCCGAGGCGGGATGCGCGGTCTGGGACGCGGACGCGGCCGTGCACCGGCTTTATTCGTCCGGCGGCGCAGCAGTCGCGCCCATTGCTGCGGAATTTCCAAATGCCATACGTGACGGTACGGTGTGCCGGGATGTGCTCAAGTCCATCATTCAGGACGATCCGCAGGCGCTTGGCCGCATCGAGAACATCGTCCATCCGCTTGTCTTGGAGGATCGGGCCGGTTTCCTTGCTACAGCGAACGCTGATGTGACGGTGCTGGATATCCCCCTGCTGTTCGAGACAGGTGCGGATGCGGACATGGATGCCACCGTGACGGTCACGACATCCGCGGCGCAGCAAAGGCAGCGCGTTCTGGCGCGTGGCACGATGACCGAGGCCCAGTTCGACGCCATTGTCGCAAAACAGATGCCGGACGCGGAAAAAAGGACGCGCGCCGATTACGTAATCGAAACGGATACGCTTGAGCATGCCCGCGCGCAGGTTCAGACTGTCTTGGCGGACATTGAAAAGACCAGACACCATGCGTGAAATCGTTCTTGATACGGAAACCACGGGCTTTGACCCGGAGACGGGTGATCGGATCGTCGAAATCGGTGCGATCGAACTGTACAATCACATGCCGACCGGCCGGAATTTCCACGAATACATCAACCCGGAACGCGGTATGCCAGACGAGGCATTCGGCGTCCACGGAATCGGTCCCGATCTGCTGCTCGTGCCTCGCCCGCCAAGGGATGGCGAGATTGTGTTGAAGGACAAACCCCTGTTTCGTCAGGTGGCACAACCGTTCCTCGACTTCGTCGGTGATGCCAAGTTGGTCATTCATAACGCCGCGTTCGACATGAAGTTCTTGAATGCAGAGCTGGGCTGGCTGGGGCTGCAGCACCTGCCTTGGGAACGGGCAATAGATACGCTGACAATGGCGCGGCAAAAGTTTCCCGGATCACCGGCATCGCTGGATGCGTTGTGCCGCCGGTTCGCGATCAACAACACCTCGCGGACCCTGCACGGCGCGCTCCTCGACTCCGAGATACTGGCAGAGGTTTATCTGGAACTGATCGGTGGACGTCAGCCGGATTTCGGCCTTGCACGGCGCCCATCGGATGGCGCCGATATCTCGGGTGGTGACGCCGGATGGCGGCCGGGGCCGCGCCCTGCCGCGCTGACCTCGCGGCTCACCCCGCAGGAAGATGCGGCCCACCGTGCCTTTGTCGAAACGATGGGCGACGCCGCGCTGTGGACCCGTTGATCCGGCGCGACGTCGTCTGATGGGCGTTCCGCGTGGTCTGTCCGGTCTTTTCGGTCAGGCGTCTGCGCCCTTGGTCTCGGATTCGGCCTGACGACGGGCAAGCTCGTTGCGGTAAAGCTGCACGAAATCGATATTCTCAAGGTTGAGGGGCGGGAATCCGCCATCGCGCGTGACATCGCTGACAATGCGGCGAATGAACGGAAAGATCATGCGCGGGCACTCGATCAGAAGGAACGGGTGTATCTGATCCTCGGGCACGTTCTCGACATGGAACACGCCCACGTAATCCAGCTCCATGACGAACAGCATTTCGCCGGAACCCTTGTTCTTTGACGTGATGTTGAGCTTGGACGCCACCTCGTACTGATGTTCGGTCGACCGTTTCTTCGCGTCCAGATTGACCGACACCTGAACATCCGGTGTCACCTCTCCGCCGGTGCCGCGCTGCGCCAAGACGTTTTCGAAGGACAGATCGCGAACGAACTGCGTCATGATGTGCAGGCGCACCTTTGAGCCAGCGTCGGCTGCGGCCCCGTTTTCAGGACCGCTTTCGGTCGCGGCCCCGTTTTCCTGATCTGCCATTGGGAACTCTCCTGAAGGCTCGAATTGCTGTGGGCGTCTGCATAGCAGGCGGTGCGAAGGGTCTCAATGCCTTGTCCGGTTCCTTCCGCCGCCCGTGCCGGTGCGGGGCGGATCCAGATCCTCGAACTCGGCATCGATCACGTCGGGCGGATCATGCGGCCGGTGTTGTGGCGTGCTTTCGAACGTCGCCATGTGAACACGTTTGCGGATCTCCGTGAAAATCCGTCTGCGCACCGGCGGTGACAACAGGGCAAACCCGACCAGGTCGGTGAAAAACCCCGGCGTCAACAACAAGGCGCCAGCAAACAGGATCATCGCGCCGTGGGCGAGAGGTTCCGACGGGTCCTCGACATCAGAGAAGCTGCGCCGCAATTCGGCCATGGCGAGCGTCCCCTGAAGGCGCAGCAGCCATGTCCCGAGCAAGGCGGTCAGCACGACCAGCGCCAGCGTCGGCCACAGGCCGATAAATCCCCCGACCTGTATGAAAAGGGCAATTTCGATCAATGGCACCGCGATGAACGCGAGCAGAAGCCACATGCATGATCCTCCTTCGATTTCCACTCCCATGGTGGACTTGACAGGCCACGTCACCTACATAGGCAGGAACGACAAAGCTTACCATGCCCCGCACAGGATGAGGTGCCCATGAATTCGCCGATATTGCAGCTACTGGTGCTCGCCGGGATCGCCATTTTTCTGATCTTGCGCCTGAAAAGCGTGCTGGGCACCCGCGACGGGTTCGAAGGCTCGCCGCGCGCACAGACCACGGGCGGCCCGACATCCCGACGTGAATTCGAGGTCATCGAGGGTGGGCCGGATCACGACATTATCGATCACGTCCCCGAGGATTCCGACGCGGCCGCCGCCCTTGCAGAGATGAAGCGGATTGAACCGGACTTCAGCGTCACCGAGTTTCTCCAAGGCGCGCGCCAGGCGTACGAAATGATCCTGATGGCGTTTGAAAAGGGCAAGCTGGATGATGTGATGCCGTTCATGGACCGCGACGTCTACGAGGCGTTCGCGCAAGTCGTGGACGAGCGTGAGAAGAACGGTCTTACGATCGAGGCTGAATTCATGGGTGTGCGCGACCTTGCCCTTGCCGATGCGCGGTTCGATCCCGAAACCCGTCGGTCCGAAATCGATGTGCGCGCCGTTGCAGAACTGGTGTCGGTTGTTCGCAACGCCGAAGGCGAGATCATCGAGGGCGAACCGGGTCAAAGCAAGCGCCAGAAAGATATCTGGACGTACGAGCGTATCATGGGCTCGGACGATCCCAACTGGCGGCTTGTTGCCACCGGCGAATGACTCGCGGGCAGATTCTGCCATGACCTGCCGAGACCATGAAGCCAAATGTCAGGGCCTGACATGCCGTGCTCCATCCAATCGGGGCGTGGTCGCCGTCCACGTCAGGTGGCGTCCGGCCCTGACAGGATCGGAAGGATGCGGGGGATGAGCCGGCGACGACTGCGCCCGGACGAGGTGACGCTGTGGCAAGAGGTTGCACGACAAACCACGCCGCTGTCCTCCAACCGGAAACCGTCCGCCGCATCCTTCACCGATCCCCCGAAAGAGACACGGCCGGTTCCACACCAGCCCGTCGCGCCATCCAGGTTTCAAGTTGGACAAAAGGGTGACGACAGCGCGCCCCGACACGACGTGCTGCCACCCTTGGCCGAACGTATCCGGTCCGCCCCGGTTTCCATGGACAAAAAGGCGTTTCAACGCCTCAAGCGGGGCAAGCTCGTCCCCGAGGCCAAGCTTGACCTGCACGGTATGACGCTTGAACAGGCGCACCCGACGTTGAACGGCTTCATCCTGAACTCGCACGCCGCCGGGCGTCGCCTTGTCCTGATCGTGACGGGCAAGGGACGCGACCGCGATCCCGGCGATGCGGTGCCCATACGCCGCGGGCTGCTGCGCCATAACGTGCCGCAATGGCTGCGCATGGCGCCCTTGTCGTCACTCGTCCTGCAGATCACCGAGGCGCATCTGAAACATGGCGGTGGCGGCGCGTATTACGTCTATCTAAGGCGCCAGCGATAGCGCCGGCCGCGCGCGCGATACCCCGATCGCCATCATCACGGTCGAAAACACGAAATACCCCGCGATCAGGGCGAACTGTGTTTCAATGCCCAGCCCCATATCGAGCGCCAACCCGGTGATCCCCGGGCCCATGGCGGTGCCGAACACCATGATAGCGGCGGCCATCGCCTTGATGCGACCGATATTCGCGGTGCCGTAGAACTCTGCCCAGAACGCGTTTGGCACGATGCTGTTGGCACCAGTGGTCATGGCCAGAAAGACGAACCCGGCCAAAAGCAAAAGCGGTCCGTCCGAGACCGAGAATATCAGGAATCCAACGATCATGGGAAGCTGTATGAACGGCAGGACCCGCCCGGTGCCAAGACGATCAAGCGCGAATCCCGACAGGAACATCGACCCGATCACCACGACGGTATAGATCGGAAACATCGCGACGAACTCGACATGCGTAACCTGCTTCACCTCGGCAATATGGACCTGGTGAAAGAAGAATGCGGTGTTGAACGATGCCGGCCCCAGCAGGGCGGGAACCATGAACCAGAACAGGAAGTGCCGCAACGCCTGTGCCCGCGTCCAGTGCTGTCCCCCCATGCCCAGGGACTGGCTGGTCTGTGCCCAGCTTTGCGGGGTCCGTTCCCGACGCAATAGCATCATCAGGACCGGCATACCCAGCACGGCGACCGTTGCCGCCACGACCCACAGCATCCGCCAGTCATGGACCACCAGTAGCGACACGAAGATCAGCGGCAACAGCGACTCGCCCACGGCATTGCCCAACGTGGCGATGGACAGCGCGCGTCCACGGCTCGCGATGAACCAGCGCGCCATTGCCACCACTGCAAGATGGCTCATCATCCCCTGCCCCGTAAAGCGCAGCGCGAAGATCACCACCGGCAACAGCCACCAGACCGGGTTGAATGCCATGGAAAGACATGCGCCGGTCATCAACACCAGCACCAGCGGCGCCAGTACCCGCACCCGGAAGCGATCGGTCAGACCCCCGGCCCAGACCATGGCCAACGCCGAGGTCGCGGTGCCCGCCGTGTAGATCGCGCCCCATTCCCCGTGGCTGAGTGCGAACACCCCACGGATCTCGCCCGCGAAGATCGAGATGAAATAGGTCTGCCCGAAACTGCTGAGAAAGGTCAGCAATACACCGGCCGCAAGCCACGGCGCATTGTCGCGGAGAAAGACGAGAATCGACATGCCCTCTCCTCGCGTGAAACGGGGCCAAAGGAAAGCCCGACACAGCGCCAGCGCACCCTACCGTCAGTCGCCGCGAATTCCGTCCCGCAGCTTCATCTTTCCAAAAATACTCACGGCACCGGCCGACGCCTGCCGACCGACTATCGATCTCGGGACCGTCGGATGGTGTTACCGGCTCAACCCGCCATGCAGCGTCGGAACGTCGAGTGCGCCAAACCCGTAATGCCGCAGCCAGCGCAGGTCGGAATCGAAGAACGCGCGCAGATCGGGGATGCCGTATTTCAGCATCGCGATCCGGTCGATGCCCATGCCGAAGGCAAATCCCTGCCACTGGGTCGGATCGATATTGCCGGCCTCCAGCACCTTCGGATGCACCATGCCCGACCCGAGGATCTCCAGCCAGTCGTCGCCTTCACCCACTTTCAGCGTGCCACCCGACCACGAACAGCGAATGTCGACCTCGGCCGAGGGTTCGGTGAACGGGAAATGCGAGGCACGGAAGCGCAGCTCGACATCGTCAACTTCGAAGAACGCCTTCACGAACTCTTCCAGCACCCATTTGAGATTGGCCATGCTGATGTCGCGATCAATCGCCAGCCCCTCGACCTGATGGAACATCGGCGTGTGGGTCTGGTCGTAATCGGCGCGATAGACGCGACCGGGCGCGATCACCCTCAGGGGCGCTCCTTCGGCCTGCATCGTGCGGATCTGCACCGGCGAGGTATGCGTTCGCAGCACGTGCGGCGGGCGCTCGTCGCCATCCGCCCGGTGAGTGTAGAACGTGTCCATTTCGGCACGTGCCGGGTGGTGAGACGGAATATTCAGCGCGTCGAAATTGTACCAGTCGGATTCGATCTGCGGGCCCTCGGCCACGGCAAAGCCCATATCGGCGAAGATCGCGGTCACTTCCTCTGTCACCTGGCTGACCGGGTGGATGGTGCCGGCGCGGCGTGGGCGCGCGGGCAGCGTCACGTCCAGCCATTCCTCGCGCAGCCTTGCGTCAAGGGCGGCATCGGCCAGCGCCTGCTTGCGGGCGGCCAGCGCCGAGTTGATCTCGTCCTTCAGCGCGTTCAGCGCGGGCCCCATCGTCTGGCGTTCCTCGGGCGTCATCTTGCCCAGTTCGCGCATCTTCAGGCTGATTTCGCCCTTCTTGCCGACCGCCTGCACGCGCAGCGCCTCCAGCTCGGCCTCGTCCTTGGCCGCGGCGATCGCCGCCAGGTATTTGTTCCGCAGATCGTCCATCACATCCATCCCGCTGGTATCGTGGCCGGGTTAGCCGTCCCCGGGCCGGTGTGCAAGCATCTGGCCGCTCAGGCGATGTTGCGCAGCGATGTTTCCAACGCATGCAGGAACGATCCGGCCGAGGACGAGGCCGACAGCAGCAGGTAATCATCCGCACCGGTGCGCAGGATCAGGACGCCCAGATGCTCCATCACCGTGCGCGCGGCGTCGTTTACCGCGAAGGTGTCCGGATGCAGGTCGAGCATGCATATCCGTTCCAGCGCGCGCCGCGCCCCTACCCCGGACAGGCCGAGAGCCGCCCAGACATCGGTCTGATCGGTGGTATAGACCGTGCCGCTCAACCGCTCCGCCACGATGCGTTCGGCGTCCGGCGTCGCATGGGGAAATACCGCGAAGGCCAGGTCAGGGGCCAACCGGATCAGCCGCGTGCCCTCTGGCGTGACGGTGGATTTGCCGATCTCGGGCAGGGCCGTGCCATGGGCGGCCTTTATCGTCGCGATTGCTTCCTTCTCGCCTCCGAGCGGCAGCGCGAGGGACACGACTGCCAGATCGGCGGGTGCCCACAGGCGCACCCCGGCGAGGGTCATGTCGGTGCCGGCCAGCGGCGGATCGGACCTGAGGGTGAAATCAGCCACGCAACCGTTCTCCTTCGGGATCGACGAAATGGGGCGAAACGACCTCGACCTCGGTCTCGATGCCGTGCACCGGACTTACGGCGCGAAGGGTCTCGCCCACGCGCTCGTGCCCGCGGCTGAGAAATCCGAGACCGATGGCATGCCCGAGGGTCGGCGAGTGGGCGACCGACGACATCCAGCCCTGATCGTTGTCCATCGTGGCCTCGGCGCCGGTGTCGAGGAAATGCGCCCCGGCGATCAGCCGCGCCTCGCGGTCCACGGGGCGGACTCCGACCAAACGCACGGCATCCTCGCGGATCATCTCAGGGCGTTGCGACAACACGTTGCCGATGCAGTCCTTCCTCAGGCTGACCATCCGCCCCATGCCAAGGTTATGCGCCGTGGTCCGGCCGTCCAGCTCGTTGCCCGCGGCGTGCCCCTTCTCGATCCGCATGACGCCAAGCGCCTCGGTGCCGTAGGGACAGGCGTCGAATTCCTGCCCCGCCTCCATCAGCACGCCCATCATCGCATTGCCGTAGCGCGCGGGCACCGCGATCTCAAACGCCATCTCGCCCGAGAAAGAGATGCGGAAAAGGCGTGCGGGCGTGCCGCCGCAGACGGTGATCTCGCTACAGGCCATGAACGGGAACGCCTCGTTCGACAGGTCGTGATCCGCATCCACCACCTTGCGCAGCAGGTCGCGGGATCTCGGGCCGGCGACGGCGAATTGCGCCCAGCCATCGGTGGTGGAAATCAGGTGCACGTCAAGATCGGGCCACAGGCATTGCCGCGCGAATTCCAGCCGCCGGAACACCGTCACGGCATTGGCAGTGGTGGTGGTCATCACGTAGTGGTTTTCGGCCAGACGGGCGGTGGTGCCGTCGTCATAGGCCACCCCGTCCTCGCGCAGCATCAGGCCGTAGCGCACCTTACCGACGGCCAGCGTCGCAAAGCCGTTGCAATAGACCCGGTTGATGAATTCACCCGCGTCGCGCCCCTGGATATCGATCTTGCCCAGGGTGGTGACGTCGCAAATCCCGACCGAGGCGCGTGTCGTGCGGACCTCGCGATCGACGGAATCGCGCCAGCCCGCCTCGCCCGGCCCCGCGAACCATTGCGCGCGCAGCCAATTGCCCACCTCGACGAATGTCGCGCCATTGGCCTTTGCCCAGTCATGCGAGGGTGTCAGGCGGTAGGGACGGAAATCACGACCGCGCGCGCGCCCGGCCAGCGCGCCGATGGGCACCGGCGTGTAGGGCGGGCGGAACATCGTCGTGCCGGTCTCGGGAATGGTCTTGCCAGTGCACTCGGCCATGATCGCCAGCGCCGGGATGTTGGCCGTCTTGCCCTGATCGGTGGCCATGCCGAGGGTGGTGTAGCGTTTCAGGTGCTCGACCGCGCGAAAGCCTTCCTGATGGGCCTGCTTCACGTCCTTGACGGTGACGTCGTTCTGCAGATCCAGCCAAGCGCGGGCGCGGCTGTCCTTGACGTGCCACATCGGCGCGCATTCGCGCGGTTCGTCCTCGGCCTCGGGCAGCGGGGCGGTGTCGGCATATCCCATGTCCTGGGCGGCGTCGCGCCCGGTGCGCAGCGCGGCGCCGAGTGTCATCGCACCATTCGCGGCGCCGGCCACGACCATGCCTGGCGGCAGATCGCCACCCGGCACGAAGGCCGAAAGGTCGTCGCGCCACGCGGGCCGCCCGCGCTGGTGGCAGGTGAGATGAACGTTCGGGTTCCAGCCGCCCGAGACGGCAAGGCAATCGACATCGATCATTTGCCCGTCGGTTAGCGTGATCCGCCGCAGGCCCTTGCGGCCTTGGGTGTTGGCCATCAGACCGGCGCGCACATGGCGGGTGCCGGGAAGGTCCATGGGTGGCAGCCGGTCGCGGCTGTCGATCACCGCGGGCACCTCGATGCCGCGGGCCATGAGGTCGGCGGCGGTGCGCCAGCCGTCGTCGTTATTGGTGAAGATCGCCACACGTCGCCCAGGTGCCACGCCCCAGCGGTTGGCATAGGCGCGCACAGCGCCGGCCAGCATCACGCCGGGCCGATCGTTGTTGCCAAACGCGATGGGGCGCTCTGTCGCGCCCGCTGCCAGCACCGCGCGCTTTGCGTAGATGCGCCACAGGATTTGCCTCGGCTTGCCGGCGCTGTTTGCAAGGTGATCGGTGCAGCGTTCCAGCGCGCCGTAGGTGCCGTGATCGTAGGCGCCATAAATGGTTGTGCGGGGCATCAGCCGGACATTGGCCATGGCGGAAAGTTCCGCAACGGTTTCCGCCGCCCATTCGGCCCCGGCGCGGCCGTCCACCGCCAACGTCTCTGCGTTGAGGCGCCCGCCCATGAGGAAATCCTCGTCGGCGAGAATAACGCGGGCGCCCGCGCGCGCCGCCGTCCGCGCCGCCATCAGACCCGCCGGCCCCGACCCGATCACCAGCAGGTCGCAATGCAAATATCCCTTGTCGTAGATGTCGGGATCGTTCTGTCCCGACAGCCGCCCGAGGCCGGCTGCGGCACGGATGGCCGGCTCGTACAGTTTTTCCCAGAAGGCGCGGGGCCACATGAAGGTCTTGTAGTAAAACCCTGCCGCAAGGAACGGCGACAGAAGGTCCGTCACCGCCATCAGGTCGAACCCGAGCGGCCCGCGATGGTTCTGGCTGCGCGCCTCGAGCCCGTCGAAGAGTTCGGCCGTGGTGGCACGGGTGTTGGGTTCCTGTGCGGCGCCGCGGCGCAGCTCCACCAGCGCGTTGGGTTCCTCGGATCCGGCGGTGAAGATGCCGCGCGGGCGGTGATACTTGAACGACCGGCCCACGAGGCGTTGCCCGTTGGCCAGCAGCGCCGAGGCCAGCGTGTCGCCGGGATGGCCGTGCATTGTTCGGCCGTTGAAGGTGAAGGTAATCTCTGTACTGCGGTCAATTTTGCCGCCGGTGATGCGGTTTGGTTGCATCATCTGCTGCGCCCCCGTGCGCGGGCCACATCGCGGGCCAGTTCGACCTGTGTGATCTCGTGGGTGACGGTGTCGCGGGTCACAACCAGCCACGACCGGTCGCCCTGCTCGTGATACCAGAGTTCGCGGTGCAATCCGGCCGGGTTGTCGCGCAGATATCCGTAGGCGTGGAACCGCTCGGCGGCGTCGGGCGCCTGCCAGTCGGGCCGGTCGATGAGGTCCGCATCGCCGAGATAGATGAATTCGGCGGCGTCACGCGGCCCGAGAAGGGGGTGGGCGATGATCATGACGCTATCCCAGTGGCCGGCGTGCCGTATTGAGTATTTTTGGAAAGATGAAGCCGCATGTCGCGTCCCTCAATGCAGGTTGGGCTGGTTGCCCATACCCTTTTCGTCGATGAGATTGCCGCGCGCGAACCGGTCGAGCCGCATCTGCGCGGCCACCGGGTGCGGCGCGTCGCGGGCCAGCAGATGCGCGTAGCAAAAGCCCGAGGCGGGCGTCGCCTTGAACCCGCCATAGCACCAACCGCCGTTGAAATAGAGCCCGTCGACAGGGGTGCGGTCGATGAAGGGCGAGCCGTCCATCGACATGTCCATGATCCCGCCCCATGACCGCAACAGCCGCGCGCGGCCGATCATCGGCATGATCGCCATGCCGCCTTCGGCCACATCCTCGACCACCGGCAGGTTGCCGCGCTGGGCGTAAGAATTATAGCCGTCGATATCGCCGCCGAAGACCAGCCCGCCCTTGTCCGACTGGCTGACATAGAAATGCCCGGCGCCGAAGGTGATGACGCCGGGGATGACCGGTTTGAGCCCTTCGGTGACGAAAGCTTGCAGGACGTGGCTCTCGATCGGCAGGCGCAGGCCCGCCTTTTCCATCACCCGGCTGGAGGAGCCCGCGACGCAGACCGCCACCTTGGCCGCGCGGATCGGGCCGCGGGTCGTTTCCACCCCGAGGCAGCGTCCATCGCGGATATCGAAGCCCGTCACCTCGCAGTTCTGGATGATGTCGACGCCGCGCGCATCCGCGCCGCGCGCGTAGCCCCAGGCGACCGCGTCGTGCCGGACCGTGCCGCCGCGCCGCTGATAGAGCCCGCCCTTGATCGGAAACCGTGCATTGTCGAAATCGAGGAACGGGAGGTCGGCGCGCAGTTGATCGGCGTCGGCCAGTTCGGCATCGGCACCCGCGAGCTGCATCGCGTTGGCGCGCCGTACGAAGGCGTCGCGCTGACCGTCGGAATGAAAGAGGTTCAGGATCGACCGCTGGCTGACCATCGCGTTGTAATTGAAATCCTGTTCCAGTCCCTCCCACAGCTTGAGGGACATCTCGTAGAACGGTTCGTTTCCCGGCAGCATGTAGTTGGAGCGGATGATCGTCGTGTTGCGCCCGATATTGCCCGATCCAAGCCAGCCCTTTTCGAGCACCGCGATGTTGCGCATCCCGAATTCGCGGGCGAGGTAATAGGCCGTGGCCAGACCGTGCCCGCCGCCGCCGATGATGACGATGTCGTATTCGGGTTTGGGCTCTGGCTCGCGCCAGACGGGGTTCCACCCCTTGTTGCCGGTCAATCCTTCGCGGAGGATCCTGAAGGCAGAGTAGCGCATGGCAGACATATCCGTTGTGTGACTTTGATCATTTCTGAAAGACGGTCACTAGACTTGTCCAAGAAAGTCAATAATATGTCATTTATGGACATATCGAATGAAGATTGCCCAGAGCCATACAGGATCGGCATTCTGCCCATCCCAGGATTTGCGCTGATGTCGCACGCGGCCACGACCGAACCCTTGCGCGGGGCGAACCTGTTGGCCGGGCGCAGGCTTTATGACGTGGTTCATGTCGCGCCGACGCGGGGTCCTGTCGCCAGCTCGGGCGCGGCGGTGGTCACGCCAGAGGCCTGTTTCGCCGACGATCTCGCGCTCGACTACCTGTTAGTCGTCGCGGGGGGCGATCCGGCTGGCTATCCGGGGCGCCCAGTCACGTCCTGGCTGTCGCGGCAGGCGCGCGGCGGTGTGATGATGGGGGGCGTGTCCGGGGGTCCGATCCTTCTGGCGCGGGCGGGGCTGATGCGCGACCGGCGAATGACCGTGCACTGGGAATATGCCGCGGCACTGGCCGAGGTGTCGCCCGACCTGCGGATCGAGCGCACCCTGTTCGTGATCGACCGCGACCGGATCACCTGTGCGGGCGGCACCGCGCCGCTGGACATGATGCATGCGTTGATCGCCTCGCATCACGGGGCCGGGTTTGCCCGCGCGGTCAGCGACTGGTTCATGCATACCGAGATCCGCCCTGCCGCCGGTCCGCAACGCGCCAGCCTGGTGGAGCGTGTCGGCTGCTGTGTGCCCGCGATCCTCGATGCGATCGAGGCGATGGAGGGCAACATCGCCGATCCGCTGACCTTGCCGCATCTGGCACGGATCGCCGGGCTGTCGCCAAGGCAGCTCAATCGGTTGTTCCAGCAGCATCTGGGCGAGACGACACAGGCGCATTACAGGCGGCTGCGTCTGGACCGGGCGCGCAATCTGTTGCGCAACTCGGCGCTGTCACTGACCGAGGTGGCACTGGCAACCGGATTTGCCAGCTCGTCGCATTTCTCGCGCGCCTATCGCGCGGAGTTCGGCGATCCGCCGTCGCGCTACCGCTCGTCCTGATCGTGGCGCTCGCGCAGCAGTTTTTCAAGTTCGTTCAGGCGCGTCAGGACCTCGTCGCGGTAGGTGTCGGTCTTTTCCATGTCCTCGGCGTGATGGGCGTCCTGCATCGAGTTAACGATCAGACCCACCAGCAGGTTCACCACCGCGAAGGTGGTGACCATGATGAACGGCACGAAAAACGCCCAGGCATAGGGGAACTGCTCCATCACCGGGCGAACGATGCCCATCGACCACGATTCCAGCGTCATGATCTGGAAGAGCGAATAGGCCGAGCTGCCTAGGTCGCCGAACCATTGCGGATAGGCGTCGCCGAACAGCTTTGTCGCCATGACCGATCCGATGTAGAACAGCATCCCCATCAGCAGGAACACCGAGCCCATGCCCGGCAACGCGTTGACCAGCCCCTCGACCACGCGGCGCAGCGAGGGCGCAACAGAGACGACGCGCAACAGACGCAGAATGCGCAGCGCGCGCAGCACCGACAGCCCCTGCGAGGCCGGCACGAGCGAGATGGCCACGATGATGAAATCGAAGATGTTCCAGCCGCGGCTGAAGAACCCCGCCAGCCCGCGGGCGTAAAGCTTTGCCGCGATCTCGATCACGAAGATCGACAGACACGCCGTGTCGAGCAGGGTGATGACCTCGCCGGCACGGTCCATGATCGGGTCCGACGTTTCCATGCCAAGGATCACGGCATTGAACAGGATCACGCCCAGGATCGTGTTCTGGAACAACGTGGTGTCGAGTATGGTGCCGATGCGGTTGCGAAATGTCATGGCCTGCCTGTGAGTTGTCGCTGCGATTGCGGATCATCTGGGCGCGACCCGACCGTGCCGCAAGCCGTGAACGACCGTGTCAGCCCTTTTGCAGCATCCGCCCGAGCGGACGCCCGCCAAGGATGTGCAGGTGGTAATGCGGCACCTCCTGCACGCCGTCGGTCCCGGCATTTGTGATTGCGCGAAATCCCCCACCGCCATCGCCCAAGGCGACGCCGGTACTGCGGCAGATCTCGGCCACGGCGCGGTTGAAATCGACGATTTCGGTATCCGACGCCTCGGCCGCGAAATGGTCGTAGCTGACATAGCGCCCCTTGGGGATCACCAGCACGTGCACCGGTGCCTGTGGCTCTATGTCCTCGAAGGCCAGCGTGTGGTCGGTGTCCAGCACGGTCTTGTTGGGGATATCGCCGCGCAGAATCTTGGCAAAGATATTCTCGTCGTCATAGGAATAGGGCATGGCTGTCCTCAGTCTGCAAACAGATTGTCGATCTGTGCGATCTCTTGCGCTTTCTGGGGCGGAATATCAAGAAAACGTGCCAGGAGATCAGGATAGCGCGCAGGATCGTCACCTTCGCGCAGGATGATGTGGTTTTCGAACCCCGCATCGCGGATCAGGTCGCTTTCATGCGTGATGTCACCCCGGATGGCGGGCAGCAGGCCCCCGAGGGTCTCGGGCCGCGCCTGTGCGCCAGCCAGGCCCAGGCGCATGGCATGACCCGCCAGATAGTCATCGGAGAAGCTGCACTGGATTTCGAGAACTCTCGTGATCGACCTGTCGCCGCAGAAGTCCTGCAACAGGTCGATATTGGCAGGGTCGATGCAGATCATCAGGCGATCGGTCCCGTAGTAGTTGAAAAGCATCCGCATCAGCGCGCGGCGGTGTCGTGTGCGCTTGCCGAGCGACGCCTGAATGCCGCCGAGGTCGGGCATCGATGTGGCGTCCTCGTCGAACAGGTATTCGACGCTTGGCAGATCCGTCAGGTGCCCGATGCGTCTGAGCAACCGCTTGGCGACATGCCATTTCTTGCAAACCACGATCATCAGGACCCGGTCACGGCCGAGGGATGATTCCGTGTCCCAGAAGCGGGGCGCGAAACGGCGGCCCTCGCGTCCGCGTTCGGTGAGGAACCGGAACAGTGTGCGACCCTCGTTGGAGATATGAAAGCGGGCGTCGCGGTCGTGGTAAAGCTCGCCGAGCCGGCGCTTGAGGTCATGCGCCTCTTGGCTGATCTTGCGTGCAAAAAGGCAATCCTGACCCAGCAGCATCTCGTAGTGGTCATTGTAGAACGTCACCGGCAGGCCGTAATCGGTGAACATCAGGAAAGTCAGCGTGCGCGTCTCGATCTCGGGCTCGGGGACAAGGTGGCGCACGAGGGTCTGGAAAAAGGTCTCGTCGGGAATCCACGTCGTGCGGAAAAACCGGACCACGTCGCGGCGATGCCGTATGAAGTCTAGGATTGCCTCGACGGTGCGCCGGCGCAGGCACCACCACTGGCTGCCGATCTGCACCCGGATATCCTGCGGGATCGCACGGGCCAGACGCAATTTGCGCTGCAGGTGATAGGATCCGTAGAAGCGTCTTGGCTGCGTCCTTTCGTTGAAGACGTGACGATAGATCAGGCGTTCTTCCTTCATTCCGGTCCTGATCCAGTCGCTTTCGAAGTAATCGAAGCTTTCGATGTAATCGACGGCGTGCGCGTCCAGGACATCATGCATGTAGCTGACGGATTTGATCGGCGCGCAATCGCCCGAAAGCATGTAGAAATGCGTGGCGCGTGGAAAGTGATCGATCGCGGCCTGAACGGCATGGAGCGTGGCCTGCACCAGCGACCATTCCCCCCACCCGCATTTGATCCGCTTTGTCGCGAAGGTCACGTTCGGGTTGTCCGCGAGGGCGTCGCGGATTCTTTCGAAGGCCCCGGGTGCGGCGCGCGCGTCGAAATGGATCGACATGCAGTCACCCGCGGTTGTCAGCATCTCGGCCTGCCGGATGATGGCGTCGGGATCCTTGTGACATAGCAGAATGAACGCGATTTTTGCCATGCCGGACCCCGTGACACCCTTTCTTCGGACTGTGTTTGTAGTACTATCGCCATAAATCATCTGGATAAACAGGTGTCTTCGGGTCTTTGACCGCACTGGGCCGTCCGGCGCGCGCATGATAATCCCCGGCAAAAGAGAAAGGCGAAAGTCAAGGTCATGGGGTTCCCGGGCACGTGGATGACGGAAAGCGAAAGCGTGGTGTATCGCGTGGTGCCGAAATGCGCCTGCTCTACCATCGGGCAGATCATGTACTATTCCGATCACGGCGAATTCTACGATGGCGACATCCACGACGCCACCACGGGGCTGCGCAAATGGGCGCGCGAGGACAACCAGAAGCGGATCGCGGCCAACGTGCGCGGCCACGAATCCTATGCGTTCACCTGCGTGCGCAACCCCTATACCCGCATCCTGTCGTCATTCTTCGACAAGGTTTGCGGCATTCAGCGCAATGGTCGGCGGTATCGCGGCAAGCTGGTGCCGACGATCATCCAGAAATACGGAATCGAGGTCGGCGGCGCGGACGGAACAGAGGAGTTCGACCAGATCAAGAGCTTTCGACGGTTCCTTCTGTTCGCACGCGACACGATCCGATGGAAGCGCCCGATGGAGCCGGACATCCACTGGTCCGCGATGTCCGCGCATATATCGACCTTCATCGTGAATGGCGGGACGTATGACAGGATCATCTGGACAGAGGATTTTCTCGACGGCATGGGCGCGGTGCTTCGGTCGATCGAGACGCGCCATCCGGTCGATCTTGCGTCCATTCCACGGTTCAACGAATCCGGGGGGACCGGCCCCAGCCGCGCGCATCCCGTCGAGGACTATTTCGATGACCTGTCGATGCACCTGGTCTATGAAATCTACAAACGCGATTTCGAGCTGTTCAAATACGATTTCGCCGACCCCTCCAACCGTCAGCCGGTCAGCGAAATCGACCTTGACGAGGTTCATGCCAAGCTGGGCACATGATAGGGTGTCTGGATGATGGGCGCCTGCGGCGCGCAGCCTGTCTCGGCGTCGCCCTCCGGGCTCTGCCTCGGGGGCGGCGACCTTTTCGGGGGATGAGACGCCGATCCGGCGATAAAGGTGCGTTTTTCCTGTCAGGACGCGCCGGGCACTGGATGCAGGGGCTTGAATTCCTGGCGCCATTGCGTCAAACGCCCACCATACATGCGCGTGATGCCCGCTCAGGCACGACTCATCCCCCGGCAGGCCGGGGTCTGTTCGGGATTACGTGTGACACCAGTAAACACCGAACCACGAAGGGGTCCTGAGCCAGATGGCCAATACAGTTCAATCGAAGAAGCGCGCACGCCAGAACGAGAAGCGGTTTGCAATCAACAAGGCCCGCCGCTCGCGCATCCGGACCTATATGCGCAAGGTCGAAGAGGCGATCGCCTCTGGCGACAAGGAAGCGGCCGCGGCCGCGCTGCGCACGGCTCAGCCAGAATTGATGCGCGGTGTGACCAAGGGCGTGTTCCACAAGAATACCGCGGCGCGAAAGATCTCGCGCTTTGCCGCTCGGGTGAAGGCGCTCGACTGATCGGTCGTGCCAAGTTGTTGAAATTGAAAGGCACCGCAATCACGCGGTGCCTTTCGCGTTTCAGCGCCCGTGTGACAGCGCCGGATTCTTTTCATGGAAAGCTGCTGTCAAGCGCAATGATAAGTTGCCCGCGCTCACATGACGTTGCTAATTTCAGCCAGCGATTCACGCTTGGGGGGACAGGCTGGACTGGCGCCGGGTGACGTGGCTGTCACGCGAGCTGGCACCGGAACGGGATCAACTGGTCTCGGCCTTGTCCATGACGATGTGTCTTGACGGCTTTGTATCGGGGACGGGTGACCGTCCCTTCCGGTGCTTTCGGGACTGATGACGACTTGCAGATGGCCGGTTCGACCGTTGCAGCGTTGCATCGGTGCGGGTTGCTATGTGCCCCCAGATCCGTCGATCGCGCGAAGAGGTAGAGATTACGCGCGGGTTCAGCCGTGTGGTCGGCGGCGACAAAGCAGCGGAAACGGGGTATCATGACGCAGGATCAATGGGGGCGGCTGAAGGAAAAGATTCAGCAATCCATCGGGCACAGCAATTTCAGGAACTGGATCGAACCGCTTGAGTTCGCGGACGTGACCGAGGGCGTCGCGCGGTTCAACGTGCCGACGAGTTTCATCGGCAATTACGTGTCGCGGCATTACGGCGACCTGATCCTGTATGAGATCGCAAGCCTCGACTCGCAGGTGCGCAAGCTTGATTTCCAGGTGGCGGCGAATTGTGCCGCACGCCCGTCGCAGTCCGAGGCCACGCGCGCCGATGCCGCCCCGCAGCCCGCCCAGCGTGACATCAACCTGCCATCCGCACCGCTTGATGACCGGTTCCGCTTTGAGACGTTTGTCGTCGGCAAGCCCAACGAGCTGGCACATGCGGCGGCCAAGCGCGTGGCCGAAGGCGGGCAGGCGACATTTAACCCGCTGTTCTTCTACGGCGGTGTCGGCCTTGGCAAGACGCACCTGATGCATGCGATCGCGTGGGAATTGACCACGACGCGGCCTGACCTGCACGTTCTGTACCTGTCGGCCGAACAGTTCATGTATCGGTTCGTGCAGGCGTTGCGTGACCGAAAGATGATGGACTTCAAGGAGATGTTCCGGTCGGTCGACATCCTGATGGTCGATGACGTGCAATTCATCGCGGGAAAGGACAGCACGCAGGAAGAGTTTTTCCATACCTTCAACGTGTTGGTGGATCAGAACAAGCAGATCGTCATTTCCGCGGACCGTGCGCCGGGCGAGATCGCCGGGCTCGAGGACCGGATCAAGTCGCGACTGCAATGCGGGCTTGTCGTGGACCTTCATCCGACTGATTACGAACTGCGCCTCGGCATCCTGCAATCCAAGGTCGAGCGCCACCGCGAACAATATGCCGATCTGCATCTTGACGATGGCGTTCTCGAATTCCTCGCCCACCGGATCAGCACCAATGTGCGCGTGCTCGAGGGTGCGCTGACACGGCTTTTCGCCTTTGCGTCGCTGGTGGGCCAGCCCATCACCATGGAGCTGACGCAGGATTGTCTGGCAGATGTCCTGCGCGCCTCCGAGCGCAAGGTGTCCGTCGAGGAAATTCAGCGCAAGGTGTCGGATCACTACAACATCCGCCTGTCAGAGATGATCGGTCCAAAACGACTGCGTGCCTTTGCGCGGCCACGGCAGGTGGCAATGTACCTGTGCAAGCAGATGACAAGCCGCTCGCTGCCCGAGATCGGCCGCCGCTTTGGCGGTCGCGACCACACGACCGTGATGCATGGCGTCAAACGTGTCGAGGAATTGCGCATCCAGGATGCGCAGATCGCCGACGACCTCGAGATCCTGCGCCGGACTCTCGAAGGCTAAGGGGGCCGCTGGCCCCCATGATCGCGCGTCGGCCCGTCAAGATACCGGATTTCGGTCATATATCGGCATAAAGCGCTTGAGCCGCGTTGGGAAATTGCTACCGTGCCCCTCCCGGCGCAAGATCGGCAGATGACAGGAGCGAGGGTATGAAATTCAGCATCGAACGCGGCACGTTGCTCAGGGCCGTGGCGCAGGCCCAATCCGTGGTCGAGCGGCGCAACACCATCCCGATTCTTGCAAATGTCCTGATCGAGGCCGAAGGCGAGGCGGTGCATTTCCGCGCTACGGATCTGGATATAGAGGTGGTCGACCGCGCGCCGGCGCAGGTCGAACGCGCGGGGGCCGTGACGGTGTCGGCGGTGATGCTGCACGAGATTGTGCGCAAACTGCCGGACGGCGCGCTCGTGTCGCTGGCCGATGACGGCGTGTCCGGGCGCTTGTCGGTGCAGGCCGGGCGGTCGAACTTCAACCTTGCGACGCTGCCGAAGGAGGATTTTCCGGTGATGGCATCGTCGGAATATGCCAGCAATTTCACCGCCCCGGCGCCGGTGCTGCGGCGTCTGTTCGACAAGTCGAAATTCGCGATCTCGACCGAGGAGACGCGGTACTATCTCAACGGCGTCTACCTGCATGTCGCGGAGTCCGATGGTGCTCGCGTGCTGCGGGGGGTTGCCACGGACGGGCACCGCCTCGCGCGGATCGACGCCGATCTGCCGGACGGCGCGGAAGAGATGCCCGGCGTGATCGTGCCGCGCAAGACGGTGGGCGAGCTGCGCAAGCTGCTCGAAGATGACGACATGAAGATCGCGGTCTCGGTGTCCGAGACCAAGATCCGGTTCGCCACACCGGACATCACGCTGACCTCGAAGGTGATCGACGGGACGTTCCCCGATTACACACGGGTCATTCCGCAGGGCAACACGCGCCGGATGGAGGTGGATGCGGCCGAGTTTGCCAAGGCCGTCGATCGTGTGGCGACCGTCAGCTCGGAACGCTCGCGGGCGGTCAAGCTGACGATAGACGAGGATCGGCTTGTCCTGTCGGTCAACGCGCCGGACAGTGGTGCCGCCGAGGAAGAGGTGGTCGTGGCTTATGGCGACGAGCGGTTGGAGATCGGGTTCAATGCGAAATACCTTCTGGAGATCGCCAGCCAGGTGGATCGCGAGAACGCCGTCTTCCTGTTCAATTCCTCGGGCGATCCGACGCTGATGCGCGAAGGCGATGACATGACGGCGGTCTACGTGGTCATGCCGATGCGCGTGTGACAGGGTTCGGAGCCTCCGGCGGGAGTATTTCGGGAAAGATGAAAGGGCCGTGAATGGCCGCCCTTTACCTGTCGGACCTGACGTTGTCGCATTTCCGGTCGCATAAATCGGCGCGGCTGGATCTGGACGCGCGACCGGTTGTCGTTCATGGGCCCAACGGGGCGGGCAAGACCAACCTGATCGAGGCGGTGTCGCTGTTTTCGCCCGGGCGCGGGCTGCGGCGGGCGGCGGCGCAGGATCTGGCGCGGCGGCCCGAGGCGCTTGGCTGGAAGATCACGGGCCTGCTTCGGTCGGCGGGTCGTGTGCACGAGGTCGAAACCCTGTCCGAAGATGGGGGATCGCGGCAGGTGCGCATCGACGGCAAACCCGCGGCCCAACTTGCGCTTGGCCGGATCGCGCGGGTGCTGTGGCTGATCCCCGCGATGGACCGGCTATGGATCGAGGGGGCCGAGGGACGTCGCCGGTTTCTAGACCGCATGACAATGAGCTTCACGCCCGGCCATGGCGACGTGTCGCTGGTCTATGAAAAGGCCATGCGTGAGCGTAATCGACTACTGAAGGACCAGGTGCGCGACGGGCATTGGTACATGGCGCTGGAGCGGCAGATGGCCGAGGCCGGTGCAGAGATCCACGCCAACCGCAAATCCGCGCTGGCGCGGATCATGGAGGCACAAAGGCAAGCCGAGACGGTGTTTCCCACAGCGGAGCTGGATCTGACGCAGACCGAGGGAGAGATGCCGGAGACCGAAGAGGATCTGCGTGCGGCGCTGGCCGAGAGCCGGTTCCGCGATCTTGTCGCCGGGCGCACGCTGGTCGGGCCGCACCGCGCGGATCTGTACGGCAGTTATTCCGCCAAGGGTGTGCCGGCCGCCGAGTGTTCCACTGGCGAGCAGAAGGCCCTGCTTGTCTCGCTGATCCTCGCCAATGCGCGCGGGCTGGCCCGCGATTTCGGTGCGCCCCCCATCCTGTTGCTCGACGAGGTCGCCGCGCATCTCGATGCGGGGCGGCGCGCGGCGCTTTATGACGAGATCTGCGCGCTTGGTGCCCAGGCATGGATGACCGGGACCGGACCCGAGCTTTTCGCCGAGCTGGGGTCGCGCGCGCAGCATGTTCATGTCACCGATACTGACGGTACAAGCCATGTCGAGCAGCACGCCCCATGACCCTCGCCTTTGCAGATCTCGCCCTTTACGCAGTGGCGATTTTCGTTCTTTTCCTGACGCCCGGCCCGGTCTGGCTGGCGCTTGTGGCGCGGGCGATGTCGGGCGGATTTCATGCCGCCTGGCCGCTGGCCCTCGGCGTGGTGGTTGGCGATGTGCTTTGGCCTTTCCTGGCGATACTCGGGGTCAGCTGGATCGTGTCGATGTTCTCGGGATTCATGCTGGCGCTGCGCATCGTCGCCACGGCGATGTTCGTGGTGATGGGGATTCTGCTCATTCGTAACGCGGACCGCACCATAAGCGCCGACAGCCGCCTCACACGGCCGGGGATCTGGGCGGGATTCATGGCCGGGCTTGCTGCCATCCTTGGCAATCCCAAGGCGGTGCTATTCTACATGGGCGTGCTGCCGGGCTTTTTCGATCTGTCGCGCATCACGCCCTGGGACATGGCGGCGGTGGTGGGCATTTCCTTTGCGGTGCCGCTTGTCTGCAACCTTGCGCTGGCGGTTCTCGTGGATCGGATCCGGCGTGTCATCACCTCGCCCCGGGCGCTGCGGCGCACCAACGTGATCTCGGGTGCTCTGCTGATCCTCGTCGGGCTCGTCATTCCCTTCACCTGAGAATGAAAGGCCGCAAAATATAGCGGTTGGGCGTGACATTGCCCCCAATAAACCGTATAAAATGACGAAATCACGAAGGAAGTCACGCATGTCCGAACCCGCCCTCGCACCCGACGAATACGGCGCCGATTCCATCAAGGTTCTCAAGGGGTTGGAGGCTGTCCGCAAACGTCCCGGCATGTATATCGGCGATACCGATGACGGGTCTGGCCTGCATCACATGGTCTACGAGGTCGTGGATAACGGCATCGACGAGGCGCTGGCCGGTCATGCCGATGCCGTCAATGTCACGATCCATGCGGATTCCAGCGTGTCCGTGCGCGACAACGGTCGTGGTGTGCCCGTGGATATCCACGAGGGCGAAGGCGTGTCGGCCGCCGAGGTCATCATGACCCAGCTACATGCCGGCGGCAAGTTCGACCAGAATTCCTACAAGGTTTCGGGCGGTCTGCACGGTGTTGGCGTGTCGGTCGTCAATGCGCTGTCGGACTGGCTGGAACTGCGGATCCGGCGCAACGGCAAGGAATATCTTGCCCGGTTCGAGGGCGGCTTCACCACCGAACATCTGCATGTCGTCGCCGATGCCGAGGGTCGCACCGGGACCGAGGTGCGGTTCCTGGCCTCGACGGACACGTTCAGCAACCTCGACTACAGCTTCGAGACGCTGGAAAAGCGGCTGCGTGAATTGGCGTTCCTCAATTCTGGGGTGCGCATCATCCTGCGCGACGAACGCCCTGCCGAGCCGCTGGAGGCCGATCTGTTCTACGAGGGCGGCGTCAAGGAATTCGTCAAGTATCTGGACCGCCACAAGACACCCGTGATGCCCGAGCCGATCTTCATCGGCGGCGAGCGCGACGGGATCACCGTCGAAGTGGCCATGTGGTGGAATGACAGCTACCACGAGACGGTTTTGCCGTTCACCAACAACATCCCGCAGCGTGATGGCGGCAGCCACATGGCCGGGTTTCGCGGGGCGCTGACCCGCACGATCAACGCCTATGCACAGACCACCGGCATCGCCAAGAAGGAAAAGGTCAGCTTTACTGGCGACGACGCCCGCGAGGGGCTGACCTGTGTCCTGTCGGTCAAGGTGCCTGATCCGAAATTTTCCAGCCAGACCAAGGACAAGCTGGTGAGCTCCGAGGTGCGTCCGGCGGTCGAGGGGCTGGTGAACGAAAAGCTGGGCGAGTGGTTCGAGGAGAACCCGCAAATCGCCAAGTCTGTCGTCAGCAAGGTCATCGAGGCCGCCCATGCCCGCGAGGCGGCGCGCAAGGCGCGCGACCTTACCCGGCGCAAGAACCCGATGGACGTGAATTTCCTGGCGGGCAAACTCAAGGACTGCTCGTCCAAGGACCCGTCGAAGACCGAGCTTTTCATCGTCGAGGGGGATAGCGCCGGCGGCTCGGCGCAGACCGGGCGCGACCGGGGTACGCAGGCGATCCTGCCGCTTAAGGGCAAGATCCTGAATGTCGAGCGGGCGCGGTTCGACCGGATGCTGGGCAGCCAGGAGATCGGCAACCTGGTGATGGCCCTCGGCACCGGCATCGGGCGGGACGAGTTCGACATCTCGAAACTGCGCTACCACAAGATCGTGCTGATGACCGATGCCGACGTGGACGGCGCGCATATCCGCACGCTTCTGCTGACCTTCTTCTACCGGCAGATGCCCGAGCTGATCGAGGGCGGGTATCTCTATATCGCGCAGCCGCCCCTCTACAAGGTGATGCGCGGCAAGTCCGAGGTCTATCTCAAGGATCACCCGTCGCTCGAGGATTACCTGATCGACCAAGGCACCACCGACGCCGCGCTGCGCCTCGGCAGCGGCGAGGAGATCGCGGGACCGGATCTGGTGCGCGTGGTCGAGGAGGCGCGGCACGCCAAGCGCATGCTGGAGTCGTTCCCGACGCATTACCCGCGCCACATCCTTGAACAGGCCGCGATCGCCGAGGCGTTCGTGCCGGGTCGCGTGGATGCCGACCTGCAAGGCGTGGCCGATACCGTCGCGGCCCGCCTTGACATGATCTCGAACGAGTATGAACGCGGCTGGCAGGGGCGCCCGACGCAGGATCAGGGCCTGCGCCTGTCGCGCACCGTGCGCGGCGTCGAAGAGGTGCGCACCCTCGACGGCCCCGTGCTGCGCGGCGGCGAGGCCCGCCGGCTTGCCCAGATCACCGAGCAATTGCGCGAGGTCTATCGCGATCCGGCCACCCTCGTGCGCAAGGAACGCGGGCAGCCCATTTTCGGCCCGCTCGACCTGCTGGCGGCGATCCTGAAAGAGGGTGAAAAGGGTCTGACCCTGCAACGCTACAAGGGCCTGGGCGAGATGAACCCCGATCAGCTGTGGGAAACCACGCTTGATCCGGACGCACGGACATTCCTGCAAGTCAAGATCGACGATGTGGCCGAGGCCGATGATCTTTTCACCAAGCTGATGGGCGATGTCGTGGAACCGCGCCGCGAGTTCATCCAGACCAACGCGCTTAACGTCGCCAACCTTGATTTCTGAGATCGTGTCGCCGGGCGGGGTCGTGTCGCACCGATAGCGTCGCCGCACGAGGGGCGAGGCCGTGCCCCGACGCGGGACCCCTTGACCCCGGCGCTTTGCGACGCCTTATCTGTATGGTCTGACAACAGATCCGAGGAGTCGGTATGACCAATCAGCGACAGGTGACACTATCCGTCGACGGCATGCATTGCGGGTCCTGTGTCGGACGGGTCGAGGCCGCGCTTCGGCCGGTTGACGGGGTCGAGGACGTTTCGGCGAACCTCGCCTCTGAATCCGTGCAGCTCGACATGGCCGACGGGGGCGACCTTGACGAGGTTCTCGCGACGCTTGACCGGGTGGGCTATCCCGTACGCCGGCAGACCGTGCGGATGACTATCACGGGCATGTCCTGCGCGTCCTGCGTGGGTCGGGTCCAAAGGGCCCTTGGCGAAGTGCCCGGTGTTATTGAGGCCGATGTGAACCTGGCCTCGGAAAGCGCCACGATCCGCTATGCCGAGGGTCTGACGCAACCGACCGACCTGATCGCGGCGGCGCGGGACGCGGGCTATCCGGCACAGATCGCCGATACCGGTGACAGTGCCGGCACCGCCGACCGCAAGGCGGACGAGGCGCGGCAGATCCGTCGGAACACCCTGATCGCGACAGTGCTCGCCCTGCCCGTATTCCTGATAGAGATGGGCGGTCACCTGATCCCCGGCCTTCAGACGCTGATCCACGACACGATCGGTCAGCAGGCAAGCTGGCTGGTGCAGTTCGTGCTGACCACGCTGGTTCTGGCCGGGCCGGGACGGATGTTCTATGCCAAGGGGGTTCCGGCGCTGCTGCGTGGTGCGCCCGACATGAACAGCCTTGTCGCGGTCGGCACGGGCGCCGCATATCTCTATTCTGTGGTGGCAACCTTCCTTCCCGGTCTTCTGCCCGATGCGGTTCGCGCCGTCTATTTCGAGGCGGCGGCGGTGATCGTCGTGCTGATCCTTGTCGGTCGGTATCTGGAGGCGCGCGCCAAGGGCCGCACCGGCGCCGCGATCCAGCGACTGATCGGGCTGCAGGCGCGCACCGCGCGGGTGATCCGTGATGGCACGCCGCAGGATGTTGCGATCGACGAGATCGCGATCGGCGACACCCTGCTGGTGCGTCCGGGCGAGCGGATCGCCGTGGACGGCGAGGTGACCTCGGGCGAGACCCGTGTCGACGAGTCGATGATCACCGGCGAGCCGGTGCCGGTGACCAAGGCCGAGGGCGACACCGTGACCGGTGGTACGGTCAACGGCACCGGCAGCTTGCAGTTCCGCGCGACGCGGGTCGGCGCGGACACGACGCTGGCACAGATCATTCGCATGGTCGAGGCGGCGCAGGGCGCGAAACTGCCCATCCAGGGGCTGGTGGACCGCGTCACGCTGTGGTTCGTGCCGGCGGTCATGGCCGTGGCGGCGCTGACCGTCGCGGTATGGCTGATGATCGGCCCGGACCCGGCGCTGACGCTGGCGCTGGTCGCCGGCGTGTCGGTCCTGATCATCGCCTGTCCCTGCGCCATGGGGCTGGCGACGCCCACATCGATCATGGTCGGCACGGGACGCGCGGCCGAGATGGGCGTGCTGTTCCGCAAGGGCGACGCACTGCAGCAGCTGGCCTCGGTCGATATCGTGGCGCTGGACAAGACCGGCACGGTGACCGAGGGCCGCCCCGAGATGACCGACCTTGTGCTGGCCGATGGGTTTGACCGCGCCGAGGTTCTGTCGCTGGTGGCCGCGGTCGAGGCGCAGTCCGAGCATCCCATCGCCGAGGCGATCATGCGCGCGGCCAAGGCCGAAGGCGCCGTGCGGGCCGAGGCTGACAGCTTTCGTTCGATCACCGGGCACGGGGTGGCCGCGAACGTGGCGGGCTGCGAGGTTCTGGTGGGCGCCGACCGGCTGATGGTGCGCGAGGGGCTGGACACCGGCCCGCTGGCCGGGACCGAGGCCGACCTCGCCGAGGCCGGGCGCACCGTGCTTTATGCCGCCATCGACGGGCAGGTGGCGGCCGTCATCGCAGTGGCCGATCCGGTGAAGGCGTCGAGCGCTGCGGCTATCGCGGCGCTGCAGGCCAAGGGGCTGCGCGTGGCGATGATCACCGGCGACAAGCGCGAAACGGCCCTCGCCATCGCACGCGAGACCGGCATCGACGAGGTGATCGCGGGCGTTTTGCCCGACGGCAAGGTCGCGGCGCTCGACGATTTGCGCAAGGGCGGCGGGCGTCTGGCCTTTGTCGGGGACGGGATCAATGATGCGCCAGCCCTGGCCCATGCCGATGTCGGCGTCGCCATCGGTACCGGTACGGATGTCGCCATCGAATCCGCCGATGTCGTGCTGATGTCCGGTGATCTGCGCGGCGTCGTGAATGCGCATGAGGTATCGCGCCGGACGATGCGCAACATCAAGCAGAACCTGTTCTGGGCGTTCGGCTACAACACGGCGCTGATCCCGGTCGCGGCGGGTGTGCTTTATCCGGCGTTCGGGATGCTCTTGTCGCCGATGCTTGCGGCGGGGGCCATGGCGCTGTCTTCGGTCTTTGTCGTCTCGAACGCCTTGCGCCTGCGCCGCGTCCGTCCGGCCATGGACGAGCGTGGACCCGCGACGCGCGAGGTCGCACCGGACCCTGCACCCCGCGCGAGGGCTGCGACATGAAAAACCCCCGGGCGCGGACGCCCGGGGGTAGTCGTGCTGTCGCGGGTGAACCGATCAGCTCTTGGAGAACTTGGGATAGGCTTCCATGCCCATCTCGCTCATGTCGAGGCCGTTGATCTCGGTTTCTTCGTCGACCCGCAGGCCCATCACTGCCTTGATGATGAACCAGAGTATCAGGCTGCCGACGAATGTGAACACACCATAGGCGGCGATCCCGGTCAGCTGCGTGACGATGTTCGCGCTGCCATAGAAGACCACGGCGATGGTGCCCCAGATCCCGGCCAGCAGGTGCACGGGGATCGCGCCGACCACGTCGTCGATCTTGAACTTGTCCAGCAACGGCACGGTGAAGACGACGATCACGCCACCGACGGCACCGATCCAGAGCGCGCCGAACAGTGTGGGCGCCAGCGGTTCGGCCGTGATCGAGACGAGACCGGCAAGCGCGCCGTTCAGAACCATCGTGAGGTCGGGCTTCTTGTACATCACCTGGGTCAGGATCAGCGCAGTGACGGCGCCGGCCGCGGCGGACATGTTGGTGTTGGCAAAGATCCGCGACACGTCCGACACGTCACCGACGGTGCCCATGGCCAGCTGCGAGCCGCCGTTGAAGCCGAACCAGCCAAGCCACAGGATGAACGTCCCAAGCGTGGCCAGTGCAAGGTTCGAGCCGGGGATCGGGTTGACCTTGCCGTCCTTGCCGTACTTGCCCAGACGCGGACCCAGCACGATGGCGCCGGCAAGCGCCGCCCAGCCACCGACGGAGTGCACGACGGTGGAGCCGGCGAAGTCCGAGAACCCGGCCTCGGCCAGCCAGCCGCCGCCCCACTGCCACGACCCGGAGATGGGATACATCACGCCGGTCAGCAGGATGACGAAGATCAGGAACGGCCAGAGCCGGATCCGTTCGGCCAGGGCGCCCGACACGATCGAAGCCGTGGCCGCGACGAACACGAGCTGAAAGAAGAAATCCGACCCGACCGAGGCATAGCCAAGGTCGGCATCCGCCGCGGCCACGCCAACCGGATCCAGCACCGTTTGAGAGAAGAACGGGCCGACCCAGCCGGCGATTGTCCAGCCGTCGCCGGGATACATCAGGTTGAAGCCGATCAGCCAGTACATGATCGCGGCGAGGGAGTAGAGGCCGATATTCTTGGTCATCTGCATCGTGACGTTCTTCGAGCGCACAAGGCCGCCTTCGAGCATCGCAAAGCCTGCTGCCATGAAGAAAACGAGAAAGCCCGCCATGCAGAACAGCAGTGTCGTCATGATATACGGGCCGACCTCGTCAAAGCTGGGTGCCGCATCCTGCGCGAGCGCCAAAGACGGCAGCGCGATCAGTGCCCCGGCGGTCAGACCGGTCTGAGTAAAGCGTTTCATGTCCATTATCCTTTCCCTTGCGCCGTCACAGCGCATCGTCGTTGGTTTCGCCCGTGCGGACGCGCATCGCTTGCTGAAGGTCGAGTACGAAGATCTTGCCGTCGCCGATCTTGCCGGTCCGTGCGGCCTTGGTGATCGCATCGACGACCTGGTCGGCCATTCCGGCGGACACGGCGATCTCCAGCTTGATCTTGGGGACGAAGTTCACGGCATATTCGGCGCCGCGGTAGATTTCGGTATGGCCCGATTGAGAGCCAAAGCCCTTGATTTCGGTGACCATCATGCCGCGCACGCCGATGTCGGTCAGCGCTTCGCGGACCTCCTCGAGCTTGAACGGCTTGATCGTTGCAATGATGAGTTTCACGTTGACCCCTTTCGGTTTCCTTGACGCAGCGACGGTTTGCAGGGACAGGAAAATGGCTTGGTGCCCGGTTCGAAAGGGACAAGCCGACAATCGACCGGCGCGAGGAGCTTTTGGTGGGTAGAAAATAGGCAGAAAATAATTAATGCCTATAAAATATGCACACCGAAAACCTCTGCGTGAATGTGGGTCGGGTCTCTACATTCGGTCACTGCCGCTGTAAAACGTGACAGGGACAAGACGGCTAAGCAGGGCGAGCATGAGTAATTCGGGACGGCGAAAGCCGCCATTGACCGCACCCAAACGTGGCCCCAAGGCGGCCAAGGGAAAGGTGACGCGCCGCCGCGCGACGACCGGCACATCGCGCCGCACCTCGCAGCGACGCGCCCGATCACGCAATCCGGTCGTGCGCCTGTTCCGTGCCCTGTTCGGGTGGGCGTTCCGCATCTTGTGGGCGATCGGCTGGCGGGTGACGGCGGTTCTGGCGATCGTGACGGGGGTGGCCGTGGCCTATGTCTACACCACGCTGCCCGCGTATCAGGCGCTTATGGATGGGCGCGCGCGCGGCTCTGTCACGTTTCTGGATCGCGGCGGCGATGTATTCGCATGGCGCGGCGACCAGTTCGGCGGGGTGGTGACGGCGGACACGGTCAGTCCGAATCTCAAGAATGCCGTCATCGCCACCGAAGATCGGCGATTTTACATGCACCCGGGCATAGATCCGATCGGCATCGCGAGTGCCGTCCGCATCAACCTCAGCGAGGGTCGGGGGCCGCTATCGGGCAATGGCGGGTCGACCATCACGCAACAGACCGCCAAGCTGCTGTGTTTCGGTGTCGAGTATGACGAAAGCCAGTGGGACAGCGAAGCCGACTACATCGCCGATTGCCGCCGCACGTCGATCTGGCGCAAGGTCAGGGAGGCGGTCTATGCGATGGCGATGGAGGCGAAATATACCAAGGACCAGATCCTGTCGATCTACCTCAACCGGGCTTATCTGGGTGGGGGGGCCTACGGGGCCGAGGCCGCCGCGCAGCGCTATTTCGGAAAATCCGCGGCCAACCTGAACCCCGCGGAGGGGGCGATGATCGCGGGACTTCTTACCGCACCCTCGACGCTCGCCCCGACCGCCAATCTCGAACGGTCGCAAAACCGGGCCTCTGTTGTGGTGTCGTTGATGCGGCGCCAAGGCTATCTCAGCGATCAGGAGGCCGCTGTCGCGCTGGCCAATCCCGCCGTGCTTTCGGATGCGGCGGCACAGCAGGCCGGGGGGTACTTCGCCGATTGGGTGATGGCCTCGGGCCCCGAATTCTTTACCCGCGACACGACCGAGGACGTGATCATCCAGACGACCCTTGACCAGCGTTTGCAGCGCGCCGCGGAAGACGCGTTGCGCACTGTCTTCAAGGAAAAGGTGCGCGACGGGTCCGAGGCGCAGGCGGCCATCGTGGTGATGAGCGCGGACGGGGCCGTGCGCGCCATGGTCGGCGGGCGTGATCCCACAGTGATCGGCGCGTTCAACCGTGCCACTCAGGCCAAGCGGCAGACAGGCTCCGCGTTCAAGCCCTTCGTCTACGCCGCCGCGCTCGATCTCGGTTACGGGTACGATTCGGTCGTGGTGGATGAGCCTTATTGTCTTGACGTTCCGGGGTCCGGGCGCTGGTGCCCGAAGAATTACACGCGCGATCACAAGGGGCGCGTGACCCTCACACAGGCCTTGGCACAATCGATCAATGTGCCGGCCGTGAAGGTGTCGGAAAGCGTGGGGCGCGATCTGGTGCGCAAGGTGGCCGGCGATTTCGGCATCGACAGCGACCTGGCGGCGGGGCCGGCCCTTGCGCTCGGCGCGTCCGAGAGCACGCTGCTCGAGATGACCGGCGCCTATGCCGGCATCCTGAACGGCGGCTCATCGGTCACGCCGTACGGATTGACCGAGTTGAAACTGCTGGGCGAAACCGAGCCGATGATGGGTCTCGGCGGCGGCATAGGCGAGCGCGTGATCCGGGAAAGCGCGGCGCAAGAGCTGACATACATGATGAGCCGCGTCATCGAAAATGGCACGGGCGGCCGCGCCAAGCTGCCGAATCGCGAAGCCGCCGGCAAGACAGGCACCACACAAGCGGCGCGCGACGCCTGGTTTCTGGGCTTTACCGCCGATTACGTGGCCGGGGTCTGGATGGGATATGATGACAACACACCTCTGACAGGTGTTACCGGCGGGGGCCTGCCGGCCGAAATCTGGCAAGAGACCATGCGCCGCGTGCACGAGGGGATGCCACCCACGCCGCTGCCCATGATACGCCCGGCGCCGCGTCGCGCGCCACAGCCGCAGGCCGACATTCCGCGACATTCCGGGTCTGTCAGGACGAACAACCCGATCGAGACCATCCTGCGCGGTATCTTCGGGAATTGACGCCCGCGCGGCACAGGCGCGGCCCGATGGTCGTGCCTGCCCGGCTTAGCCCGCGCTGCGGAGGTCGCGGATCAGCGCATCAATATCCCCGCTGCGACGGTCCAGCATCGCACCGATCTCGGTCCGTTCGCTCAGCCGCAGGCTGATGCCTTCGATCACCATGTCAAAGAACCGGTCCTGTCCCGATCGGTCCGAGACCAGGAAGCTTACCCCGAACGGGGCCTGGCCGGGCAGGTAGGCCGTGGACCTCACCTCGTGCCAGGACTTGACCTCGCGCACGCCGTTGACCTCGATCCGACCGCCCCGGAATTCATCGAAGCGTTTGCCGTATTTGCGTGCGACATAGCCGCGAAAGGCGTCCGTGAAGGCGCGCAATTGTGCCGCCGACGCGCGGCGCGCATCCGCCCCGAGCGTAGAGCGGGCGATGATGTTCACATCCGCGTAGCGACTGAAGATCCGTTCGAATTCCCGGATCATGGCCGACTCCGAACCGCTGGACGCGATCGCCCGGTTGATGTCGGTCACCACCTGGTCGATCAGGGATCGGGCGCGCGCTTCGGTCAGCGCCCATGCGCGCACGGGCATCACCGCGGCGCCGGTCACGGCAAGCGCCGACACCACGAACTGGCGGCGGGATGTGTTACTGATCATAGGGATCCTCCATGACGGCGGTTGCGGGGCCGTTTGCATATGGATCATCATAGGCCGCGCCTGTGGATCCGCCCAGTTCGAATCGGCGTTGTTGCAGGTAGATGGAGCGGACCTGCGCGTAACTGTCGGCGCTTTCATACAGGATCTGGTCGATCGTGCCCGAAAACTTGCTGCGCTGCGACAGGCCTTCGACAACGGCCGCCCCGCTCAGGATCGCGATCTCGGAGGTCCCGCGGATGTAGGTCAGCGGATCGGTGAAAAGATCCACGAAAAGACCGTATGTGTCGCGTTGTGTCGACGGCCCGAGCAGCGGCAACGCGATATAGGGGCCTTCCCCGGCCCCCCAGACATGCAGAGTCTCGCCGAAATCGGTGTCCGTGCCCGGCGGCATCCCCATCTCGGTTGCGGGATCGAACAGCCCGCCCAGACCCACGGTGGTGTTCACGAACAGTCGCGCGGTGTCCTGTATCGCGCCGCGCATGTTGAGCTGAAGCGCGCTGTTGACGATGTCGCTTGGCAACGAGACGTTCGTGGAAACGCGCACTAGGGCAGTCTCGATATCGTCCGGGATCGCGGCATCATAGCCCTTGGCAAGCGGACGAACGAGCGCGCGGTCAAGGTCGCGATTGAAGTCGTGCACCGCCCTGTTTTGCTGTTCGTAGGGATCGAAGGTGCCGCGCGATGCCTGCGGCTCTTGACCGGCGCAGGCTGCCAGCAAAAGGACGAGCGCCGGCGCGGTGATCCGCGCAAGACGACGAAAGAAATAAGGCATCTTTTGCAACACTTGACCATCCGCGTTTTTGAGAGAACTACGATGACATACACGATCATGCGACAAAACCCAGTCCCGTGACCAAGGCTGTCACAACCATGTGGCATGATGGCGACAAGTCACGACACCCGGCGCAACAGGCCACCAAGGGGCATGGAGCCAACGCCTGACCAGGGACACCTTTCTTGTAGCGCAGTCGCACCTTCGGCGTCCGGGCATTGCCGGTATCGACGATTTTCGATTTCCTTCGCGCGTGCCAGCCGGTAGCGTCCCGGCAAATGTACCGCGAAAGGGATCACCATGAGCCAATTCGAGACGACACTTGCCCAGATGGGTGTCACCCTGCCCGACGCGCCGGCCCCGGCTGCCAATTACGTGCCCTATGTCAGGGCGGGGGACATGCTCTACGTGTCCGGTCAGATCGCCAAGGATGGCGATACACTGCTGACTGGCAAGCTGGGGGATGACATGGACGTCGCGGCGGGTGCCGCCGCCGCGAAAGTGTGCGCGATCGCGCTTCTGGCGCAGGTCAAGGCAGCCTGCGACGGTGATCTCGACCGGATGGTGCGGGTTGTCAAACTGACCGGGTTCGTCAACTCGACCCCGGATTTCACCCAGCAGCCACAGGTCATCAACGGCGCGTCGGATTTCATCGGCGAGGCCCTTGGCGAGGCCGGCAAGCATGCCCGTGCCGCCGTGTCCGCCCCCTCTTTGCCCTTCGGCGTCGCGGTCGAGATCGACGGGGTGTTCCAGATCAGATGACCTGCCTCTCCGACGAATTTCGCCGCGTGCCGCTGGCGCATCGCGGCCTGCATGATGTCACCCACGGACGCCCCGAGAATTCGCGCGCCGGATTGCGCGCGGCCATCGCGGCGGGCTACGGGATCGAGATTGATCTGCAACTCAGCCGCGATGCGCACCCCATGGTGTTTCATGATTACGACCTGTCGCGTCTGACCGGGGAAACGGGCCCCGTCCGGCAGCGCGATGCGGCAGAGCTTGCGACGATTCCGCTTGCCGGCGGGGACGAGGGTATTCCCGACCTGCCCGAGATACTGGCGCTCGTCGCGGGGCGCGTTCCGCTGCTGGTGGAGCTCAAGGACCAGCACGGGCAGATGGGCGACGCAGGCGGCGCACTCGAAGAAGCGACCGCACGCGCGCTCGACGGCTATGCCGGGCCGGTCGCGGTGATGTCGTTCAATCCCTCGATGGTCACGCGCATGGCGAACCTTGCCCCGGACGTTCCGCGCGGGATCGTGACCTGTGATTTCAGCGCCAAGCACTGGCCGCATCTGACGCCCGAGACCCGGGCACGGCTGCGGGGCATCCCGGACTACGAGACCAGCGGCGCGCAGTTCGTCAGCCACCAGTTCCGCGATCTGCATATCCCCCGGATCGCTGCGCTGCGCGCCGACGGGGCCATGATCCTCAGCTGGACCATACGCTCTGCGGCGGATGAAAAAATGGCCCGCGCAGTGGCTGACAATATCACCTTCGAGGGGTATTTGCCCGAGATCCCGGCTTGATCCCGCGTGCGGACGGCCCACGTGAAGAATGGGCAAACGGGACCGACGCGATGGATGGCAACGAGATCAAGATCAGCCTGCACGAACGGATCGCCGATATTCCGGCCCCGGTCTGGGACGCCTGTGCCTGCCCCGAAGAGGCCATCGGCGGGCGTCCCGAGGACCCGTTCACGACGCACCGCTTCCTCAAGGCGCTGGAGGACAGCAGGTCCGTCGGCACCGGCACCGGCTGGCATCCGCATTACATGACCGCTGAACTCGCCGGCGAGGTGATCGCCTGCGCGCCGCTTTACCTCAAGTCTCACAGCCAGGGCGAATACATCTTCGACCACAACTGGGCGCATGCCTACGAGCGGGCGGGCGGGCGGTATTACCCGAAATTCCAGGTGGCCGTGCCGTTCACCCCCGTCACCGGCAGGCGTTTCCTCACCCGTCCGGGGTTCGAGGAGGCGGGCCGCGCCGCCCTCGTGCAGGGCGCCACAGAGGTGGCCGAACGCAACGGAATCTCATCGCTGCACCTGACCTTCTGCACCGAGGCGGAATGCGAGGCGGGCAGCGCGCTTGGCCTCATGCCGCGACGCACGCAGCAATATCACTGGCACAACCGGGACTACGCGGATTTCGACGCGTTTCTTGCCGATCTGTCGTCGCGCAAGCGCAAGACCATACGCAAGGAACGCGCCCGCGCGCAGGAATTCGGCGGCGAGATCGTGGCGCTTTCCGGCGATGCGATCCGCCCCGAGCACTGGGATGCGGTCTGGACCTTCTACCAGGATACCGGGGCACGCAAATGGGGCACGCCCTACCTGACCCGCGCGTTTTTCGACGAGGCGCACGCGCATCTGCGCGACGATATCCTGCTGGTGCTTGCCTTGCGCGATGGCCACCCGGTGGCCGGGGCGATGAACATGATCGGCGCACAGGCCTTGTACGGCCGCTACTGGGGCTGCGTCGAGGATCACCCCTGCCTGCATTTCGAACTCTGTTATTATCAGGCGATGGAATTCGCCATTGATCATGGCCTCGCCAGGGTAGAGGCTGGCGCTCAAGGCGAGCACAAGCTGGCCCGCGGATACCTGCCGGTGCCCACGCATTCGCTGCACTGGCTGCGCGATCCGGGCTTTGCCGAAGCCGTCGCCCGGTACCTAGAGGCCGAGCGTGCCGCCGTGAACGAGGATATCGAAATCCTCACCGGCTACGGGCCGTTCCGAAAATCCCAGATGGAGGATCATCAATGACCGAGAAACTCAGCGATACCGCCCGCGAGACGACCTTGCAGCCGCTGCTCGAAAACGGCTGGTCCATGGTCGAGGGGCGTGATGCGATCCAGAAGTCGTTCAAGTTCGGGGATTTCACCGAGGCCTTCGGCTTCATGACCCGCGCCGCGATCTGGGCCGAGAAATGGAACCACCATCCGGAATGGTTCAATGTCTACAACCGCGTCGAAATCACGCTCAGTACGCATGATGTCGGGGGTCTCAGCTCGCTGGACGTCAAGCTGGCGCGCAAGTTCGACGGGCTTGCGGGCTGACAGCCCCGGATTCGGGTATTTTGGCCAAGAAGAAATCAAACGGTCTTTCTTCTTGGTACAAATACCCCGGGGAGCGCGAGGGGCTGGCCCCTCGCACCGAGGTCCGCGGATCAGAGTTCCGCCAGAAGCGACTCACCGGCCGATACCTCGCATGTGCCGGGGCTGTCCTCGACATGGATCACCTTGACCGTGCCGTCATCGACGATCATCGCGTAGCGCTTGGACCGCCCGATCAGGCCGGCGGGCGGGGCGTCGAAATCCATGCCAATGGCCTTGGTGAACGTGCTTTGCGGATCGCAGAGCATGGTTATCCCCGCCGTGCCGGCGCCGGTGGCCTCGTCCCAGGCGCCGATCACGAACGGGTCGTTGACGCTGACGCAGATGACCTCGTCGATGCCCTTCGCGTCGAAGTCGGACTTGGTGCGCACGAAGCTGGGGACATGGGACGAATGGCAGGTCGGGGTGAACGCACCGGGCACGGCGAAGATCACCACTTTCCGGCCTTTGGTCTTGTCGCTCAACGATACCTCTTCGGGGCCGTTATCGCCAAGGCGCAGCAGGGTGGCCTCGGGCAGGTTGTCGCCGGTGGAAAGAGTCATGGTCGCTCCTTGTCATTCAGGTGGACGGTTCGTGGGCTTGGGTATAATCGCATGCACGATGCGTGGCCACGATAAAATCGGGAGAGCGGGATGACAGGTGTTGTGGTGATAGGCGCGGGCCAGGCGGGGGCATCCTTGGTGTCGAAACTGCGGGGCGACGGGTATCGGGGTGCCATCACACTGATCGGGGACGAACCCGTGCCGCCCTATCAGCGACCGCCACTTTCGAAGAAATACCTGCTGGGCGACATGCCGGCAGAGCGGCTCTACCTGCGGCCGGAAAGCTTTTATTCCGATACCGATGTCGATCTGCGCCTCGGAGCGCCCGTCACCGGGATAGACCCCGTGGCGCGCTTGGTCATGCTGGGTGCCGCGCGTCTGCCCTACGAACATCTCGTGTTGGCGACCGGATCGATACCCCGCCGTCTGCCACCCGCGGTCGGGGGCGACCTGGACGGCGTGCATGTGGTTCGCACGCTTGCGGATGTCGACGAGATTCGGCCGGGGTTCGTCCCGGGGGCACGGGTCCTGATCGTGGGCGGTGGCTATATCGGGCTGGAGGCCGCTGCGGTGGCGGCGGCACGCGGCATGACGGTGACATTGGTCGAGATGGCAGAACGTATTCTTCAAAGGGTCGCTGCGCCGGAAACCTCGGCGTATTTTCGTGACCTTCACGTCCGCCATGGCGTCGATCTGCGCGAGGGCGTGGGCCTGGACCGTCTGTCGGGTGACGGTCGGGTGCGGGCGGCCCGGCTCGACGATGGCACCGAGATCGCGGTCGACATGGTCATCGTCGGTGTTGGCATCGTGCCGGATACGAGGCTGGCGGAGGCGGCCGGTCTCGATATCGACAATGGCGTTGCCGTGGATGCGCAGGGGCGCACGTCGGATCCGGCGATCTGGGCGGTTGGCGATTGCGCCTCGTTTCCGCATGACGGTGCGCGGCTGCGCCTTGAAAGCGTGCCCAATGCCATCGACATGGCGGAATGCGTGGCGGGCAACATCATGGGCGCCGGGACGCCCTATGTGCCAAGGCCCTGGTTCTGGTCCGACCAGTATGATGTGAAATTGCAGATCGCCGGCCTGAATACCGGCTACGACCGGGTCGTCACCCGTGAGGCGGGGGCCGCTGTCTCATTCTGGTATTTCAAGGAGGACAGGTTGCTGGCGGTCGACGCCATGAACGATCCCCGCGCCTACATGGTTGGCAAGCGCCTGATCGAGGCCGGGAAAACCGCCGATCCGGACGTCGTGGCAGATGCGGCGGCCGATCTGAAATCTCTTCTTGCGCCATGAGGATCATCGGGGGCACGAATCGCGGGCGCGCGCTGGCCGGGTTGGGCAAGGGCGATGCGGCGGCCCATCTTCGGCCCACCTCGGATCGCGTGCGCGAAAGCCTGTTCAATGTACTGGCAGGGGCATATGACGATCCGGTCACCGGGGCGCGGGTTCTAGATGTCTTTGCCGGCACCGGTGCGCTTGGGCTAGAGGCGCTGTCGCGCGGCGCGGCGTCCGTCACCTTTGTTGAAAGCGAGCGCACCGCGCAGTCGCTGTTGCGCCGGAATATCGAGATTTGTCGCGCAGAGCCGCATGTCCGCCTCATGTCGTCTGATGCGCGCCGGCCCGGTGTATGTCCTGAATGGCCGCATGATCTTGTCTTTCTCGACCCGCCCTATGGCAAGGGTTTGGGGGAAAAGGCGCTTGCCGCGATGCTGGAAAGCGGGTGGATCGCCGCAGATGCCTTGATCCTCTGGGAGGAAAGCGCAGGGGTTCTGCCGCCAGACGGTGTGCAGCTAATCGAAGAGCGGCGCTATGGCGACACGATGATCCGGTTCCTGCGCTACACCCTGTAGCCCGGCATGCCCGCGTGCTACGAGCGCATCAGCGCCGGAAGATCCCCGGTCAGGCCCGCCGCCTCGCGGATGAAACCGCGCCGCAGGGCCGGCATGTGGCCGATTGCCCCCATGCCCAGTTCACGCGCCACGCGCAGCAGCGGATTGTCGTTTGAAAACAGGCGATTGGCCATGTCCGTCGTCAAAGCGAGGGTCGCGGTATCGAAGCGCCGCCACTGCTGATAGCGGGCAAGAACGTCCGCCGCCGCAATATCCTCGCCGCGATGCCCTGCCTCATGCAGCACCTGCGCAAGGGCGGCAACGTCGCGCAGCCCGGCATTCAGCCCTTGTCCGGCGATCGGATGCACCCCGTGCGCCGCGTCACCGATGAGGGCAAGGCGATCTGACACGAAGCTGTTGGCGATGCTCAGGCTCAGCGGATAGGTGTAACGAGCGCCTCGCAGCGCGATCTCGCCCCGGAAATCACCGAAGCGCGGGCGCAGCACCTCGATGAAATCCGTGTCCGACAGTGCGGCGAACTGCGCGGCGGTCGTGTCCGTCTCGCTCCAGACGATGGAGCTGACATTGCCGGGCAGTGGCAGGATCGCCAGCGGACCCGTGGGCATGAAGAATTGGTGTGCCGTGCCGTTATGCGGCAATTCGTGCTCGATCGCCGCGACAAGCGCGGTCTGGCCGTACCTCCAGCCGGTGCGCCGGATCCCCGCGCGCGACGCTGTTCCGGAACCGCGCCCGTCGGCCCCGACAAGCAGCCGACCGTGCAGGGACTGCCCCGAGGCAAGCGTGACGGTGACGCCGGTCCTGTCCACGTTTTGCGCGACGACGCTGTCGCCGGAGGTTTGCGTGATCTGCGGGACCTCGTCCATCGCCGCGATCAGGGCGCGGCGCAGAAAGCGATCCTCGAGCATGTGGCCCATCGGCCCGTCCTCGATCTCGGCATGATCGAAATGCATGAAGAACGGCGCCGGGCCTTCGCCTGCGCGCCCGTCGGACACCTTGATGTCCAGCATCGGCTGCGCGTTCGCCGACACCCTGTCCCAGATACCGAGGTTTTGCAGCATCCGCACGGATGACAAAGCGAGTGCATAGGACTTTCCGTTAAAGCCCGAATCCGTCCGCGTGGCGTCGGGCAGGGCGTCGATCACCGTACTGGACAGCCCGGATCGTGCCGCCGCGAGCGCGAGAAGCGGACCGTTCAGGCCACCGCCGACAATCAGGATATCGCTGTCATGCCTCATGTCTTCCAATATGTCAGTTCAAGCGGGATTGTCCATGCGCCGCTCTGCCGCTAGCAATGGGAGGATCGAAAAAGCAGGGAGCGGCGCGATGCAGGGTTGGTTGGACATGACCGCAGGCGATCTGGGACGCGGCAACGCGCGCGGCGATATCGACCCCGAGGCGCTGTGCGACACCTACCTCGCCGCGATTGCGGCGCATCCCCTGCGCGACCGGATCTACAGCGTGGTGACCGAAGATCGTGCCCGCGCCGAGGCGGCGGCCTCTGCCGCGCGCGCACGGGCGGGGCAGAGGCGTGGCCCGCTTGATGGTGTGCCAATCAGCTGGAAAGACCTTTATGACAGCGCGGGCATCGTGACAGAGGCGGGATCGGCGCTGTTGAAAGGCCGCGTGCCGGACCGCGATGCAGAGGTCCTGCGCAACGCGACGGCGGCGGGGCTTGTCTGCCTCGGCAAGACGCACATGAGCGAACTGGCATTTTCCGGGCTCGGGCTCAATCCGGTCACGGCGACGCCGCCCTGCGTGAACGACGCCGATGCGGTGCCGGGCGGGTCCTCGTCGGGGGCCGCGGCCAGTGTGGCGTTCGGTCTTGCCGCGTGCGGAATCGGCTCTGACACCGGTGGATCGGTGCGGATCCCCGCCGCCTGGAACGATCTCGTCGGGCTCAAGACCACCACGGGGCGGGTGTCGCTGTCGGGTGTCGTGCCGCTTTGCCTGCGATTCGACACGGTGGGGCCGCTGGCACGGTCGGTCGAGGATGCCGCCCTGATGCTCGCGGCGCTGGAGGGGGGCAAGCCTGCCGATCTGCGCGGCTCGTCCCTGAAAGGCATGCGATTTGCCGCCCTGCGCACCGGCGTCATGGATGACATCCGCGCCCAACCCGAGGCAGGCTATGCCGCCGCTGTCGCCCGGCTGCGGGAGGCCGGTGCGACGATCATCGAGATCGATGCCCCGGAAGTGGCCGAGGCGTTGCCGCTGTCGCCCACCTTGTTCACTGGCGAGGCATATGGCCTGTGGCGCGATGTCATCGAGGCGTCTCCGGAAAAGATGTTCCCCCCGATCCTCGAACGATTCCGTGGAGGCCAGTCCGTCTCGGCAGCCGATTATGTGTCGGCCTGGCAAAAACTGGAGGGCCTGCGCGCGGACTGGCGGGCGCGCGTGGCAGGGTATGACGCGGTGCTGATGCCCACGGCCCCCAACATGCCCCCCGATCATGACCGCCTGATGGAGGATGACGCCTATTACGTCACCGAAAACCTGCTGACGCTGCGCAACACGCGGGTGGGCAACCTGATGGGGCTTAGCGCGGTGACGCTGCCCACCGGCACACCCAGTTGCGGGATCATGCTGTGCGGCGCGGCCTTCCAGGAGGAACGGCTGTTGCGCGTGGCCAGTGCGGCGGAAAAGGTCCTTGGGGGCGGCGCGCCACCGGAAAATTGAACATTTTCCGGTCCGGAATTTCCGAAAAATTCCGGCCTGGCCTCATCCGGATTTGAAATCGGCGGCGATTCGCAATTCGCGCATGGGGCGTACGCGGGCAATGCATTCAGCATAGATGGGATGGGCCTTGTAGGCGGCGAGCGCCGCCTCGTCGGCAAATTCGCCGTATACCACCAGATCGACACGATTGCCGGGGATGGCATCGCTTTGCAGGTTGTGACCCACCTCGAAATGGCTGGAATGCGGGATCTCGGCCAGCATCATCAGGCCCTCTCGGACGCGCTCGATATCTTGCGGATCAGCCGCTGAGAAAAAGACGATATGCCGGATCATGGGTTACTCTTTCTCGCGCGACGCTTTTTCGGACAGGCCTGATCGTGCCTGCCGGTCGGACAGTTCGGCCATCACGTCGGCCAGGGCCACATCGCGCGATTGCAGCATCACCAGCAGGTGAAACAGGACATCGGCGGCCTCTGATGTAAGGCGGGCGCGGTCACCCTTTACCGCCTCGATGATCGCTTCGACCGCTTCCTCGCCGAATTTCTCGGCGCATTTCTCGGGGCCTTTGGCCAGCAGTTTGGCCGTCCAGCTTTGGGATGGATCGGCGTTGGCGCGGGCTTGGATGGTGCGGGCGAGATCGTCGAGTGTCATGCAGCGAGCCTTACGGGAATACCTGCAAGGGCCATATGGTTTTTGGCCTCTTGAATGGAATAGGTGCCGTAATGAAAGATCGACGCGGCCAGCACCGCCGAGGCGTGCCCCTCGATCACCCCTTCGACCAGATGGTCCAGCGTGCCGACGCCACCCGATGCGATCACCGGCACCTCCACCGCGTCGGCGATGGCGCGGGTCAGGGCGATGTTGAACCCGGCCTTTGTCCCGTCGCGGTCCATCGAGGTCAGCAGGATCTCGCCCGCACCTTTCGCCGCCACGGTCCGCGCAAATGCCACGGCGTCGATGCCCGTCGGCTTGCGCCCGCCATGGGTGAAGATCTCCCACTTCCCCGGACCGGTGGTCTTGGCGTCTATGGCGACGACAATGCACTGGCTGCCGAAACGGTCGGCGGCGCGCGCCACCACATCCGGATCGGCCACGGCGGCGGAATTGAAGCTGACCTTGTCCGCGCCGGCCAGCAGCAGGGCGCGCACGTCCTCTGCCGTGCGCACGCCGCCACCCACGGTCAGCGGGATGTAGCAGGCCTCGGCCGTGCGGCGGACCACGTCGAACATGGTGCCGCGATTTTCATGCGTGGCGTTGATGTCGAGAAAGCAGAGCTCGTCCGCGCCGGCCGCGTCATAGGCGCGGGCGGCGTCCACGGGATCGCCCGCATCGCGAAGATCGACGAAATTCACACCCTTGACCACGCGGCCATCGGCGACGTCCAGACAGGGAATGATACGGGTTTTGAGCATGTTATCGCTAATATATCGAAGTCACGTCATTGTTTATGGGCAAAGCGCCCAAGATGCCAGAGGATGCCGACATAATCTGTCTCGAAACTCAAGGAGTCCGATATGATACGTTTGCTTGCCGTCGTGGCGATCTGTTTGGCGGGACTACCCGCGCTTGCCAGCAATGACGACCTGATGATGGTCGAATCGTCGTCCGACGTGGCCACCACCATGGACCGCCTCGAGGCCGCGGTGACCGGGGCCGGGGCGAGTGTCTTTGCCCGTGTCGATCATGCCGAAGGTGCGGCATCGGTGGACATGGATCTTGGCCCGACGCAGGTGTTGATCTTCGGCAACCCGAAGATCGGCAGCCGCGCCATGCAGGACGACCCCCGCGCGGGGCTGTTTCTGCCGATGAAGGTGCTGGTCTACGAGGACAGCGACGGACAGACATGGCTGGCCTATCAGGATCCCGAGGAGATGTTCGACGATCTCGATATCGACGATGACGCGGAGTACATCAAGATGATGTCCGGCGCGCTTGGCAAGCTGACGGCCAAGGCCGCCGGTAACTGAGGCAGGCCGCGCTTAACCTGCGAGCGCGGCAAGCGCCTGTCGCAGGTCGAGCGCCCCGTCGTAAAGCGCGCGTCCCGAGATCGCCCCGTTCAGGTGCGCCCCGCAATCGCGCAGGGCGATCAGGTCGTTCAGCGATGATACCCCGCCCGAGGCGATCACGGGGATGCTCACGGCGCGCGCCAGCGCCGCCGTGGCGTCGATATTGGGGCCCTGCATCGCGCCGTCGCGGTTGATGTCGGTATAGATGATCGCGGCCACGCCCGCGTCCTCGAAGGATTTTGCAAGCTCGGTCGCGTCCACATCGGTCGCCTCGGCCCAGCCCTTGGTCGCGACCAGACCGTCCCGCGCGTCGATGCCAACAGCGATCTGTCCGGGGAAGGTGCGCGCCGCCTCGCGGACAAGCGCCGGGTTCTCGACCGCCACGGTGCCGAGGATCACGCGGGCAAGCCCTTTTGACAGCCACGTCTCGATGGTCGCCATGTCGCGGATGCCACCGCCCAGTTGCGCGGGCACGTCGCATTCGTTCAGGATTGCCTCGACCGGGGCGCCGTTGACCGGCTGGCCCGCGAAGGCGCCGTTCAGATCCACCAGATGCAGCCACTCGCAGCCCGCATCCACGAAGGCGCGCGCCTGCGCCGCGGGGTCGTCGTTGAACACCGTTGCCTTGGCCATGTCGCCACGCAACAGCCGCACGGCCTTGCCGTCCTTGAGGTCGATGGCAGGATAAAGGATCATGGCCGGGCGCTTTTCTGGTTGAGACAGGCGTCGTTTGGCATGTGCCCAATAGAAATGCAACGCGACCCGACGTCAGACTTGATCCGAAACGTGACGGTACGGCACCCTATCGCCCCAGGGAGGACAACATGATGCGATATCTTGCGATGACGACGATGGCGTTTGGCCTGTGGGCGGGCATGTCCATGGCGGAACCGCTTGTCGGGCTGTGGTAGACGGCCAAGGACGATAACGGCGATTCCGGGCTGATCGAGGTCACGCCATGCGGTGACGCGCTGTGTGGTGAACTGGTCAAATCCTACAATGCCGCGGGCCAGGAGATCGAGAGCACGCATGTCGGCCGCAACATCATCTCGGATACCGTGCCGACCGGCGATGGCGCATACCGGGGCAAGATCTACAGCCCCGACCGCGACAAGACCTACAATGCGCGGCTGCAACTCGACGGGGACCGGCTTGATGTCAGCGGGTGTGTTTTCGGCATCTGCCGGGATGGCGGACGTTGGAAGAAGATCAGATGACACGGGCCGTGCGCTGAAATCCGCGCAAGCGGGCACCACCCCCATGATCATGGCACGATGAACGCTTATCTTGGACGCAAAGCGAATTTTCTCATGAGAGGAGCAACCGCGATGCGTTCTATGTTTCTGACAGCACTGATGGGCATTTTCACGACGTTTGGCACCGTCGTCAGCGCGGAACCCGCCCTTGGCACGTGGCAAACCGAGGCGGACAAGAAAGGCCAGGTCGCGCATGTCGAGGTGACACGGTGTGACAAGGCGCTTTGTGGCGAAATCGTGCGCACCTACGATTCCGAGGGCCAGCGCATCACCACCGAAAATGTCGGCAAGCGCGTGTTCTGGGACGTCACCCCGACCGGCGATGGAGAGTATCGTGGACGGGCCTGGGTCCCGGCGCATGATCGCGAATACGCCGCCCGTATGGATCTCAAGGGCAAGGACCGGCTGAAGGTCAGCGGTTGCGTCGGGCCGCTGTGTCAAAGCCAGATGTGGGCGCGGGTCGAATAAACCGCGTCTAATAGGGGGTCGTGCATGTGTTGCGCGACGCGCGCTTTGCGGTACGATACAGGCATGACCGACAAAGCCCTGCCTGACGCGATCCGACCCCAGGCAATACTCGAGGCCGCGCTCTATGCTGGCGATCTGGATGCGGCCGAGCGATTTTATGGCGATTTGCTGGGTCTGGAGCGCATCGTCCGCGTCGCGGACAGGCACGTTTTCTACCGCGTGGGGGAGGGCGTGCTATTGATCTTCAACCCGGCGGAAACCTGCAAGATGCCTGACAATCCCGACCTGCCCGTGCCGCCGCATGGCGCCGAGGGGCCGGGACATTTCTGTTTCGCCGTCGATGGATCGGCGCTTGATGACTGGTGCGCGCGACTGCGCGCGGCAGGTGTGGGAGTCGAGGCCGACTTTTTCTGGCCCAACGGCGCGCGTTCGATCTATTTCCGTGATCCTGCGGGGAATTCGATCGAAATGGCGGAACCACGCCTGTGGGCCCGCTGAGCGTACGGGACCGCCGGTGGTTCAGGGCCGCCAGGTCAGGAAATTGGCAATCATCCGCAGCCCGGTGTGCTGGCTTTTCTCGGGATGAAACTGGGTGCCGACGATCGTGTCGCGCCCCACCACCGCCGTGACCCGCTCGCCATAGTCGGCATGTGCCAGAAGATGCGCCGGGTCGTTCACGCGGAAGTGGTAGGAGTGGACGAAATAGGCGTGATCGCCGGTTGCGATCCCGTCCAGTACCGGATGCGGAACGTCGATCACCAGATCGTTCCACCCCATATGCGGCACCTTGAGCGTGGGATCGGATGGCTGGATATGCGTGACCGTTCCGCCGATCCAGTCAAAGCCGGGCGTCTCGGTGTATTCCATGCCGCGGGTCGCCAACATCTGCATGCCGATGCAAATGCCCATGAAGGGCCGGCCAGAGCCGAGCACGGCCTCTTCGATCGCGTCGAAGACGCCGCGATGGTCGTAAAGCTCGGTGCGGCAGGCGGGAAAGGCCCCGTCGCCGGGCAGGACGATGCGATCGGCGCGGCGGATGGCGTCAGGATCGGACGTGACGACGACCTTGCCGGCGTCCGCCTCCTGCGCCATGCGCTGAAAGGCCTTCTCGGCCGAATGCAGGTTGCCGCTTTCGTAATCGACGATGACGGTTGTCATGGCTGTCTGTCCTTTGTCGCACATCCTGTTTCGAAAAACCGGGTTCCAGTGTGCGGGATGTGCCTAGAGACTGCCCTTGGTCGACGGGATCGCATCGGATTTGCGCGGATCGCGTTCCACCGCCTCGCGCAGGGCGCGCGCCACAGCCTTGAAGGCGGCTTCGGCGATGTGGTGGCTGTTCAGGCCCGACAATGCCTCGACATGCAGGGTAATGCCGCCATGGCTGCTGAACGCCTGAAAGAACTCCCGGATCAGCTCGGTGTCGAATGTCCCGATCTTCGGCGTCGGCAGATCCACGGCCCAGACAAGATAGGGCCGCCCCGAAAGATCGAGTGCGGCCCGCACCAGCGCGTCATCCATCGGCAGCAGGCATGACGCATAGCGGCGGATGCCCCGCTTGTCGCCAAGCGCCTCGCGCAGCGCCTGACCCAGAGCGATGCCGACATCCTCGACGGTGTGGTGATCGTCGATATGCGTGTCGCCGGTGCAGCGGACGGTCATGTCGATCAGCGCATGGCGCGCAAGCTGGTCCAGCATGTGATCGAAAAAGCCGACACCTGTGACGTTGTCGTAGGTCCCTGTGCCGTCGAGACACAGTTCGACGGTGATGTCGGTCTCGGCGGTTTTACGGGTGATCGTGGCGCTGCGCATCGGGCCTCCGTTCGGATATGTCCGCTCTATACTGTGCCATGCGGCGCAGGCCAAGGCCTTGTACACCGCCGCCCGGCAGTGATGGCGCGCCGCGCGTCGGTAGCGTTGCCGTTTCGCCGCATTTTTGCGATTGTTCGCGAAAGGTTTTGAAAACCCGGTGCGGTGCACATAGGGCTACGCACAGTGGGCCTTGTGTGCTGCGAGGCTGTTCCCGGCACTCATACCAAGAGAATTTCGTCATGCTGCCCGTTCCTTCCCTGATCCCTTTTGCCGCCGACAGGCCCGCCGATTTCGGGATGCTTGTGCTGGCCTGTGCCCTGGTCACGCTGGTTTCGGGTCTGCTGATCATCCTTGGACGTCGTCCGTTGTCTCGACTTATGCGCGCGCGCGATGATGCACGGGCCGTTCAGGCGTCGCATGTGGGCGATCCGCTGAGGTTGGGCGGCGTGGCGATCTTCGCCGGTCTGCTGGCGGGTGCGGCCCTTGCCGACTGGCAGAATGCAGCCCTGCCCTTACTTTTGATCCTGTCCGCCGGACCGGCCTTTCTGGCCGGTCTTGGCGAGGATCTGGGATTCTGCGTCCCGCCCTTGCGCCGGCTGCTGGCGGCGGCGGTGTCGGCCGGTCTCGCGGTCCTTTTGCTTGGGGTCTGGGTGACGCGGGCGGACCTGCCGGGGCTGGATCAGGTGATGGCCTTCGCGCCTGCGGCGGTTCTGCTGACTGTCGCGCTGTCCGGTGGATTCTGTCATTCGACCAATCTCGTGGACGGGATGCATGGGCTGGCAACGACCGTGATTCTGGCGGCCGCCGTCGGGCTGATGCTGCTGGCGCAGGACGCGGGGGATCGCGACCTTGCCCTTGTAGCCGCTGTCCTGGGGGCTGCCATGGTCGGGTTCCTGGTGCTCAACTGGCCGTTCGGGACGGTGTTCATGGGTGACGCGGGATCTTACGGGGTCGGGCATGTGCTGATCTGGATCGGGATCCTGCTGGCCTGGCGGGTACCGGATATCGCGATTCCCGCGTTGCTGCTGATCCTGTTCTGGCCGTTCGCCGACACGTTTCACTCGATCACGCGCAGGCTGGCGCGCCGTGCACCGGTCTTCGAGCCGGACCGCATGCATCTGCACCAGAAACTCCGCCGGTGCATCGAGATCGTGTTTCTGGGCGGTGCCCGCCGTAGATTGTCAAACCCGCTCGCGACGCTGTGTCTGGCCCCGATGATCGTGATGCCGGTGGTTGCCGGGGTGCTTCTGGCCGGGGATGCGCGCGCCGCGTGGGCGTCGCTCGTGGCGTTCAGCGTGCTGTTCGGCGTGACCAATGTGCTGGTCACCCGATTCGCCTGCGCGCGGCGCCGCCGGTTCCGGCCCATGTCTGCGCGTCTGACCCACGCCGAATAGCGCCTGTCAGGCGGGTTGGTCCGCTGTACCGGGCCGTAATTCGTGGTGCCGTCGACGGCCTTGACGATCCACGAGGGCAGGTTGGCGAGATCGTCTCTTGTTCCGGGAAAAAAGGCGCGACCCTTCCCGGTCGCGCCCATGCCTATCCCGTCATTTGAAGCGCCCGCCGCGTTCCAGCACCTCGATCTCGTAGCCATCCGGATCGGCGACGAAGAAGAACTTGCCGACAAGCTTGCCGTCGGGGGCGAACTCCACGATCTTGCGGGGATTCAGGCCTTCCGCCTCGAACCGGGCATGCTCGCTTTCTAGATCCTCGACCAGCACGGCGAGGTGGCCGTATCCGTCACCCAGATCGTAGGGTTCGGTGCGGCCCTTGTTGACGGTCAGTTCGACCTCGAACGGGCTTTCGCTGTTGGACAGGTAGACAAGTGTGAAGTTCTCGAAATCGAGCCTGTCGGCGATGTCGAGCCCGAACGCGCGCTTGTAGAAATCTGTCGATCGCGTCTCGTCGAGAACGCGGATCATGCTGTGAATGGCTTTGGCCATCAGTCCCTCCAGAACGTTGCAATTGGCCCGAAACGGGTACCTGCGGGCGCCAGGCGCGGGTAGTAAAGGGATACCACGCGCGGTTTTCCTTATTCGGCCGCGATAGGGCGGGCCTCGGCGTGCAGTTTCGACACGAAGGCGGGCGTTGACACCCTTTCGGACGCGGCACGGTCGCGCCTATTCCAGCTCGATCAGCAGATCCTTGGCGTCGATCTGTCCGCCGGGCTGGACATGCACGGCCTTCACCACCGCGTCGCGTTCGGTGTAGATGCCTGTCTCCATCTTCATCGCCTCGATGGTCAGCAGCATGTCATCCTTGCGCACCTTCTGACCCGCCTGCACCGCGACGCTTGCCACCACGCCGGGCATCGGCGCGCCGATATGATCGGGGTTGCCTTGCTCGGCCTTGGGGCGTGTGGCGGTCTGTGACTTTACCAGACGGTTGGGCACTCGGGTCACGCGGGGCTGGCCGTTGAGTTCGAAGAAGACCTTGACGTCGCCTTCCTCGTTGGTCTCGCCCACGGCCTGCAGCCGGATTTCAAGGATCTTGCCGGGGTCGATCTCGACGCTGATCTCCTCGCCTGGTTCCATCCCGTAGAAGAAGCACCGCGTCGGCAGTGTGCGGACCGGGCCGTACTGCCTGTGACGTCCCATGTAGTCGAGGAAGACCTTGGGATACATCAGGTAGCTGTTGAGATCCTCGCGGTCGATGGAGGCTCCCTCGACCTGCGCGATGAGGTCCTTGTGCGTCGCCTCGATATCGACGGGGTCGAGATGTTTTCCCGGACGCTCGGTGTTCGGCTTCTCGTCCTTGAGCACCTTCTTGACGATGCCTTGCGGAAAGCCGCCCGGTGGCTGGCCGAGATTGCCGCGCATCATGTCGATCACCGAATCGGGAAAGGCCATATCCGTTTCCGGGTCTTCGACATCCGCGCGCGTCAGGCCCTGGCTGACCATCATCAGCGCCATGTCGCCCACGACCTTCGAGCTTGGCGTGACCTTCACGATGTCGCCGAACATCTGGTTCACTTCCGCATAGGTGCGGGCGATCTCGGGCCACTTGTCCTCAAGGCCCAGGCTGCGGGCCTGCGCCTTGAGGTTGGTGAACTGCCCGCCGGGCATTTCGTGCAGGTAGACCTCGGATGCGGGGGTTTGCAGCCCGGCCTCGAAGGCCACGTATTGCGCGCGGACCTGTTCCCAGTAGTTGGACAATTCGCGGATCCGCTCGATCGGCAGGCGGGTGTCGCGGGGCGTGTTCTGTAGCGCCGTGACGATCGACCCAAGGCAGGGCTGCGACGTGCCGCCCGAAAATGCGTCCATCGCCGCGTCGACCGCGTCGACACCCGCCTCGGCCGCGGCGAGGATCGACCCGCCGGCAATGCCCGAGGTGTCGTGGGTGTGGAAATGCACGGGGATGTCCAGCTCGTCCTTGAGCGCCTTCACGAGGACGCTGGCCGAGGCCGGCTTGAGCAGCCCGGCCATGTCCTTGAGGCCCAGCACATGCGCGCCGGCATCCTGCAATTCGCGCGCCATGCCGACATAGTATTTCAGGTCGTACTTGGCGCGGTCGGGGTCGAGGATATCGCCGGTATAGCAGATCGTGCCTTCGCAGATCTTGCCCGAGTCTATCACCGCATCCATGGCCACGCGCATGTTCTCGACCCAGTTGAGGCTGTCGAAGACGCGGAACACGTCCACCCCGGTCTCGGCGGCCTGTCGCACGAATTCCTGCACCACGTTGTCGGGGTAGTTGGTGTAGCCCACCCCGTTAGAGGCGCGCAGCAGCATCTGCGTCAGCAGGTTGGGCATCGCGGCACGCAGGTCGCGCAGGCGTTGCCACGGGCATTCCTGCAGGAACCGGTAGGCCACGTCGAAGGTTGCACCCCCCCAGCATTCCACGCTGAACAGACCGGGCAGGTTGGCGGCATAGGCGGGCGCGGCGCGCACCATGTCGATCGACCGCATCCGCGTGGCCAGCAGCGACTGGTGCCCGTCGCGCATCGTGGTGTCGGTCAGCAGCAGCTTGTCCTGCGCCAGCATCCAGTCCGCGACCGCCTTTGGTCCCTTGTCGTCCAGCAGCGTCTTGCTGCCGGGGGCCGGATCGCCCTGCAGCGCGGGCGGGCGCGGCAGTTTGAGATCGGCCGGCTTGGCCCGTCCGGTGGTTTCGGGGTGCCCGTTCACCGTTATGTCGGCGATATAGGTCAGCACCTTGGTGCCCCGGTCGCGCCGCTTCGAGAACTTGAAAAGCTCGGGCGTGGTGTCGATGAACTTGGTGGTGTATTCGTTGTTGAGGAATGTCGGGTGCTTCAGCAGGTTCTCGACAAAGGCGATATTGGTGCTGACGCCGCGGATCCGGAACTCGCGCAGCGCGCGGTCCATCCGCGCGATGGCGGCCTCGGGCGTCGGCGCCCAGGCGGTGACCTTGGTCAGCAGGCTGTCATAGTAGCGGGTGATGACCCCGCCCGAATAGGCCGTCCCGCCATCAAGACGGATGCCCATGCCCGTTGCCGACCGGTAGGCGGTGATGCGGCCGTAATCCGGGATGAAGTTGTTGAGCGGGTCCTCGGTGGTGATCCGCGTCTGCAGGGCATGGCCGTTGAGCGTGATGTCGAATTGGCTGGCCTTGCCGGTCGCGTCGATCAGCGTTTTTCCCTCGGCGATCTTGATCTGCGCCTGAACGATGTCGATGCCGGTGACCTCTTCGGTCACGGTATGTTCGACCTGTACGCGGGGATTGACCTCGATGAAGAAGAAATCGCCGGTGTCCATGTCCATCAGGAATTCGACGGTGCCGGCGCATTCGTAATTCACATGCTTGCAGATCCGGTGGCCAAGCTGACACAGGTCCTCGCGCTGCGCGTCCGACAGGTAGGGGGCGGGGGCGCGTTCCACGACCTTCTGGTTGCGCCGCTGCACCGAGCAGTCCCGCTCGAACAGGTGATACATGTTGCCGTGCTTGTCGCCGAGGATCTGAACCTCGACGTGGCGGGCGCGCAGGATCATCTTTTCAAGATAGCCCTCGCCGTTGCCAAAGGCGCTCTCGGCCTCGCGCCGGCCCTCTTGGACCTTTTCCTCCAGCTCGTCCTCGTTCTCGATGGGGCGCATGCCGCGCCCGCCGCCGCCCCATGACGCCTTCAGCATCAGCGGATAGCCGATCTCGCCAGCCGCCTTGCGGATGGCGGTCATGTCATCGCCCAGCACCTCGGTCGCGGGGATGACCGGCACGCCGGCCTCTATGGCAACGCGCCGCGCGCTGGCCTTGTCGCCAAGCGCGCGCATCGTCTCGGCGCGCGGTCCGATGAAGGTGATCCCGGCGGCGTCGCAGGCATCGACGAAATCGGGGTTCTCGCTCAGCAGGCCATAGCCGGGATGGATCGCGTCCGCGCCGCATTCGCGCGCCACGCGGATGATCTCGTCGATGCTGAGATAGGCGGCGACAGGCCCCATTCCGTCACCGATGCGGTAGGCCTCGTCGGCCTTGAACCGGTGCAGGCTCAGCTTGTCCTCTTCGGCGAAGATGGCGACGGTGCGTTTGCCCAGCTCGTTGGCGGCGCGCATCACGCGGATGGCGATCTCGCCGCGATTGGCGATCAGGATCTTCTTGAACTCGGCCATGCCTGTCCCCCGGGTGGTCCGTTTCGTGGTGTTGCGACGGCCATGCTGCGCTGCCGCAGTCCCACCTTTCTAGGATTTGCAACCCGTTTGCGCAATCCGGCATTCCCGGTATTCGCCCGTGGGGCGAATTTGCTGCCGTGCCGGGTGGGGCGGACTACCCGTCCGGGATCAGCCGGGCGCGCACATCGGTCAGCTTGCGGGTGCCAAGCTGCCCCATGTTGGCGCGCAGATCCTCGGCCAGGATATCGGCCAGATGCGCGGGGCCGGCATCCCCAAGCGCCCCGAGCGCGAAATGCCACCCGCGCCCCATCATCACGAAATCCGCGCCAAGCGCGATGGCGCGCAGGATGTCGAGGCCCCCCTCGATCCCGCCATCCATGATCAGCGGCAGCGTGGTGGCGTCGCGTATTGCGGGCAGGGCCTCGACCGTGGCGGGGGCGGCGTCGAACTGCCGCCCGGCGTGGTTCGACGCCCAGATCGCATCGACGCCCGCCTGCTCCAGCATGGCGGCATCATCGCCGCGCAACACGCCCTTGACCACCAGCGGCCCGTCCCACGCGTCGCGCAGCCAGCGCAGATACTCCCAGTCCGGCGAGGTGCGCAGCAAGTAACCCGCGTGCTTGTTCGACGGCATGCCGCTGGTCTTGCCGGCATAGTCGTCGATCAGCCGCATGCGCGGCAGTCCCAGCCGCGCCATGCCCGCGGCCCAAGCCGGGCACCGTGCCACCTGCGCCATAAGCCGCGGGGTCAGTCGCGGAGGTTGCGTCAGCCCCGACCGCGCCTGTCTTTCGCGGCGGCTGCCCACGGGAACATCGACGGTCAGCACCAGAACGCGGAACCCTGCGTCGCGCGCCCGCCGCAACATGTCGCTGCGGATCTCGGGATCTCGGGGCGGGTACATCTGGAACCAGCCCTCGCCGCCCATATGCGGGGCCACGTCCTCGGGCGTTTGGCTCGCCACGGTCGACAGCGCGTAGGGAATGCCCGCGGCTGTGGCTGCGCGCGCCAGACGCCGCTCGGCGTCGGGCCAGATCAATCCCGACATGCCCACCGGTGCGATCCCGACGGGCAGAGCATGCGTCTGCCCCAGCAGCGTCGCCGAGATATCCGCATCAAACTCGCCATGCAGGATCGACGGCGACAGCTGTACCCGGTCCAGCATGATCCGGTTGCGTGCCTTCGTGGCCTCGGCCCCCGTGCCGCTGTCGAGATACTCCCAGACGAAACGCGGAATGCGAGACTGCGCACGGGCGCGCAGATCGCCGAGGGCTGGGTATCGGGTGTGCAAGGTCATGATCTGCATCTGCACGCGTTTTCAGGTGTTTGTCCAGTGCCGTACCCAGTTTGGAACAATCCCCGAACATCCCTTTATCTCCGGTCTGCCCCGCGCTAATATCGCATCCATGAACAGCTACGACGAATCCGACGCCTTCGAGGGGGCGGGCCTTGCCGCCCGCGCCATGGCCGCAAGGCCCGCGCCCTATCTCGACGACCTCAACCCCGAACAGCGCCGCGCGGCCGAGACGCTCGACGGGCCGGTTCTGATGCTTGCTGGGGCGGGCACCGGCAAGACCAAGGCGCTGACCACGCGGATCGTGCACCTTCTCAACACCGGACGCGCCCGCCCGAACGAGATCCTCGCGGTGACCTTCACCAACAAGGCCGCGCGCGAGATGAAAGAGCGTGTCTCGCGCCTGATGGGCCAGCCGGTCGAAGGCATGCCGTGGCTGGGCACCTTTCATGCGATCTGCGTCAAGCTGCTGCGGCGGCACGCGGAACTGGCCGGTCTCAAATCGAATTTCACGATCCTCGACAAGGACGATCAGCTTCGCCTGCTCAAGCAACTGGTGCAGGCCGCCAACGTCGACGACAAACGCTGGCCGGCGCGGATGCTGGCCGGTATCATCGACAACTGGAAGAACCGCGCGCTGACCCCCGAGAACCTGCCTGCATCCGAAGCAAGCGCCTATGACGGCAAGGGTCCGGCGCTTTACCGCCAGTACCAGATCCGGCTGCGCGAACTGAATGCGGTCGATTTTGGCGATCTGCTGCTGCATGTCGTCACGATATTCCAGAACAATCCGGATGTGCTGGCGCAATATCAGCGTTGGTTCAGATACATCCTAGTGGACGAGTATCAGGACACCAACGTCGCGCAGTATCTGTGGCTGCGCCTGCTGGCGGGCGGGCACAAGAACATCTGTTGCGTGGGCGACGACGACCAGTCGATCTATGGCTGGCGCGGCGCCGAGGTGGGCAACATCCTGCGGTTTGAGAGCGACTTTCCCGGCGCCGCCGTCATCCGGCTGGAGCAGAACTACCGCTCCACCCCGCATATTCTCGCCGCGGCCGGCGGCGTGATCTCGGCCAATAGCGGCCGCTTGGGCAAGGAGTTGTGGACCGAAGCCGAGACCGGCGAGAAGGTGCGCCTGATCGGCCACTGGGATGGCGAGGAAGAGGCCCGCTGGATCGGCGAGGAAGTGGACTCGATGCAGCGCGGCACACGCGGCGTTCGGGCCATGTCGCTCGACGAGATGGCAATCCTCGTTCGGGCCTCCCACCAGATGCGCGCGTTCGAGGATCGGTTTCTGACCATCGGCATGCCCTACCGCGTTATCGGCGGCCCGCGCTTCTACGAGCGGCAGGAGATCCGTGATGCCATGGCCTATTTCCGCCTCGTCACCTCGCCCGCCGACGATCTGGCGTTCGAGCGGATCGTCAACACCCCCAAGCGCGGCCTCGGCGACAAGGCGCAGCAGAAGATCCAGGTGATCGCGCGGCAGAACAGCGTGCCGCTGATCGAGGGCGCGCGGATGCTGCTCGACCAGAAGGGCCTGACCGGCAAGGGCGCAGCGGAACTGGCCAAGCTGCTGGACGGCCTCGCCCGCTGGGGCCGCATGGTGGGCGACGATGATATCAGCCATATCGAGCTGGCCGAGATGATCCTCGATGAAAGCGGCTATACCGGCATGTGGCAGAACGACAAGACACCCGAGGCGCCGGGCCGTCTGGAAAACCTCAAGGAACTCGTCAAGGCGCTGGAAGGCTTCGAGAACCTGCAGGGATTTCTCGAACATGTCAGCCTGATCATGGATAACGAGAACGAAGAGGCTGGCGAAAAGGTCACCCTCATGACGCTGCACGCTGCCAAGGGGCTGGAATTTCCGGCGATCTTCCTGCCGGGCTGGGAAGACGGTCTTTTCCCCTCGCAACGCTCTATGGATGAAAGCGGCACGCGCGGCCTCGAGGAAGAGCGGCGCCTCGCCTATGTCGGTATCACCCGCGCCGAGGAGGTCTGCACCATTTCCTTCGCCGGCAATCGCCGCGTGTACGGGCAGTGGCAATCGCAGATGCCCTCCCGCTTCATCGACGAATTGCCCGAGGCGCATGTCGAGGTGCTTACGCCGCCGGGGCTTTACGGCGGTGGCTTCGGCGCGACGGCCTCCGGGATCGAAACCCGCGCGGCCGAGGCCAACGTCTATAATTCTCCGGGCTGGCGGCGGTTACAATCGCGCAGCGGCGAACGCCCGCTCAGCCAGCCGCGCGAATCGAAATCACCCGTGATCGACGCCCACGCCGTCAGCGCGCATACCGTGGGCGAGCGCGTCTTTCACCAGAAATTCGGCTACGGCGCGATCCTGGGTATCGAGGGCGACAAGCTTGAAGTCGAGTTCGAGAAGGCCGGCGTCAAGAAAGTGGTCGCGCGCTTCATCTCCGGCGCAGACGACGTACCGTTCTGATACTGACAGCCCGGCGGAATTTGAGTATTTTTGGAAAGATGAAACTGCCTCGGAATTTCATCTTTCTCCAAATACTCCCGCCGGAGGCGTCCTGTCAGCCAAGCTCGGCCAACCGCTGAAGTGCCGCGCGCAGCTTGGTTTCTTCCTCTTCTCGCAGGCCAAGATTCTCGCGGGTCTCTTCCACGACGTCCTCTGGCGCGCTTTCGACGAATTTCGGGTTGTTGAGCCGGCCGCGCAGCCCACCGAGTTCTTTTTCCAGCTTGGCCAGCGTCTTTTCCAACCGCGCCTTTTCCACGTCCACGTCGATGATATCGGCCAGCGGCAGACCGAAGCTGCCGCCCTCGACGGTCACGGTGGCGCAGCCCTTGGGGAAACTGTCGACCTGCGTCAAGACGTCGATCCGCGCGAGGCGCTTGATCATCACCTCGTTATGCGCCCATGCATGACGCCCGGCCGCGCTGAGATCGGTCACCAGTAGCGGCACGTGAAGCCCCGCGGGGACATGCATTTGCGCGCGGGCCGAGCGGATCTGCTCGATCAACGTGATCACCCAGTTCATCTCGCGGTCGGCCTCGGGATCGACGAGATCCATGCCGTAATCTGGCCAGTCGCCATGCACCAGCATCTTTTGCCGGTTCGCCAGCGTGCCCCAAAGTTCCTCGGTCACGAATGGCATGATCGGGTGCAGCAGGATCAGGCACTGGTCGATGACCCACGCCATGGTTTCCTGCGTTTCGGCGCGGGTGGCGTCATCGCCATCCATCAGCAGTGGCTTGGAAAACTCGACATACCAGTCGCAGACCGTACCCCAGACGAAGCTGTACAGCGTGTTCGCTGCATCGTTGAAGCGGAAATTCTCGAGTGCGGCGTCGACGGTGACGCGCGTCTTGGCGGTTTCACCGATGATCCACTTGTTGACAGTGGCGTGCGGCGCGGGGATCGTGCCAGTGCTGCCCACGGCCTCGTTCATCTCGGCAAAGCGGGCGGCATTCCATAGTTTCGTGGTGAAATTGCGGTAGCCCGCGATGCGGTCCTTCGACAGCTTGAGATCGCGCCCCATGGCGGCCATCGCCGTCAGGGTGAAGCGCACGGCGTCCGCGCCATACTCGTCGATGAGATCCAGCGGGTCGAGGACGTTGCCCAGGGATTTCGACATCTTCTTGCCCTTTTCGTCGCGGACGAGGGCATGGACATAGACGTGGCCGAAGGGTTTCTGCCCGACAATGGCGTATTGCATCATCATCATCCGGGCGACCCAGAAGAAGATGATGTCAAAGCCGGTGATCAGAACCGAGGTCGGGAAATAGCGGCGCAGTTCCTCGGTATCCTCGGGCCAGCCGAGCGTGCCGATGGGCCAGAGGCCGGACGAGAACCACGTGTCTAGCACGTCGGGATCACGTGTGAGCGTTCGTCCTTCCGCCAGCTCCTGTGCCTTGGCCTCCGAGGTCGCGCAAAACTGGTTGCCGTCTTCGTCGTACCACACCGGGATCTGGTGCCCCCACCAGAGCTGACGTGAAATGCACCAGGGCTCGATATTCTCCAGCCAGTGGAAATAGACCTTGCGGTCGGCCTCGGGCAGGATCGTCACCTCGCCCGAGCGCACGGCATCGAGCGCGGGCTGGACGATCTGCTTCGTGTCAACGAACCACTGGTCGGTCAGCATCGGTTCGATCACCACTTTCGAGCGGTCGCCGAAGGGTTGCATCATCGGCTTCGCCTCGATCAGCGGGACAAGGCCCTCGACCGGAACCTCACCGCCCTCTTCGGGCGCGGCGGGGCGCGCTGCCGCGCTGCCAAGGCGCGGGTCATCGGGGCGCGTCATCATCGCCAGCCCTTCCGCCGTGATCTCGGCGACGACCCGTTCGCGGGCCTCGAACCTGTCCAGACCGCGCAGGTGGTCCGGGATCAGGTTGAGGCTATCGACCTCCTCAATGGTGAAATCGGCGCCCTCGGCGATCGCCTGCGCACGGGCCGCGGCCTCAGCGTAGGGCGCGCCATCGTCGCGCAGGTATGCGCGCGTGTCCATCAGCCGGTACATCGGGATGTTGCCGCGCTTGGCGACCTCGTAATCGTTGAAATCATGCGCGCCGGTGATCTTCACCGCTCCAGAGCCGAACTCGGGGTCGGGATAGTCGTCGGTGACGATCGGGATCAGGCGGCGATGCGCCTTGGGACCGACCGGTATCTCGCAAAGTTTCCCGACGATCGAGGCGTACCGGGCGTCAGAAGGATGCACCGCGACCGCGCCGTCGCCCAGCATCGTCTCGGGGCGTGTTGTCGCGATCGAGATATAGTCGCGTTCTTCCTCCAGCACCACCGTGCCATCCTCGTCACGCTCGACATAGGTGTATGTCTCGCCGCCCGCCAGCGGATACTTGAAGTGCCACATGTGGCCCGCGACCTCGACATTCTCGACCTCCAGGTCCGAGATGGCCGTCTCGAAATGCGGGTCCCAGTTCACAAGGCGCTTGCCACGATAGATGAGGCCCTTTTCGTACATCTCGACGAAGACGCGGATCACGGCGTCGTGGAAATTGCCCTCCTCGCCCTCGGGCGCCTCTGGCGCGCCCGACATGGTGAAGGCCTCGCGCGACCAGTCGCAAGAGGCGCCGAGTCGCTTGAGCTGCCCGATGATTGTGCCACGCGACTTGATCTTCTGCTGCCACACGCGGCGCTCGAAGGCGTCCCGGCCCATCTCGACGCGCGTCGGCTCGCCGTTCGCCGCCATCTCCTTTTCGGTGACCATCTGCGTGGCGATGCCGGCGTGATCCGTGCCCGGCTGCCACAGCGTGTCATGTCCGCGCATCCGGTGCCACCGTACGAGGATATCCTGCAACGTGTTGTTGAACGCATGCCCCATGTGCAACGAACCCGTCACGTTGGGTGGCGGGATCATGATGCTGAAACTCTCGGCGCCGGGCTGCGCATTCGCGCCGGCCTCGAACGCGCCGGCCTCCTCCCACGCGTGGTAGAGTCGCTCTTCGGCCTCGGCGGCGTTGAATGTCTTGTCCATCGTCATGGCGTCTCATTCCTGCAGGATCGGATCTGTCGTCGTGTAACGAATGTGTATACGAAGGAAAAGCCACAGCACTCTGAAAAACCTCAGAGCAGAACCGCATCACCGTTTCTTCTTGGCAAAAATACCCAAATTCAGTTGCTTGCATCATGCGCCGCGGTCGAGCTTCGTGGCCAGGTGAATAAGGCTTTCCGAGGCTTTGACGCCCTTGGCCTCGCCGATCCGGTCGAGTGTCTCGTCCAGTGCCTCGGTGGTGTCGGCCTCGATCGTCACGATCAGGTCGAAGCGCCCGGATGTCGTGTGCACGCGCTGCACCGCGCGCAGCGATTTGAGACGGGCAAGGACGGCCGGACCGGCGCGCGGTTCGATGCTCAGCAGGGCGGTGGCATGCAGCGCAGGGCGCGCGATCTGCCCAAGCCGAAGCGCGTAACCCGTGATGACCCCTGACCCCTCCAGCCGGTCGAGCCGGGCCTGCACGGTGGTGCGCGCAAGGCCGAGGCGGCGCGCAAGCGTGGTCACCGGAAGACGGGCATTGTCCTGCAAGAGCGCGATCAGTCGTCGGTCGGTTTCGTCGATTTGCATGATGGCTACGTCGTTATGTCTATTCAGGATGCCATTATATACATATTGACGCGATGATTCGACGTGTTTCTGCGGCAAACTTGTCTGGAAAGAGTTGATCGAAGGAAATCCCGTCATGCGCAACCGCCCCGATAGCCCTGATCCGCGCGCCCATCTGCGGCGCCATGCCCCGGATGCGCCGGTGCTTTATTTTTGCCCCGCGCGGCTTCAGGCCACGGCGCGTGACTTTTTGGCAGGATTTCCAGGACTTGTGACATATGCGGTGAAAGCCAATCCCGGCGAGGAAGTGCTGGCCAATCTCGTGCATGCAGGGATCGACAGCTTCGACGTCGCCAGCCCCGAAGAGATGCGCGCGGTGCGGGCCGTCGCCCCCGAGGCGGCGCTGCACTACAACAATCCCGTGCGCTCGCCGGCCGAGGTGGCGGTCGCCGCCGAGATGGGCGTGCGCTCTTTCTCGGTGGATTGCATGTCCGAGCTATCCAAGTTGCGGGGACATGTCCCGCCAGAGTCCGAGGTCAGTGTGCGGCTCGCCCTGCCGGTATCCGGCGCGGCCTATCATTTTGGTGAAAAGTTCGGTGCGGACCCCGACAGCGCCGCGGAACTGCTGCGCGCGGTGGTGGCACAGGGGTTCACCCCGTCGATCACGTTCCACCCCGGCACGCAATGCGCCGACCCGCAGGCCTGGGCCAGCTACATCACCGCCGCGGCCGAGGTCGCGCGCGCCGCGGGGGTACGGCCGCGCCGGCTCAACGTGGGCGGCGGGTTCGCCTCGCATCGTACTGGCGCCCTTCCCGATCTTGGCGCGATCTTCGCGCGCATCCGGACCGAGGTCGCGCAGCATTTCGGGGCCGAGGCGCCGCAGCTTGTCTGCGAGCCGGGGCGCGCCATGGTGGCCGAGGCGTTCAGCCTCGGGTTGCGCGTCAAGGCGCTGCGCGACACCGGGGCGATCTTCGTCAACGACGGCGTCTATGGCGGCCTGACAGAGATCCGCGATATCGGTGCGCCTGACCGCATCACGGTGATTGCCCCCGATGGCACGCCGCGCACCGGGGCGCTGCGCCCGCGGGTGGTTTATGGCCCGACCTGCGACAGTATCGACCGTCTGCCCGATCCGCTGCCTCTGCCCGAGGACATGGAAGAGGGCGATCACATCCTCATCGCCGGCATGGGGGCCTATACGCGCAGCCTGAGCACCGCGTTCAACGGCTACGGGTTGCGCGATGTGGTGACGGTCGCGCGGCTTTGACTCAGCGTTGTCGCATGGCATCCTGGTACATGGCCCAGCCCCGTGCGCCGCACGCCACGGCGTCATGCACCGCGCGCCCGACGGCCTCGCCCGTATCCGTGTGCAGCCCGGCATAGCGCAGCCCCCCCGCCGGGGCGGCGACCGCGATGCAGTCCGTGCCGGTTCCGGTCGCGATGCCGGTGGCAAGGTGCAGCCCGGCCTCGGCGATGGCTACGGTGCGCGCCTGCGTCGCGATGCTCAGCGCCTCGATCCGGGCTGCATCGGTGAGGCCGGTGTCGATCGCGACCGCGATGTTGATCGTGCCCCACGCGCGGGCGGTGGCGGGCAGCCGCGTGCCCACGCGTTCGGCATTCGACAGCCCCACAGTGGCCACGGCGCGCGCCGTGACGGTGCCCGCGGTGGCGCTGCGGTCCACATGCGTGCCGATATCGCAGGAGGTGAGAAAACACACAGCATCGCGGGCGCGTCGCGCGGTCAGCTCGCGGTCAAGCCACGCCTCGACATCCAGATCCTCGGGCAGATCGGCATTGCGCACCTCGCGCCACAGGATGCGGCGCGCCGTGACCTGACCGGGACGGTTGATCGCCCAGCTGAGCACCGGCATCTCGTGGTCCAGATCCAGGCAGAGCCACGGGCGCGCCAGGTTCAGGCCGCTCATCGCGTGACATCCATCGGCTGAAAGACCGGGCCCTGCGCGGTTTGCGCATAATGCGCCGAGACATGGAAGATGCGCGCAAGGTTGCCGGGCGTCAGCACTTCGGCCGGTGGGCCGTCTGCGGCGACACCGCCCTCGCCGAGCAGGATCAGCCGGGTGCAGTGCCGCGCGGCCAGCCCCAGATCGTGCATAGAGACGATGACGGCGCGACCGTCCCGCGCAAGGTCGGCGAAGACCTGCATGGTCGAGATCTGGTTTGCCGGATCAAGTCCGGCGATCGGCTCGTCGGCCATCAGCAGCGGGGTGTCCTGCGCCAGCGCGCGGGCGATCAGCGCCATCGCCTGTTCGCCGCCCGACAGCCGCGTGGCGGCGCGGTGGCGCAGCGCGTCCAGCCCCATCGTGGTCAGCGCGGCGTCCACATGGCGCCGGTCGGCATCGGTCAGCGATTTCAGTCCACGCAGATGCGGGGTGCGGCCAAGGGCCACGAGGGTTTCCACGCTGACCGGCCAGGCGATGTCGCGCGATTGCGGCATCCACGCACAGGCGCGGCCGCGCGCGTCGGGCGACAGCGCGGCAAGGCTGCTATGCCCCGCATGTGGCACCAGCCCGAGGATCGCGCGCAGCAGCGTCGTCTTGCCCGCGCCGTTGGGCCCGATAAGGCCGATACATTCCCGTGGTTCCACGGTCAGGTTCACGTCCCCAAGCACGGGCCGTCCGCGCAACTGCACCGACAGGTTCTCGACGCGCAGTTCCGTCATGCCATGTCCGCCCGCGTCTTGTAGATCAGGTGCAGGAACAGCGGCGCGCCGACAATCGCGGTCAGGACGCCAAGTTTCAGATCGCGCTCGGGCAGGATCAGCCGGGTTGCCAGATCGGCGGCCAGCACCATCGCCGCCCCGCCAAGCGCCGACGCCCACAGCAGACGCGAGGGTTGTGCGCCGGTCAGCGGCCGCAGCAGGTGCGGGACCACAAGCCCGACGAAACCGATCGCGCCCGCCACGGCCGTCGCCGCCCCCACCACGCAGGCCGTGCCGAAGACCAGCGTCAGCCGCAGCGCGCGCAGGCGGATGCCCATGGCCGCCGCCGCATCCTCGCCCAGGGTCAGCGCATCGAGGCCGCGCCCCAGCGTGGCCAGCGCCCCCCAGCCGAGGATCATCAGCGGCAGCGCCAGCCAGACATGCGTCATCGACCGGTCGGCCAGCGATCCCATCATCCAGAACACGATCTCGCTGGCCGCGTAGGGATTAGGTGACAGGTTCAGCACCAGAGATGTGAGCGCGGCGGCGAGCGAGGAGATCGCGATCCCGGCAAGGATCAGCGTGATCGACGCCCCGCGCGGGCCGGCCAGCAAAAGCACCAGCAACACGCCTGTCCCGGCCCCGGCAAGGGCCGCCAGCGGCAACGCAAGGGTGAAGGCCGCGGCAAGCCCGGTATGGATCGCCAGCACCGCGCCCAGGGCGGCCGAGCCTGAAACGCCGATCAGCCCCGGTTCGGCCAGCGGGTTGCGCAGGTAGCCTTGCATCGCAGCCCCGGCAAGCCCGAGGCTGACACCGATCATCAGCCCCAGAAGCGCACGCGGCAGGCGGATCTCGCGCATCACCAGCGGCAGCGGGCCGTCGCCGCCGAAGATCAGCGCGCGGAGATCCTCGGTCACGGTCGTTTCAGCCGGACCGACGGTCAGCGAGGCCGTGAACAGCGCCGCGACCACCGCCAGAAGGATCAGCGCAAGGCGGCTCATTCAACGTGCTCCGCCATGCGCTTGCGCGTCTGCACAAGGCGGTCCACCGCGTCTAGCGCGTGCGGCGTGCCGCAGATCCAGCTGGGCGAGGTGATCTGCATCCCGGCACGCGTTGCCCGCAGAATGTCGAGCGCGGGATGATCCAGCACCGCCTCGGATCGCGATTCTCCGGGCAGGGGCGTGCCGCTGATCAGCAGGTCCGGCGCGGCCATCACCAGCGTCTCGACCGGCACCGTGCCCCCGCCCCGAAGACCCATCTCGCGGGCGAGGTTGCGAAATCCGGCGGCCTGCAGGATGTCATTCGACAGCGTGCCACCCCCCAGGGTATAGCCATTTGGGTGATAGATCGCGGCACGCGGGCGGTTCGCGCCGGTTTCCGACAGCGCGTCGAGGCGCGCGTCGAACTTGGCGATCAGGGCCGCGCCGCGCGCCTTGTGTCCCAGCACGCGTGCCATCTTCGTGATGCGGTCGCGCGTATCGGCCAGCGAACTGGCCGGGGCGAACTGCACCACCTCGATCCCGACGCCGCGCAGCATCTCGACCGTGGCACGGGCGGTATAGGCCCCGGCAAGCACCAGATCGGGATCCAGCAGATAGACCTCTTCGGCGCGCCCGTGATTGACCGGATAGGCGCGGGCGGCCTCGGCCATGGCCGAACTGTGCGGATCGCTTGCCAGGTCAGAGACGGATATCAACTGACCGGGATCGGCCAGCATCATCGCCAACTGATCCGTGCAGAGGTTGATCGACACCACGCGGCGCGGGGCCGTGTCCGCCAGGGCCCCGCTGCTGGTGAAGGCCACGGACAGGCACAGGACGATCAGAGGCAATACCCGCATCGTGCCCTACCCCCGCGGCGCGACGGCGAACCGCGCGGCAAGGATCGCATTTCGTGGCACGGCCCGCGCGACAGGTCCGGACTGGATCATGGTCTGTCCCTTCGACACCCGGTTGGGCATGGATGGTCCAAGCTGTAGGTCAGGGGAAGGGACGGACCCTTTCCGCAGACGGCGAAAGCGCCACCACGACGGAAAAACCGTTATCCATGGCGCACCCCGCGCCCGGATAGGGTGATCGCTTCGGCAGGTCTCCTGACTTGCGGGTCGGCGCTTTACCGGGCCTTCCCGTCACGGGGGCGTGACAGTGGCATGATGCGGTATCGCTCGCCGCTTACAGTTGCGGGGGCAGTCACGGACTTGATCCACCATGGATCGCACCGGGTTCCCTTTTCACCGGGTCTTTTGGACCCGGACCGAAGCAACTCCAATGATTAAGCGCCCGACCGTGTCAGTGCAAGACCAAACCTGATCACCCCTCGCCAGCCGACCCGTTGAGCGGGGCGGCAAGCGCGGGTTCGGTCTCGGGCGCCAGCTCCTCGAAATCGAAATTGTCGAGACGGCGGGCGCGGCGTCCGGCCTTGTCGGCGGAAATCTTGATGTCCGAGATATCCTTGGACGCCTGGTTGAAATGCCGGTCGAGGTTTTCCACGCGGGTGCCCAGCCGGTCCACATCCGCAAACAGCAGCCCCAGTTCCCGGCGAATCGCGCCGGCCTGTTCGCGCATCCGGGCATCCTTCAGGATCGCGCGCATGGTGTTGAGCGTGGCCATGCAGGTCGTGGGCGACACGATCCAGACCTTGGCCGCGAACCCGTCGCGCACCACCTCGGGAAAGTTGGCGTGCAGTTCGGCATAGACCGCCTCGGACGGCAGGAACATCAGCGCGCCATCGGCGGTTTCGCCGTCGAGGATGTATTTCTCGGAGATATCCTTGATATGCTTGCGCACCGAGGTCCGCAGAAAACGCGCCGCCTCTGTCAGTTCCGCGTCGGTGGTGGCACGGCGCAGGGCCTCGTAGGCCTCCAGCGGGAACTTGCTGTCGATGCAGATCGGGCCCGGCGGGTTGGGCAGGTGGATCAGGCAATCGGCACGCTTGCCATTGGATAGCGTTGCCTGCAGCGAATAGCTGTCCGATGGCAGCGCCTTGGTGACGATGTCGTGCAGCTGGATTTCCCCGAACGCGCCGCGCGTCTGCTTGTTGCTGAGAATGTCCTGAAGCGACAGCACATCGCCCGACAGCTTGGTGATGTTGTCCTGCGCCTTGTCGATGACCTGCAGCCGCTGTTGCAGATCGCCAAGGCTTTGCGCGGTGCGCCGGGCCGAGCCTTGCAGGTTCTCGTTCATCCGTTCGGTGACTTGTGACAGGCGCTTTTCCATCAGTTGCAGCATGTGCGATTGCGCCGCCGATTGCGCCTCGGACACATGGGTGAGACCGCCGGCAAGCTGCTGTTGCCCGTCCGAAAGGCCCTGCACCCGCTGGCCAAGCTGCCCGACCTGCCGCGCCAGCGGTTCGGTCATCCGCGCGGACCGCGTGGCGGCGCGCACCGCGATCAGCAGAAGCACGAGGATCAGCAGCAGCACGCCGCCCCCGATCAGGGCAGCCAGCGTTGCGGGATCGTCCAGCGCAAAGGTCTGATCCCCGATCTGGATCATGTGCGACCGAACAAGCGGTCTATGTCGGATAGCGGCAACGCGACATAGGTGGGCCGCCCGTGGTTGCACTGGCCCGAATGCGGCGTGCGCTCCATCTCGCGCAACAGCGCGTTCATCTCGTCGGCGGACATGCGGCGGCCCGCCCGGACCGAGCCGTGACAGGCCACGCGGCTGAGGATCGCGTCGATGCGGGATTTCAGCGTGAAGCTGTCGCCGGCGTCGTGCAACTCGTCGATTATGTCGCGCAGCAGGGCGGCGGCGTTCACCGGGCCGAGGATCGCGGGGGTTTCGCGCACCGCGATGGTGGCGGGGCCGAAGGGCTCGATGCTCAGCCCCAGCGTGGCGAGGTCGGCGGCATGGGTGTGCAGCAGGGCGCAATCGGTCTCTGACAACTCGACGATCTCGGGGATCAGCAGCGCCTGCGCGGCGATCCCGGTCTCGGCCATCTGGCGTTTCAGGCGCTCATAGACCAGTCGTTCATGGGCGGCGTGCTGATCGACGATCACCAGGCCGGTTTCCGTCTGGGCGACGATGTAATTCTCGTGGATCTGCGCGCGCGCGGCCCCGAGGGGCAGGGCGGCGGCGTCGGTATCCTCGGGCGTTGTCGCCGTGTCCTCGACCCGTGCGCTCCACGCCTCGGGCATGTCGGAAAATCCCGGCGCCTGCGCCTGGTAGGCGGCTGCGCGGGCCTGCGCCGAGGGCCGGTCCATCTGGTAGACACGGCCGCCCGCAGGTTCCGGCCGGAATGCACCGAGGGCCGCGCCCGCCACGGTCGACGACGCCCGGTGCCCGGCCTCGGCCAGCGCATGCCGCAGGCCCGACACGATCAGCCCGCGCGCGATGCCGGGGTCGCGAAACCGCACTTCGGATTTCGCCGGGTGTACGTTGACGTCCACCAGCACCGGGTCGCAATCGATGAAAAGTGCCGCCGCCGGGTGGCGGTCGCGCGACAGCACGTCCTGATAAGCGGCGCGCAGCGCGCCGTAGAGCATCCGGTCGCGCACCGGGCGACCGTTGACGAACAGGTATTGCGCGACGGCCGATCCGCGCGAATAGGTCGGCAGCGCGGCAAAGCCGGTCATCCGCAGCCCGTCGCGTGTGGCGTCGATGCGCAGCGCGTTATCGGCGAATTCCGCGCCGAGGATACGCCGCAGACGCCCGTGCAGCGCGTCGAAGAGATCGCCGGTCTCGGCCTCGGCGCGGAAGGCCACGCGGCCCTCGCCGGCATCCGAGACGTCGCGCAGGGTGAACCCGACGCGCGGTTCGGCCATGGCAAGGCGCTTGACGATGTCGGTGATCGCCTGCGTCTCGGCCCGGTCGGTGCGCATGAATTTCAGCCGCGCAGGCGTGGCGTGAAAGAGATCGCGCAGCTCCACCACCGTCCCGGAATTAAGCGCGGCGGGCTTCACCGCGCCGATCTGACCGCCCGTGACGGCGATTTCGGCCGCGTCATGGCCGTCGGCCCGCGAGGTGATGCGCAGCCGCCCGACAGCCCCCAAAGATGGTAGCGCCTCGCCCCGGAAGCCGAACGAGTGGATGTTCAGCAAGTCGCTGCCGTCGATCTTCGAGGTGGCGTGCCGGGCCAGCGCCAGCGGCAACTGGTCGGGGGCCATGCCGCAGCCATCATCGGTCACCCGGATCAGCGTCTTGCCGCCATCGGCATGGGCCACCTCGATGCGTGTCGCCCCGGCATCAAGCGCGTTTTCCAGCAGTTCTTTCACGGCCGAGGCCGGGCGTTCGACCACCTCGCCGGCGGCGATGCGGTTGACCGCCGCCTCGTCAAGTTGCCGGATCAGCGGTTGTGCTGCGCTTATATTGGGTGTCGGCGTGTTCATGCCGCAAAACTTAGCATGAACCCATACGATTCTGCCAGAGCGGTGTTTGCAACGGGGGCCGGTTACACCATCATTTCCTTGGTCGCGGTCAGGGTAATCTCGGGGTGGTCGCGGTCCACACGGTCGATATCCCACTGCATCCGCGTGAGGTACACGGCGTCGCCGTCATTGTCGTAGGCGATGTGTTGCTTGTTGGCGTTGGTGAAGGCCTCCATCGCCTGCTTGTCGCCGGCGATCCACCGCGCCGAGGTGAATTGCGACGCCTCGAAGCGCACGGGCAGCCCGTATTCCTGTTCTATCCGGCTGGCCAGCACCTCGAATTGCAGGGCGCCCACGACACCGACGATGAAGCCCGACCCGAAGGCGGGCTTGAACACCTTGGCCGCCCCTTCCTCGGCGAATTGCATCAGGGCCTTTTCCAGGTGCTTGGCCTTCATCGGGTCGCCCGCGCGTGCCTGTTGCAGCAGTTCCGGCGCAAAGGACGGGATGCCGGCGACTCGGATCGACTCGCCCTCGGTCAGGGTGTCGCCGATGCGCAGCTGCCCGTGATTGGGGATGCCGATGATGTCGCCCGCCCACGCCTCTTCGGCAAGCTCGCGGTCGGACGCCAGAAACAGCACTGGCGCCGAGACCGTCATCTGCTTTTTCGAGCGCACATGCGTCAGCTTCATGCCGCGCTTGAAATGCCCCGAGGCGAGACGCACGAAGGCCACGCGGTCGCGGTGCTTGGGGTCCATGTTGGCCTGCACCTTGAACACGAAGCCTGTGACCTTGTCCTCCTCGGGGGCGATCTCGCGCGGGATGGCCTTTTGCACCTGCGGTTCGGGGCCGTAGGTGCCCAGGCCCTCCATCAACTCGCGCACCCCGAAGGAGTTGATCGCAGAGCCGAACCAGATCGGCGACATGTGCCCTTCGAGCACCGCCTGCGGGTCGAGCACCGGCAGCAATTCGCGGGCCATCTCGACCTCTTCGCGCAGCTTGGCGACCAGATCGGCGGGCACGTGATCGTCGAGCTTGGGGTCATCCAGCCCGTCGATGCGGATGGATTCGGCAACCTTGTTGCGGTCGGCGCGATCCATCAGTTCCAGCCGGTTGTGCAGCATGTCGTAGCAGCCCACGAAATCGCGGCCCACACCGATGGGCCAGCTTGCCGGTGTGACGTCGATGGCCAGGTTTTCCTGGATCTCGTCGATGATGTCGAAGGTGTCGCGGCTCTCGCGGTCCATCTTGTTGCAAAAGGTCAGGATCGGCAAGTCGCGCAGGCGGCACACCTCGAACAGCTTGCGGGTCTGGCTCTCCACCCCTTTGGCGCCGTCGATCACCATCACCGCCGCATCGACCGCCGTCAGCGTGCGGTAGGTGTCCTCGGAGAAGTCCGAGTGCCCCGGCGTGTCCACGAGGTTGAAGCGGAAATGCTTGAAATCGAAGGACATGGCCGAGGCCGAGACGGAAATGCCGCGATCCTTTTCCATCTGCATGTAGTCGGATCGCGTGCGCCGCGCCTCGCCCTTGGCACGTACCTGCCCGGCCATCTGGATCGCCCCGCCATACAGCAGGAACTTTTCCGTCAGCGTCGTCTTGCCCGCATCCGGGTGCGAGATGATCGCGAAGGTGCGGCGCCGGGCGATTTCGGCGGGCAGATCTGGGCGGTTATGGGCTTTGTCCAACATGACGCGGGATATAGAGGCGCGCGGGGTGCGGCGCAACACGGGATGGCAGGCGTGCCCCTCAGTTGCGGGGCGGCACCAGCTTGCCGGGATTCATGATGTTGTCCGGATCAAGCGCGGTCTTGATCGCACCCATCATCGCCCAGCTTCCCCCGTGTTCGGAGGCCATGTAGTCGCGCTTGCCCACGCCGATGCCGTGTTCGCCGGTCGCGGTACCCCCCAGCCGCAGGCTGCGTTCGACCATGCGCGCGGCGGCGGCCTTGGCGCGGGCGACCTCGTCTGCGTTATCCATGTCGACCAGCAGGGTCGCGTGAAAGTTGCCGTCGCCCACATGGCCGACGATCGGCCCCATCACGCCCGCCTCTGCAAGATCGGTGCGCGTCTCCTCTATCGCCTCGGCCAGTTTCGAGATCGGCACGCAGATATCGGTGACGATGGCGCGCGCGCCGGGCCGCAGCGCCAGCAGCGCGTAATAGGCGTTGTGCCGCATCGTCCAGAGGGCCGTGCGCGCCTCGGTCTGCGTGGCCCAGTCGAAGGCCGACCCGCCGTTGTCTTCGGCGATGGCGCCAAAGGTTTCGGCGTGTTCCGTCACGCCGCTGTCGCTGCCGTGGAATTCCAGCAGAAGGTGCGGCTTTTCCGGCAGGTCCATCTTCGAGTAGGCGTTGACCGCGCGCACGCTTTCGGTATCCATCAGCTCGATCCGGGCCATGGGCAGGCCGCACTGGATCGTCTCGATCACCGTCTGAACGGCGGCATCGACGGTCTCGAATGCGCAGACGGCCGACGATATCGCCTCTGGCTGGCCGTAAAGCCGCAGGGTCAGTTCGGTCATCAGTCCCAGCGTGCCCTCGGCGCCGACGAATAGCCCGGTCAGGTCGTAGCCCGACGACGATTTGCGCGCGCCGCTGCCTGTGCGGATCACCTCGCCCGTGGCCGTCACCACCTCTAACGCCAGCACGTTGTGGCGCATCGTGCCATAGCGCACGGCGGTGGTGCCGCTGGCGCGGGTCGCGGCCATGCCGCCAAGCGAGGCGTTGGCGCCGGGATCGACCGGAAAGAACAGCCCCGTGGCGCGCAGCGCCTCGTTGAGGGCCGCGCGCGTGACGCCGGGCTGCACGCGCACCAGCATGTCTTCGGGCGCGATGTCGAGGATACGGTCCATGCGGCTGAAATCCACCGCGACACCACCCGAGAACGCCTGCGCCTGCCCTTCCAGCGACGTGCCCGTGCCCCAGCCGATCACCGGCACGCGGTGGCTTGCGCAGATGCGCACGATCTCGGCCACCTCGGCGGTATCCTCGGGGTAGGCCACGGCATCTGGCGGGGCATCGGCGAAATACGATTCGCTGCGCCCGTGCAGGTCAAGATCGGACTTGGACCGCGTCAGCCGTTGGCCTAGACAGGATTGAAGTTCGGCGATTGCATTCTGGATGTCCATGGCGTGTCTTTCCCTCGTGGCAGTGCGCGCACATTAGGGGATGCGAAGACGATGCGAAAGCGCGGGCCGGACGATCAAGAGGGGATGATGCAGGCAGAAACGCCCTCCTATTTTCGCCAGTTGCGCCGCGCGACGCGGCAGGGTCTGCGCGATGGCTGGACGGTGTTGCGCACGCGGGGCCCCAGCCAGTTCCAGTTCTGGCTGATCGCGCTAATGATCGGAATTGCTGCGGGATTTGCCGCGCTGCTCTTTCGCAAGGGGATCACCGCGCTGCAACAGATCGCCTATGGCGTCGAGGATGTCTCGCGGGTCCACAGCCTTGCTGAACATCTGCCGTGGTATTGGGTTCTTTTTCTGCCCGCGGCGGGCGGGTTGCTGGTGGGGGTCATCCTGCACCATTTCACCGCCGATGGCCGTGTCCGGTCCGTCGCGGACGTGATCGAGGGGGCCGCGATGTCGGAGGGCCGTGTCGAGCAGCGCGAGGGGCTGGCCTCGGCCGCCGCGTCGCTTATCACCCTTGGCACCGGGGGTTCGTCGGGCCGCGAGGGGCCGGTGGTGCATCTGGCCGCCGTGATCTCGACCTGGGTGAGCAACCGGATCAACGCCAACGGCATCACCGGTCGCGATTTGCTGGGCTGTGCGGTGGCCGCGGCCGTCTCGGCGTCGTTCAACGCGCCGATCGCGGGCGCGCTCTTCGCGCTAGAGGTCGTGCTGCGGCATTTCGCGGTCCACGCCTTTGCGCCCATCGTGATCGCCAGCGTCGCGGGCACGGTGATCAACCGTCTGGAATTCGGTGATGTGACGGAGTTCGTTCTGACGCGCTCCGGGGCGCTTGCGTTCTACGTCGAACTGCCGGCCTTCCTGATTCTCGGGCTGATCTGCGGCGTGGTGGCCGCGGCGCTGACCCGGTCGATCTTTCTGGCAGAGGACGTGGCGGCCCATCTGCAAGTGCGGCTGCGCTTGCCGCGCTGGCTGCGTCCGGCGGGGGCGGGGCTGATGCTCGGGGCCATCGCGATCTGGTTTCCGCATGTCATCGGCGTGGGGTACGAGACCACGTCGGCCGCGCTGACCGGGCAGCTTCTCTGGCACGAGGCGCTGGTCTACGCGGTCATCAAGGTGGCGGCGGTCGCGATCACCATTGGTGGGCGCATGGGCGGCGGCGTCTTTTCGCCCTCTCTGATGGTGGGTGCGTTGACCGGGCTGGCCTTTGGCTATGTCGCGACGGCGGTTTTTCCGGACGTGTCCGGCGCGCAGACGCTATACGCGCTTGCGGGGATGGGCGCGGTGGCCGCCGCCGTTCTGGGCGCGCCGATCTCGACTACGCTGATCGTGTTCGAACTGACCGGCGACTGGCAGACCGGGCTTGCGGTGATGGTGGCGGTCTCCATGTCCACCGCGCTTGGCTCAAAGCTGGTGCGGCGGTCCTTTTTCCTGTCACAGTTGATGAGGCGCGGTATCCAGGTGGCGGCGGGGCCGCAGGATTACCTGCTTGCGATGTTTCAGGTGCGCAAGCTGATGCGACCGCCCGACCACGATCGCGCGGCGGATCGCGATCGCTGCTGGTCGCTGATCGAGCAGGGCGTCTATCTGGATGCGACGACCACGCTGGAGGCGGCGATGCCGGTTTTCGAGCGGTCCCTCGTGCCGTTCATCCCAGTGGTGAGCCTGAAAGGCGATGACCAGCCGCCCGAGTTGCTGGGCGCGCTGTTTCATGTCGATGCGCTCAAGACCTATAACCGTGCTCTCGCCGCGATATCGGAAGAGGAGCACGGGTAAGGATGCGGCGAAGGCGCTGCGATCCGTTCAGATCTGTTCTACCGCGACGCGGTCGCTGACGTAAAAGGCGACGTGGTCCCGGATGTCGTCCACATCGGGTTTTGGCGCCTCATAGCTCCACGCCGCGTTTTCAAGCGTGTGGCTTTTGGTGACGATCGAGTAGTAGCGCGCGTCGCCCTTGTGGGGACAATGGCTGGTCTTGTCGCCTTCGTCGAGAAAGGCCATGGCGATATCGGCCCGCGGGAAGTAGATCACCGGGGGGTTGTCGCCCTCGATCAGTTCCAGCGCATTGCGGCTTTCGGCGATGACCGCCCCTCCGGCGCGCACTGACCATGTGCCCGTCGCCTTGCGTATCGTTATGTTCGGCATCGTCCGTCCTTTTCATCTCGTTTCTTCAGTGGTCTGGCGCAGAACGCTAACAGAAATGTGTCACACTGTCTGCGTCGCCCTTTCCAGCCAGTCGCGTGCCTTCGGGGACAGCAGTGGTGCGAGTTTCGCGTGGCATGTGGCGTGATAGGTGTCGAGCCAGTCGCGTTCGCCGTCGCTGAGCATCGAGGTCTCGATCAGGCGGCGGTCGATGGGCACGTGAGTCAGAGTCTCGAAGGTCAGCCGGGGCCCTTTGTCGCCGCCGGGCAAAGAAGTGGCCTCCTGGACGACGACAAGATTTTCGATCCGGATGCCGAACGCCCCCTCGCGGTAATAGCCTGGCTCGTTCGACAGGATCATGCCGGGTTCCAGCGGGACGGTCGAGCTGCGCGACAGGCGCTGCGGGCCTTCATGCACGCAGGAATAGACTCCCACGCCATGCCCGGTGCCGTGCCCGTAATCGAGATCGGCCAACCACAGCGGATAGCGCGCGACGGCATCCAGATCACGCCCCGCCAGACCTTTGGGAAAGCGCAGCCGCGAGATCGCGATCATGCCCTGCAGCACGCGGGTAAACGCCGCGCGCTCTTCGGGGCCGGGATCGCCCACGGGCAGCGTGCGGGTGATATCGGTGGTCCCGTCAAGATACTGCCCGCCGCTGTCGAGCACCAACAGATCGCCGTCGGTCAGCGTGCGGTTGCTGGCCTCGGTGACGCGGTAATGCGGCAGCGCGCCATGCGGGCCGGCGCCGGCGATCGTGTCAAAGCTGATATCGCGCAGTTGGCCGGTGTCCGCGCGGCACGCCTCCAGCCGCGTGACCACGTCGATTTCGGTGATCGTGCCGGGGGCCTGGCCGGCGAACCATGCCAGGAATTCGCAGACCGCCGCCGCGTCGCGCAGATGCGCGGCGCGGGTTCCGGCGATCTCGGCCTCGGTCTTGCGCGCCTTGGGGCGGATGCAGGGATCTTCACCCCAGTGATGCGCGATGCCCGCCGCCTCGATCCGTTGCACGACCCAGAGCGGCACGCTGCCCTTGTCGAGCCGCACCGGCCCGGTCAGCCCATCAAGGGCCGGCCCGAAGGCGTCGGGCGCGGCCACCGTGACGGCGTCGCCAAGATGCGCGCGGGTGTCGCCGTCCAGCTTGGCGGGATCGGTGAAAAGCGCCGCGCGCCCGTCGTCATGCAAGATCGCAAAGCCCTGAGGCACCGGGTTGCGCGGAATGTCCGCGCCGCGGATATTCAGCAGCCAGGCGAGGGAATCGGCCAGTGTTATGATCGCGGCCCGCTGTCCCGCCGCGCGTAGTGTATCGGCCAGTTGCGCGCGTTTTTCGGCATGGGTCAGACCGGCCAGATGGTCGGGCCACGGCGTGATCTGTCCCTGCGGCGGGGCGGGCCGATCCGTCCAGATCCGGTCGATTAGGTTGGCGACAGGCACGAGGCGGATACCGGTCTTCTGAAGCTCGGCGCGCACGGTCTCGATCTGGTCGGGCGTGTAGAGCCACGGGTCGAAGCCCACCTCGCCGCCCTCGGGCAGATGGGACCCGAGCCAGTCGCCAAGCCGTGTTTCGGGCCAGTCTACCGGCGTGAAGTGGTCACAATCGACCTGTGCCCTCACCTGCACGCGGTAGCGGCTGTCGACAAAGACACCGGCCACGTCGCCCAGCACCGCGCAAAATCCCGCAGACCCGGTAAACCCGGTCAGCCAGGCCAGCCGGGCGTCGCAGGCAGCAACGTATTCGCCCTGATGGGCGTCGGCCCGCGGCACCAGAAACCCGGCCAGCCCGTCCTCGGCCATGGCGCGGCGCAGCCGTTCAAGGCGCGGCGGGCCTTGGTCCGGGCGGGCGGTTTCCGAAAAGCTCTGGAACATCGGGTGGGCCTCTTACGGTCTGGTATCTGGTCGCCGTGCTAGACAAGCGCGCGGGGAATGGCAATCATCCGTGCTTACGGGGCGCCGTTACCGGGGGCGCTGCCCCCGTCGCGCCGGGGCGCGACTCCCCCGGGGTATTTCGGCCAAGAAGAAGCCGGGGTTGATCCCGCGTCCGAAATGCGACCCTATCCGGGGTGATTTTGGCGTGTGGAGGGCAGGCAATGACGGACGCCGGGACAGAGACGGTTCTCGTGCTGGGGGCGACGGGCACCATCGGGCGCGCGGTCGTGGCCGCGCTGCTGGAGGCCGGGTACGGTGTTGACTGCGTCCTGCGTCCGCATCATGCGGCGGGCGGGCATGGTTTGCCCGATGCCGTGCGGATCCGCTTCGGGTCGGTTGCCGCGGCAATGCGCGAGCGGCCGCCGGGGGCGGTGATCTGCTGCATGGCGTCGCGGACCGGTGCCGCCGAAGACGCCTGGGCGGTGGATCACGCAGGCACCGTCGCGGCGATGACCGCGGCACGCGATGCGGGCGCTGGGCATTTCGTGCTGTTATCGGCGATCTGCGTGCAGCGCCCCCATCTGGCGTTTCAACGTGCCAAGCTGGCCGCCGAGGCCGCGCTGACGGCGTCCGGTCTGCGCTATTCGATCGTGCGCCCGACCGCCTATTTCAAATCCCTGTCCGGTCAACTGGACCGGCTGCGCGCGGGCAAGCCGTTCCTCGTGTTCGGGGATGGGCAAGTGACGGCGTGCAAGCCGATCAGCGATGGCGATCTGGCGCGCTACATGGTGGGGTGTCTGGACGATCCCGCGCGCTGGAACCGGACCCTGCCAATTGGCGGACCGGGCCCTGCGATCACGCCGCTAGAGCAGGGCGGGATGCTGTTTCGCGCGCTCGGGGCGGCGCCGCGGTTCCGGAAAGTGCCCTTGCGGCTGATGGACTGGATCGTGGCGGGGCTGACGCTGGGCGGTCGTCTCGTGCCGGGCCTGCGCGCCAAGGCCGAACTGGCGCGGATCGGGCGGTACTACGCAACCCAGTCGATGCTGGTACTGGACCCGGAGACGGGCCACTACGACGCAGACGCGACGCCCGAGACCGGGCACGACACGCTTGGGGCGTTCTACGAGCGGCTTGCGCGCGGCGAGGTCACCGCGCCGCGCGGCGATCACGCGGTGTTCTGAGGCGCGGGGACCGCAATCCGGTAGAGATGCCAGGTCGCATGACCAAGGATCGGCAGCACGACCATCAGCCCCAGGAACGCCGGCACCGTGCCGGCGAGCATCGCCACCGCGACGATCAGGCCCCATGTGGCCACGATCCGGGGGCTGGTCCGTGCCACCTTGATCGAGGTCATCACGGCCACCGGTATGCCGGCGCGGCGGTCGATCAGCATCGGGAACGAGATGAAGCTGACCACCAGCACCGCCGCCGCGAAGACAAGGCCCACGCCCATGCCCAGAACGATCATCACCCAGCCCGCGCCGGTGGTGAACACGTCACCGGCAAAGCTGCCGACCGAGACGGGCGGCTGTGGCCCGAGGGTCAGGTTGTAGATCAGCATCGCGGCGGACATCCACACCAGGAACAGCGCCAGCAGCGCCAGCCCGAGCACGACGACCGGCACGATAACCCGCGCGCGCAGCACCGAGAACGCGACGCCCCAGCCGGCCTGCCCCGTCGCCTCGCGCGTGCGGCTCATTTCGTAGAGGCCGGTCGCCACCACCGGCCCCAGCAGGGTAAAGCCCGCGGCCAGCGGGAACAGCATCGGCAGGCGCGCCATGTCGAAGGCCAGCAGCGACAGCGCGAGGCCGATGATCGGGTAGATCGCGATCAGAAAGATAACGTCGCTGCGCAAGGCGGTGAAATCCGCGACCCCCCTGCGCAGGGCGGTGGCCAGATCGTCGCGCGTCAGGGACCGCACCTCTGGCGGGGCGGTCGCGGTGCCGCGCAGCGCGTCCGTCCCCTCGCCAACGCCGCGCCCCGCCCCGAGCGTCGCGTCGGCCAGCCAGCTCAGCGGGTTGCCTATCGTCTGTGTCATCGTGATCTCCTTCTATTGGGTTCGGGTCACGTTACTGTTGATGCTCCCTGAAAGACGCTGACGGGTCAACGGCAGAGTCGATACCGCATCAGGCTAGCACGGAACCGGCCGCGGGGCGTTCACAATTCGGGCAGGGCGCGTGCGCCGGGTATCGGGTTGTGGTGCGTGCGGACCCGCGCCATGGTGCGCACGCATGGATAACGGGCATCAACGGCAAGGGGACAAGATGAGATTTTCTTCGGTCACGGAGCGGCTTGCGGGGCAGGGCGGGGCGAAATGGCGGGTTCATTACCGCGCCGCCGAGATGGTGGCGGAGGGCCGTGATATCATCCGCCTGACCATCGGCGAGCCGGACGTGCCCGCGCCCGACATGCTGCACGAGGCCGCGACCTGTGCGATGCAGGCCGGGCGCACCGGGTATTCCGACGGGCGCGGCGAGATCGGCCTGCGCCGGGCCCTTGCCGAGGGGTACAGCGCATCGCGGGGCCGGCCGTTCACGCCTGACCAGATCATGTGCTTTCCCGGCACGCAGACCGCGCTTTACGCCGTGATGGCGGCCGTGGCCGAGAGCGGCTGCGAGGTGTTGGTGGGCGATCCGATGTATGCCACCTACGAGGGGGTCATCCGCGCCACGGGGGCCGGGATGGTGCCGGTGCCGCTGCGGCCCGAACGGGGCTTTCGCATGGCGGCCGGGGATGTGGCGGCACGGATCACGCCACGGACGCGGGCGATCCTGCTGACGACGCCGCACAACCCCACCGGCGCCGTCCTGTCGCCTGCGGATATCGCCGCCATCGGCGAGGTGGCGTGCGCGCATGACCTGTGGATCATCGCCGACGAGGTTTACGAGGAGATGGTGTTCGACGGCGTGCGCTTTGCCTCGCCGTTGTCGGACCCAAAGCTTGCCGACCGGACGATCGCCGTCTCGTCGATCTCGAAAAGCCACGCCGCACCGGGGTTTCGCAGCGGCTGGTGCGTCGGCCCTGAGGCATTCACCGAGGCGCTGCTGCCGCTGTCGGAGGTGATGCTGTTCGGCAACCAGCCGTTCCTCGCCGATATGACCGAGGCCGCGATTCGCGCCGGATCTAGCGTGGCACCGGGCATGCGGGCGCGCTTTGCGGCACGGTCCGAAAGGCTGGCCGCGCGGATCGAGGCGCACACGCCGCTGCGCGTCCACCGCCCCGAGGCGGGGATGTTCGCGCTGGTCGACGTCACGGCCACCGGCATGGACGGCGACGCCTATGCGCATGACCTGCTGGAGGAGACCGGCGTCGCGGTGATGCCCGGCGCGTCCTTCGGGGCCACGCTGGGGCCCTGGGTCCGAGTCGCGCTGACCGTCGGGGACGACCGGTTCGATGCGGCGATCGACCGAATCCTGTCGCACGCCGCAACGCGGTGCCATCACCCCGCCTGATCGCGATGCCCATCCTGAAAAATAAATGATATCAATGGTATGCAGGCGTCACCCAATGCCGCCTGCCCGCCGTGACCCAGGCGCGGCACGGGGTGGGTGTGCTTTCTACGTCACATTTTGGGGGCGATGGGGAAACGGCAGGGCGGTTGCGTTGACAGGTCAGGGGCATTTGGCGCATTTGAACGTCAAGCCGCGTCCAACGACTGGTGCGGCGGATCGGAAAAACCCGCTTAGTAGGAGGGACACCCTTGAAAAAGCAACTTCTCAGCACCAGCGCGATCGCACTCGGCGTCGCAATGGCCGCCCCCGCAACGGCCCAGGAATGGGACATGAACTGGGGCGGTTTCGCAAACACCCACATCGGTGCGGTTGACGTTTCCGGCACCGGCATTGCACCCGGCGCGGATTTCGACGGCGTCGACGTCTACACCAACTCGGAAGTCATCTTCTCGCCCTCCGTCACGCTGGACAACGGCCTGACCATGGGCTTCAGCGTTCAGTTCGAAGCACTGAACTCGGGCACCTCCGAAATCGACGAGTCCTATGTCACCATCGAAGGCGACATGCTGGGCAAGATCATCCTCGGCTCCGAGAACTCGGCAGGCTACCTGCTGATGGGCTCCGTCTACACGCCGGGCATCGCGTCGATGGCCATCAACTCCTACTCGATCTCGGGCTTCATCCCGACGACCGGCACCAGCGGGTTCCGTCAGGCCGGCATCTCGTCGCTGACCGAGGTTGCGGGCAACAACGACGTGCAGCGCATCAGCTACTTCACGCCGTCGTTCAACGGTCTGACCCTGGGCGTGTCCTACGCCGCTTCGGGTGACGTGAACGCCGCCAACAACTTCGCCCCGAACCGCAATGCGGTCACGATTACGGACATCTTCGACATCGGTGTCGGCTACCAGCAGTCGTTCAACGGCGTCGATCTGGGCCTGGCCGCACGTTGGGGTACGGCTAACACGAACCTCGTCGGTGTGAGCGATCCCGAGACCTGGGGCATCGGCGCAACCGTTGGTGTGAACAACTTCACCTTCGGCGCGACCTACACCGAGAACGACAACGGCGGCCCGAACGGCGTCGGTGGTGTCGTGACCGGTTCCGGCGGTGGCGCAGGTGCCGACAGCGAAGGCTATAGCCTTGGTGTCAACTACGACATTGCAGGCCCGTGGTCCGTCGGCGCAGAGACCTACCAGGGTGAGGTCCAGACCGGTGTCGGCAACCCGACATCCGATTACGAAGCCTACAAGGTTGGTGCGACCCGCGACCTCGGCGCCGGCGTGAGCTGGGACGTGTACTACCTGTACACCGAGCAGAACAACGGCACGGTTGCTGGCAACCCGAAGATCGAAGGCAACATGCTCGCAACCGCGATCAACCTGAGCTTCTGATCCGGTCGAGTTGAAAGTCTTGTGGCGGGGGGTGACATCACCCCCCGCTTCTTTTATTTCAGTGACAGAATTTTCGCAGACTGGAACGGACGTCCCCGAGCATGAAGAAAAGCATCGTCTGGATGGCGTCCTACCCGAAGTCGGGCAATACGTGGGCGCGTATCTTTCTCGCCAATTACTTTGCCAATGCCAATGAGGCGGTGCCGATCAACAATGCGCATCGCGTCGCCATGGGCGATTCCATCGTCAAGACCTATCACATGGTGGCGGGGCGCCAGATCGACACGACCGACATTGACCTGACATTGAAACTGCGGCGGCTTGTGCTGCGCGGCATCGTTGCCAACAACGCCGATATCAACCTGGTCAAGACGCATAATGCGCGCACCACCGCGCGCGGCGTGACCCTGATCCCCGATGACGTCACGCAGTCGGCCTTCTATATCATGCGCAATCCGCTGGACATGGTGCTGTCCTATGCGCGTCATTACGGCATGACCCAGGACGAGGCGGTGTACACCGTCAGCCACCCGGATAATGCCAATCCGCCGGATGTCGACAACGTCACCCAGTTTCTGGGATCGTGGTCCGACCATGTGCGCAGCTGGACCGGGCAATCGGCCTATCCCGTTCTCGTGATGCGCTACGAGGACATGCTGGCTGATCCGCAATCCTGTTTTTCCAAGCTTCTTGAACATCTGGGGATGCCCGTCGACCCCGAGCGGCTGGATCGTGCGATCATGTTTTCCAGTTTCAAGGAACTGTCCGAACAGGAGAAAAAGCAGGGATTCATCGAAAAGTCCCCTCAAAGCGAGCGGTTCTTCGCGCGCGGACAGAGCGATCAGTGGAAAACCGACCTGCCGCCGCGCCTTGTCAAGAAGATGAAGCATGCGCATCGCAAGGTGATGAAGCAATACGGGTATCTGGAATGACCGATCTGCGCCGCATCATCTGGCTGGCCTCTTTTCCGAAATCCGGCAACACGTGGGTGCGTAGCCTTCTGGCGCATTATTTCATGCCCGACGGGAAAGCGCCCGATCTCAACAACCTGCGCAATTTCACGACCGGCGATGTGCGGCGCGATTTCTTTGATGCCGCCGCGGGGGGGCGTTATACCGGCACCACTCTCGAAGACTGGCTCAGGGTCCGGCCCAAGGCGTTGCGGCTGATCGCCGGGTCCAAGCCGAACCACCATTTCGTCAAGACGCACTGCCAGACGATGCGCGCTGGCAATACGGACCTCATCCCGCCAGAACTGACGGCGGCGGCGGTCTATATCATGCGCAATCCCTTTGATCTGGCGCCCTCTTTTGCGCGTCACCAGGTGACTGATCTGGATACGGCGATCGACAGGATGATGAACCCGGATGCGATGGCTGGCACGGCCGACGGCATATTCGAGCCGCTTGGTCGTTGGGACGACCATGTGACCAGTTGGACCACCGCGCCGGGCCTGCCGCGTCACGTCCTGCGCTACGAAGACATGCTCGCCAATACCGGCAAGGCGATGCGCGGGTTGATTGAAACGTTTTTCCGGGTGCCCGTGGACAAGCCCAAGCTGGCCCGTGCTGTGCGGGCCACGAATTTCGAGACCATGAAGAAATTTGAACAGACGCACGGCTTTGCCGAGAAGCCGTCTGAAATGAAAGCCTTCTTCGCCAAGGGGCAGGCGGGTGTCTGGCGCGAGGATCTGACGCCCGCGCAGGTCGGCCGGTTGCGCGAGGCGTTTCTGCCGGTGCTGGAAAAATGGTACCCCGAGATGCTGTCGGAGACGGCCGAGTTCGCCAGGGCCGGCTGAGCCTTCGGTTGGCATTCTCGCCCCGAACCCCTATGTCGATGCCAACCGACACAGGAGGTCTACAATGTTTCGACATGCGACGTTCATCGCCCTTGCCACCGCTCTTGCCGGCTGCGCGGCCACCGGGCCGCAGACCGTGGCGCGGCTTGGTTCCAACCCGGTCGTCACTGGCGGAAGTTACAGCAGCGGCGGCGGCCTGACCGTGGCCGCGGATCTGCGCGAAACCCAGGGGCGGACCCTGATCTGCGGAGTCTGGGCGCAAAGCGATCAGCAATCCATCCTGACAAAGGGCAAGGCGCGTGGTGTCGTCGCCTCGGGCAGCGTCGCGCTCGGCGGGCAGACCATCACACGCGGGCTGGAATTCATGACCGAAGTGTCGCCGATGGCGGACTATGCGGGCCAGGACGCGGGATGCACGCTGATCGATCGTCCTTGGCAGGACGGGGATGCGGCACGCGATATCGAAATCCGTATCCCGCGACAGGTCGTCCATGTCGAAGCCGACGAATTCGGCGCGTTCTCCGTGACGTTCAAGCAGTCCGGTCCCGGCGCCGGCGGCATCTGACACGGCACCGGGCCGCCCCGTCAGGCCAGACCCGTGATCAGTTGCCGCAGGCCAAGCGCGGCGCCTGCGAATATCGCCGCAAAGGTTACCGGCGCGCTGAGCGACAGGACGGAAAAGGCGGACATCCCTTGCCCGACCGTGCAGCCAAAGGCCAGCACCGCGCCGAAGCCCATGCAGACGGCGCCAAGCATCTGGCGTTTGAGCTCGCGGGGGTCTTCGCAGGCCTCCCACCGGAAGTGTCCCTTGATGACGCTGCCGAAAAAGGAGCCGACGACAACCCCCAGCACCGACGCCACCCCGAAGCTGATCCAAGACCCACCACCGCTTGCGGTCATGAGAAACAGGATCGTCTCGCCAAGCGGGGCCGAAAACGTGTGGCTTTGCACGGGCTGCAGCATGAACCCGTGCGTGGCGACCCATGACGTGCCTATCCAGCCCGAGGTGATCGCAAGGCCTGCAAGCGCCCCCCATATCACCGCAGTGCGGTTTTCGCGAAAGCGGCGCGCGCCAAGGGCCGCAAGGCCGATCCCGCCCGACATCAGCAGCCCCGCCGCAATCATCGGCAGCCCGGTCAGGCGTGAGATCACCTGTGCGTAGCTTTGCGCTTCGAGCGCGGGTGTGGTGGCGGCCATCGCGGTGATGCGCAGGGGGGCCAGCGGACCGGACATCATGATGTAGGCCGCGATCCCCATCACCAGAACGATCACGAAAGACCGCAGGTCACCGCCGCCCAACCGGGCAAGCGCACCGAACCCGCAGGTGCCCGCCAGCGACATGCCATACCCGAACATCAGGCCGCCAAGGATCGAGCCGAACGGCGACCACGGCGTCATCCAGTATACGTTGCGCGCGATATCGAACCCGCCCATACCGGCGGCCCCAAAGGCCGTAAGCCCCGCCACACCGATCGCAAGCCCCCACATGCGCAGGCGGGTGTCGTTCTGCTGATAAAGGTAATCCTCGACCGCGCCGAGCGTGCAGAACCGCCCCAGTCGCGCGGCAAGGCCGAGAACGATCCCGCCGCAAAGGCCGATTAGGCCGATCAGCATCCCATCGGATACATCGCCGGGCATGCGCGTCCTCCACCCTCTTGCTGGCGCTCTCCCGATTCTCTTTTGCGGGGGCGACTTGCGCGGACATCATCCGTGCAGCCAATCATCGGAACGGTGCGCCGGACTGTCAAACTCTATTCTGTCGCGGCGCCGTTCCGTTCGTCCCACGGCTCACTCGGGCGCGGTCGCACCGGGGTGTGCGTCAAGCAACTGGTTCAGGATGAACCAGAAGAATTCGTCCCCGGCATAGCCCTCCATGCGGCCCAGTTCCTTGCCCTCATGCACCAGAACGAAGGTCGGTGTGAAGACAGGGCGCGATTTGAACGCCACATCGTCCGGCAAGTCGCCGATCTGGACGCGGCGCAGCGGGGCGCGCGCGCCTTCGTCGGTCTTGGGGTAAATGGGGGCGATTTCTTCGTTCCACTGCGCGCACCAATGACAGCCACGCTGCTCGACCATGATCAGTTCGGCCGACGATAGCGGGCCGGACAGGCCGATCCACAGGACTGCACTGGCCAGAAAGGCGGCAAGACGGGGCATGTCGGGTTCCAATTGACGCAGGGTTCCAGATATTTAATAGTTTGAATATGTTTCCATATCAACCCGCCTGAGGCCCCAATATGTTCGATGTCTCCTTGCTGAGCGCCTTCATTGGTGGGCTGATCGTGTTCTTCTCGCCCTGCATCCTGCCGATCGTGCCGTTCTACCTGAGCTACATGGCCGGCGCCTCGATGTCCGAGATCAGCGCCGAGGGGCGGCTGGCGCCCGGTGTGCGGGGCCGGGCCTTTGCCGCGTCGGTGATGTTTTCCGCGGGGATCATCACGGTCTTCGTTCTGCTGGGGGCCGCGGCCTTTGGTCTGAGCCAGGCGTTTCGCAGCTACCAGTTCGAGTTCCGGCTGGTCGCCGCCAGCATCGTGCTGATCCTCGGGCTGCATTTTCTGGGCGTGTTGCGCATCGGGGCCCTCAACCGCGTGTTCCAGATGGATACGGGCAATACCAAGAACATGTCGGTGCTGGGGGCCTACGTGGTGGGCTTTGCCTTTGCCGCTGGGTGGACGCCCTGTGTGGGGGGCGTGCTGACGGCCGTGGTGTTCACGGCGAGCACCGAATCGACCGCGATGGAGGGGCTGGGCCTGTTGCTGGTGTTCGGGGTCGCGATGACGACGCCCTTCATGCTGGCCGCGCTGTTCATCGGGCCATTCCTGCGCTTCGCGGCCAGGTTCCGTCGCCATCTGCCCAAGGTGGAAAAGGCCATGGGGCTGTTGCTTGTCGTGTTCGCGGCGCTGATCGCCACGGACAGCATAACCTACATCGCCGAGTGGATGCTGGAGGCGTTCCCGGTGTTCCAGAATATCTGATGGAGGAAAGGGAATGACACGTTTTCTGAGCCTGCTGGCCGCCATGCTGCTGGCGCTGCCGCTATCGGCTGCTGAACTGGGGGATGACGGGCTGCACAAGACGGACTGGATGCGCGAGACGTTCAAGGACCTGCGCGAGGATCTGCAAGAGGCCAACGCCGAGGACAAGCGCCTGATGCTGATGGTCGAACAGCGCGGCTGCATCTACTGCACGCGGATGCACGAACAGGTCTTTCCGCGCCCCGAGATCGACAGCTACATCCGCGAACATTTCTTCGTGGTGCAGATCAACCTGCACGGCGATACCGAGGTCACCGATTTCGACGGCGAGGCCCTGAGCGAGAAGGCGGCGACGCGCAAATGGGGGCTGCTGTTCACGCCATCGATTCTTTTCCTGCCCGAGGAGGTCCCCGACGGCCAGAGCGCCGACGAGGCCGCGGTCGCGCTGATGCCAGGGGCGTTCGAGGCGGCGACCACGCTCGACATGCTGACCTGGGTCAATGAAAAACGCTATGCACTTGATACCGATGAGGATTTCCAAAGGTATCATGCACGGCGCATCCGGGAACGCGCCTCTGCAAATGCGGATTGACCGTCGGGCCAGACAATCTGCCAATTCGGACATTCGAATTTGATGTTGTGTGCTCACATGATTGTGTTCTATGATATACAAAAGAATGAATGTGTTAGGGAGGACGCATGAAACACACAATTCTGATGCTTTCGCTGGTTGGTGCCGCAAGCGGTGCAATCGCAGCGGAGGTCAAGCCGGGTGAGGTGTCGTTCGAGTACGGTGCTGTCGAGCAATCGCTTACCGGTAAGGAAGGGGACCCGGCACGCGGCCGCGAAGTGGTGGGCGACAAGTCGCTTGGCAATTGTGTCGCCTGTCATGCCATCTCTGAAATGAGTGACGTGCCGTGGCACGGCGAGATCGGCCCGCCTCTGGACGGGGCCGGCGAACGCTGGAGCGAGGCAGAGCTGCGCGGCATGCTGGTCAACGCCAAGGAAATGTTCCCGGGAACCATGATGCCGGCCTTCTACAAGGTCGAGGGATTCGTCCGGCCTGGTGACGCCTATACCGGCGAGGCGGCCCCCGAGGATCTGGATCCGCTGCTTACGGCGCAGCAGATCGAGGATGTGGTGGCATATCTGTCCACCCTGGAATACTGACCGCCGCCACCCACACTGGGGGCGGCCCCGAACAGGAGACTCAAGACATGACAATGACACGACGCAACGTGATGGTGATGGGGGCTGGCGCTGCCATAGCCTTCGGTCTGCCGATGCGGGCGAGCGCGGCGGCCGAGGATTCGATCGCCGAATTCACGGGCGGTGCCGATGTGGCCAGCGAGGGTGTCACCCTCACGGCCCCCGAGATTGCCGAGAACGGCAACACCGTCCCGATCGAAATCGACGCGCCCGGCGCGGAGGCGGTCCTGATTCTGGCCATGGGCAACCCGACTCCGGGTGTCGCCGAATTCAAGTTCGGCCCGCTGGCGGCCGCGCAGACCGCATCGACCCGGATCCGTCTTGCGGGAACGCAGGACGTGGTGGCCGTCGCACGGATGAAGGACGGCTCGTTCGCCAAGGCGTCGAGCAACGTCAAAGTGACCATCGGCGGCTGCGGCGGCTGATCCAGATCAAGGAGACACGACAATGGCAGAAAATGTGAGACCCCGCGTGAAAGCGCCCCGCTCCGCCTCGGCGGGCGAGGCTGTAACGATCAAGACGCTGATCAGCCACCCGATGGAATCCGGTCAGCGCAAGGACAGCGACGGCAACACCATTCCGCGCTCGATCATCCACCGCTTCACCTGCGAGTTCAACGGCGAGATGGTGGTCGATGTGGCGATGGAGCCCGCGATCTCGACAAACCCGTATTTCGAGTTCGAGGCCGTCGTGCCCGAGGCCGGCGATTTCAAGTTCACCTGGTACGACGATGACGGCTCTGTCTACGAAGAGACGAAATCAGTCGAGATGGCCTGAGGCCACAACCGTCAGGGAGGGGCGAACATGAAAAAAACATCAGCCATCACGGCGCTTTTGGGCGCAGGCGCGATCACGGCGGGGGTGGTTTATGCCGAACCCGTCGAGGATACGCTTATCGTGAACCAAGACATCGAGATGACCACCTGGACAGAACCGTCGGACGCAGTCGAAGGCAAGCTGCCGGAGGTCATTTCGGGCTGGCACTTTCGCGGCACCGAAACCCGCGCGATGCAGGCCGACGATTTTATCAATCCCGGCATGATCTTCGTCGAGGACGCACAGGAGTCGTGGTCAACCGTCCAGGGAGACGCGGGCAAGTCCTGTGCAAGCTGTCACGACGACGTGGACGAGAGCATGAAGGGTGTCCGCGCGGTCTATCCGAAGTGGAACGAGGACGCGCAGGAGGTTCGGACGCTGGAGATGCAGGTCAATGCCTGCCGCACCGAGAACATGGATGCCGAGCCGCTGAAATACACCAGCACCGAGATGACCAGCATGGTTGCGCTGATCTCGTCGGTGTCGCGCGGCATGCCGGTCAACGTGGCCACGGACGGTCCTGTGGCCGACACGTGGGAAGCGGGCAAGGAACTGTACTATACCCGGACCGGTCAGCTTGAACTGAGCTGTGCGAATTGCCACGAGGACAATTACGGCCGCATGATCCGCGCCGATCATCTCAGCCAAGGTCAGATCAACGGGTTTCCCGTGTACCGTCTGAAGAACACCAAGCTGAACGCGGTGCATTCGCGGTTCAAGGGCTGTGTTCGCGATACGCGGGCCGAGACGTTCGCGCCGGGCAGCCCCGAGTTCGTGGCGCTCGAGCTGTACGTCGCAAGCCGTGGCAATGGTCTGTCGGTCGAGGGACCGTCCGTCCGAAACTGAACGACCTACCCCGTCGGGCGAACCGCCTGGCGGGGTTTTTCTTGGTCAAAACATTCAAGAAACCGCATGTGATGCGGGCGGAACTGGAAGGGTCAGACATGATCTCGCGTCGGGATTTTCTTCAAACGAGCATGGCCGCGTCAGCCATCCTGGGGGCGTCGTCCTTTGGCAACTGGTCGAAACTGGCCGCGCAGCAGGCGCTGACCCAGGATCAGCTGTTGCAGTTCGACACGTTCGGCAATGTCAGCCTCATCCACATCACCGACATTCACGCGCAGCTCAAGCCGATCTATTTCCGCGAGCCGTCGGTCAATATCGGCGTGGGCCCGAACAAGGGCGAGGTGCCGCATGTCACCGGCGCCGATTTCCGCAAGCTTTACGGAATCGATGACGGCAGCCCGTCGCATTATGCACTCAGCTCGGGCGATTTCAGCGCGCTTGCGCAGACCTATGGCAAGGTCGGCGGGCTGGACCGCGTGGCGACCGTGATCGACGCGATGCGCGCCGACCGGCCCGATGCGTTGCTTCTGGATGGTGGCGATACGTGGCACGGCTCTTACACCTGCTACAAGACGCAGGGCCAGGACATGGTCAACGTGATGAACGGGCTCAAGCCCGACGCGATGACATTTCACTGGGAGTTCACGCTCGGCTCCGACCGGATACACGAGATCGTCGAGGGCCTGCCCTTTGCCGCACTCGGCCAGAACATTTTCGATGCCACATGGGACGAGCCCGCCGAGATGTTCCCGCCGTACCAGTTTTTCGAGCGCGGCGGCGTCAAGATCGCGGTGATCGGACAGGCCTTTCCTTACATGCCGATCGCCAATCCCGGCTGGATGTTCCCCGAATACAGCTTCGGCATCCGTGACCAAAACATGCAGGCAATGGTCGACGAGGTGCGCGGGCAGGGGGCCGAACTCGTCGTCTGTCTCAGCCATAACGGCTTTGATGTCGACAAGAAGATGGCGGGCAACGTGACCGGTATCGACGTGATCCTGACCGGGCACACCCATGACGCGCTGCCGGAACCAGTGCTGGTGGGCGAGACGATCCTGATCGCCAGCGGCAGCAATGGCAAATTCGTCAGCCGCGTGGATCTGGACGTGCGCGACGGTCGGATGATGGGGTTCCGGCACAAGCTGATCCCGATCTTTTCCGATGTGATCGCGCCCAAGCCCGAGATCACGACGCTGATCGACGAACAGCGCGCGCCGTTCAAGTCGGACCTCGAAGAGGTGATCGGCCAGACCGATGGCCTGCTGTACCGGCGCGGCAACTTCAACGGCACGTGGGACGATCTGATCTGCGATGCCCTGATGTCGGAACGCGACGCCGATATCGCCATGTCGCCCGGCGTCCGGTGGGGGCCCAGCTTGATCCCCGGTCAGGACATCACCCGCGAGGATATCTTCAACGTCACCTCGATGACCTATGGCGAGGCGTATCGCAGCGAGATGACCGGCGATTTCATCAAGGTCATCCTGGAAGATGTGGCCGACAACATCTTCAACCCCGATCCCTATTACCAGCAGGGCGGCGACATGGTCCGCACCGGCGGGCTGGGATACCGGATCGACATCAACCAGCCGCAGGGCAGCCGGATCAGCGACCTGACCCTGCTGCGCACCGGCGAGGCGATCGATCCGTCGAAAAACTACGTGGTCGCCGGATGGGCCTCGGTCAACGAGGGCACCGAAGGCCCGCAGATCTGGAATGTGGTCGAGGATCACATCCGCAAACAGGGCACGGTCAGTGTCAGCCCGAATGACAGCGTCACGGTCGTTGGCGCGTAAGAGATTGTCGAAAGGAGACATATCCGATGTCTGAACTTTTCAGGGGAAAACCGGCCTCGCGTCGCGCGTTTCTGCGCGGCAGCGTGGCCGCGGCGGCCGGGGCCGTGACCGCCGGGGCGGCGCGCGCGGAAACGCCTGATCCGTTGATCACCGAGGTCCAGCCATGGGCGCAAGGCTGGGGCGACCCGGTTGATGCGGCGCCCTACGGTATGCCGATCAAGTACGAATCCGACGTGGTACGGCGTACAGTCGAATGGCTGACCGCGGATCTGACCAGCTCGATCAATTTCACGCCGATCCACGCGCTGGATGGCACGATCACACCGCAGGGCTGCGCGTTCGAGCGTCACCATTCCGGCGCGATCGAACTGCGCAAGGAAGATTACCGGCTGATGATCAACGGGCTGGTGGATCGGCCCCTGGTCTTCACCTATGCCGATCTGGAACGCTTCCCGCGCGAGAACCACGTCTATTTCTGCGAATGCGCCGCCAATACCGGCATGGAATGGGCGGGCGCGCAGCTGAACGGCGCGCAGTTCACGCATGGCATGATCCACAACATGGAATATACCGGTGTGACCCTGCGCACCCTGCTGGAAGAGGCCGGTCTGGAGGCGGCGGGCGATCTGTCGGACAAGTGGATCTTTGTCGAGGGCGCGGATGCGTCGTCGAACGGTCGCTCGATCCCGATGGAAAAGGCGCTGGACGACGTGCTGGTGGCGTTCAAGGCCAACGGCGAGGCGCTGCGCAAGGAGCATGGTTACCCTGTGCGCCTTGTCGTGCCGGGCTGGGAGGGCAACCTCTGGGTCAAGTGGCTGCGCCGCATCGAGGTGACCGATGCCGCCGTCGAAAGCCGCGAGGAGACCTCGAAATACACCGATGTCCTCGACAACGGAATCGCGCGCAAGTGGACCTGGGTGATGGACGCCAAGTCGATCATCACCTCGCCCAGCCCGCAGGCACCGATCACCCACGGGGCCGGGCCGCTCGTGATTTCGGGTCTTGCGTGGTCCGGCCACGGCGCGATTACCCGTGTCGATGTCTCGAAGGATGGCGGCAAGTCGTGGCAGACCGCGCGCCTGGCACGGGATCCCGAAGCCAAGGCGCTGACGCGCTTTTATCTCGACACCACCTGGGAGGGCGAAGAGATGCTGTTGCAGGCCCGCGCGATGGACGAGACGGGCTACGTCCAGCCGACCAAGGCGCAACTGCGCGAGGTACGCGGCGAGAATTCGATCTATCACAACAACTGTATTCAGACATGGTGGGTGCAGCCCAACGGGGAGGCAGAGAATGTCGAAGTGTCTTGAGATTGCGCTGATCGCGGGGCTGGCCGTCGGTGTGACCGCGCCCGGCAGCACAGCCGAAGAATACGGGCTGGGCCGCCCGGCGCTGGACGAGGAAATCGCGGCGTGGAACGTCAACATCATGCCCGACGGAAGTGGCCTGCCCGAAGGGTCCGGCGACGTCTGGACCGGCGACGAGGTGTTCGGGATGTACTGCGCCTCGTGCCACGGTGATTTCGCCGAGGGCGTCGGCAACTGGCCGAGCCTGGCCGGGGGAATGGGCACGCTGGACCGCGCCGATCCGGTCAAGACCGTCGGGTCGTACTGGCCGTACCTTTCGACCGTCTGGGATTACGTCAACCGATCGATGCCCTACGGCTTCGCCCAGAGCCTGAGCCCCGACGAGGTTTACGCGATCACGGCCTATATCCTCTATTCCAACGGCATCGTGGATGATGATTTCACGCTCAGCCACGAGAATTTCACCGAGGTCGAAATGCCCAATGCAGACGGGTTCATCGTCGATGACCGGCCGGAAACCGAATACCCGGACTGGCGGACAACGCCCTGCATGGAGGATTGCAAGGACGACGTGGAGATCACGATGCGCGCCGCTGTTCTGGACGTGACACCCGAGGACGAGGATGACGCGGCCTCGTCGGCGGACTAGGCTGTTGCCGGGCCGCCGCCGCAGACCTTCGGTAGGGGTCGGGGTGCGTCCGGCGGTGGTCCTGTTCGCGGTATCGGTCGCGGCCATCGCGTCATATCCGGCCCGTGCGGACCTGATCGGCGACGCAGAGGCCGGCGCGGATCATTTCAATGACTGCGTCGGCTGTCATCAGATCGGAAAGGGGGCCGAGGACGCGATCGGCCCCCACCTTAACGGCATATTCGGCCGGCCCGCCGCGGCGCATGACGACTATCCTTATTCAGAGTCGATGGAACGGGCGGGTGTCGATGGCCTGATCTGGACGCTCAAGACGCTCGACGCCTATATCGAAAATCCCCGCGCGCTCGTCTCGAAGACCCGGATGAGCTATCCGGGCCTGCAAGACGATCGGGCGCGCGCAGATCTTCTCGCTTATCTGCGGCGGTTCTCCGACAATCCCGCGAACATTCCCGAGGCCGCGCCGACAGCGATCGGCACCGATCATTCGGTCGATCCCGAAATCCTCGCGATTCAAGGCGATCCGGCGTATGGTGAATATCTGAGTAGTGAATGCGTAAGCTGCCACAAGATCGATGGCACCGCCGATGGCATCCCGTCGATCACCCGTTGGCCAGAGCGCGACTTCGTGGTCGCGATGCATGCCTACAAGGACAAACTGCGTCCCCATCCGGTGATGCAGATGATGGCCGGACGCCTGTCGAACGAGGAGATCGCGGCGCTTGCGGCCTATTTCAAGGACCCCGACTGAAACGGGGCCTTTCAACGGGAGGAGAGACGATGACCTTTAACAGACGCAAATTCATTGCCGTCGGGACGGTGGCCGCGGCATCGCTTTCGGCGCCGGCGGTGCTGGCCCAAGGTGCGGGCCGACCGCGCGTGGTCGTGATCGGTGGCGGTTCGGGCGGGGCCACTGCCGCGCGCTACATCGCCAAGGACAGCGACGGTGCCATCGACGTGACACTGGTCGAGCCGTCGCGCAGCTATTATACCTGCTATTTCTCCAATCTCTATATCGGCGGGTTCACCGATCTCGACGATATCAGCCACAGCTACGGCACGCTGGCCGCGAAATACGGGATCAACGTGGTGCATGACTGGGCCATCGATGTGGACCGCGACGCCAGGACCGTCCGGCTCGCCGGGGGCGACGTGATGCCCTATGACAAGCTGATCCTCAGCCCCGGCATCGATTTCGTCGAGGATGCCGTGCCGGGCTGGTCGCTGGCGGCACAGAACCGCATGCCGCACGCCTACAAGGCCGGATCGCAAAGCGAACTGCTCAAGGCGCAGCTCATGGCGATGCCCGAGGGCGGGCGCTTTGCCATGGTCGCCCCGCCAAACCCCTACCGCTGCCCGCCGGGCCCGTATGAGCGGGTGTCGATGGTGGCGCATGTGCTGAAGGAAACGAACCCGACCGCCAAGATTCTGGTCGTCGATCCCAAGGCGAAATTCTCCAAGCAGGCGCTTTTCGAAGAAGGCTGGCGCCGCCATTACAGTGGCATGATCGAGCGGATCGGCCCGGATTTCGGCGGCGAGAATACCAGCGTCGACCCCGAGGCGATGACCATCGACATAGATGGCATGGTCGAAAAGGTGGACGTGTGCAACGTCATCCCGGCCCAGAAGGCGGGTCGCATCGCTGAAATGGCGGGCGTGACCGACGGGAACTGGGCCCCCGTCAATGCAGGCGACATGTCCTCGACGCGGGACCCGGACGTGTACGTTCTGGGGGATGCGGCGGCGCAGGGCGACATGCCGAAATCCGGTTTCGCCGCCAACAGCCAGGCCAAGGTCTGTGCCATGGCGGTGCGCGGCGCGTTGACCGATTCGCGCGTGTTCCCGGCCAAGTTCACCAATACGTGCTGGTCGCTGATCGCCGAGGATGACGGCGTCAAGGTAGGCGCCACCTACGAGGCGACCGACGAAAAGATCGCCAAGGTCGACGGCTTCATCTCGCAGACGGGCGAGGATGCCGCGACCCGCAAGGCGACCTACGAGGAATCGGTGGGCTGGTATTCCGGCATCACCACCGACATGTTCAGTTGACGATCGCAGGATCTTGATCTCTCAAAGGAGGCAAACAAATGAAAATTACAGTTCTGGCCGCAGCTCTCGGCATTGCAGCAGCCCCGGTGGCGGCGCAGGAGGTCGTGACCTACCCGTTCGAGGGGACGTTTGGCGACGCCACCTTCGCCGTCGAGAGTGCCATTCTCGATCGCGGGCTGGTGATCGATTTCACCAGCCATGTCGGTGACATGCTCAACCGCACGCGCGAGGATGTGGGCAGCGACGTCAAGCTGTTCGAGGCGGCCGACATATTTGTATTCTGTTCGGCCACGTTGTCGCGCGAGGTCATGGAAGAGAATCCGATGAACATCGCGCATTGCCCTTATGGTGTGTTCGTGGCGGAACGCGACGACGAGGTGATGGTCGGTTACCGGACCTATCCCGAGGGCGAGATGCAAAAGGTCCAGGCCCTGCTTGACGAGATCGCGCAGGACGCAACGGCCGATTGATGCGCTGACACCGGGCCGCAGCTGCGGCCCGGTGCGAGGCGGTCAGCCGACGCCGACGCGCGGGGTCAGGGGTACGTGAAAGGGCTGTCATGCTGGACGCGATGATCGACGCCTATGGCGACGCGGCGGTGCTGGCCATGGCCGGGGCGCTTGTGGGGGTCCTCTTCGGCGCGGCGGCGCAGCATTCACGATTCTGCCTGCGGTCCGCGTCGGTCGAAGTGGCCGAGGGTGGACTGGGTCCGCGGCTGTCGATCTGGATCGTGGCGTTCTCTGCCGCGGTTCTGGTGGTTCAGGGTGCGATCACTGTCGGGCGTCTCGACGTTTCGCAGTCGCGCCAACTGGCCACGACGGGCAGCATGTCCGGTGCACTCATCGGCGGGTTGATGTTCGGTGCGGGCATGATCCTCGCGCGTGGCTGTGCAAGCCGTCTTCTGGTGCTGTCGGCGACCGGAAATCTGCGCGCGCTGGTCACGGGGCTCGTGCTTACGATCGTCGCGCAGGCGGCGTTGCGTGGGGTGCTTTCCCCCGCGCGTGAAGGGTTGGCGGGGCTGTGGCTTGTGCCCGGCGGTGCGGCGCGCGATCTGCTGGCGCGTATCGGCCTGACATCCTCGATGGCCGCGTGGCTGGCCGGCGTTGTCCTGATCGTGGGGATCGCACTGGCGGTCGGTCGTCAGGTACGGGTCACCCACATCATTGCCGGAACAGGTGTCGGATGTGCGGTCGGGTTGGGGTGGGTGGCGACCTATACGATCGCGCAGACCTCGTTCGAGATCATTCCGATTTCCTCGGTGACGTTCACCGGCCCGTCCACCGACACGCTGATGGGTCTGGTCAACGCCTCGACCCTGCCCCTGGGCTTTGGCGTGGGCCTTGTGCCCGGGGTGTTTGCGGGGTCCGCCGTGATGGCGCTCGCCACCCGTGAATGGAAGATCGAACGCTTCAGTTCCGACACGCCGATGGAGAACTACCTGCTGGGGGCCGCGCTGATGGGGTTTGGCAGCATGCTCGCCGGTGGATGTGCGGTGGGGGCCGGCATGTCGGGCGGCGCGATCTTTGCGCTGACGGCCTGGGTTGCCGTCGGGTCCATGTGGGTGGGCGCAATGGCGACGCATTTGCTGATGACGGGCTTTGCTTCAAGGCGCGTCGCGACCTGAACCCGGAGGATCCGGGTATTTTTGCCAAGAAGAAACACGGGCGCGATCATTGATGATCCCGTGTTTCCCGTGTCATCTTGCCAAAACAGTCCCCGGCGGGGTCCGAGGGCTGGCCCCCGGCCGGGTCAATCGTGTCATTCCCATTCCATCTGCTCGAACACCCGACCCGCATTCTTCGTCGCGAGTTCCTCGAACGTATCGAGATGGGTATAGGGCGACTGGTCCACGTAATAGGCATCCGCCAGATCGCCGCCCGCGTCGATATGATCGCGGATCTTGCCGCGCAGGTATTCCAGATACCCCTTGGTATAGCGCCGGACCTGATCCATGTTGGTGGGGTGGCCATGGCCGGGGATCACGTAAGTGGCGCCGAGTGTCTCGAACTCGGTGTCCCATGTCTCCAGCCAGTCGCGGGTGATGGTTTCGGGAAAGATCGGCAGCATCCGTTCGTGGAAGGCCATGTCCCCCGAGATCACGAGGCTTTGTTCAGGCAGCCAGACGACGATATCGCCGGGGCTGTGCGCCGGGCCGAGATACCGGGCCTCGATCCGGTAATCGCCCATCTCCAGGACGTATTGATCGCTGAAGGTCTCGGTCGGAGGGGCGACTTCCGTGCCCTCGGCGCGCTCCTTGGTGATGCGGCGGGCGGCCTCCAGCGACATGCCGGCATTGTGTTCGATCTCTGCCAACACGTCCTCGTGCGCGATGACGGGGACGCCCTGTTCGACCCAGTAGGAGTTGCCGAGCATGGCGTGGCCTTGCCCGTTCTCGTTGAAGACATGCGTGACCGGCTGGTCGGTGACAGCACGGATTTCGTCATGCAGGGCGCGGGCCAGCCCGTAGGATGCGCCGCCATTGATGACGACCACGCCCTCGGCCGTGACAATGAAGCTGAGGTTGTTGTTGTGGCCCGCGTTCTCGTAGGTCGGGGGGGCCGTGGCCCCGATGGCCGACCAGACACCGGGGATGAACTCCACCGGTTTCGAGTAGAGCAGGGAATCGGGATACTGGTCGGCGATATCCTCGCTGGCGAAGGCCGCGCCAGCGGCGAAAAGCACCGTGGCTGTGGATAATGCGCGTATCATCTCAGACCTCCGACACGAAGCGGTAGGCGCCATCGGCACGTTCGACACGGCCGAGCCCACCCTCGGGCAAGTGGAAGCCGACCATCGGCATCTTTTCTGTCGCCAGTCGGTCCAGCAGTCGCAGGCGCGTAGTGATCCCGGTGTCGGGATCCTGATCCGCCCCGCTTGGCCAGTCGGGGTGGGCGAGGGCCAGGTGGCCATTGGCGATCGCATCGCCCACGACCATCACGGCCTCTGATCCTTGCCGGATCTCGAAGCTCATGTGACCGGGCGTGTGACCGAACGAGGCATGCGCCATGATGCCGGGCAGCACCTCGTCGCCATCTTTGATATGCTGGGTCCGATCCTCGATCGCGGCCAGCCGGCGCGCTGCGCCCACGGCAAAGCTTGCCCGCGCCTCGTCGATCGTGTCCACCGTGTCCGGGTCGGTCCAGTAGTCCCATTCCGCCTGACCGATCATGTGGGCGGCATTCGCGAACAGCGGCTCGTCGAAATCGTCGAGCACGCCCCAGAGGTGATCAGGATGCGCGTGGGTGAAGATCACATGGGTGATGTCGCCGGGCGCCACCCCTGCCGAATCGAGGGCGCCGAGCAATTCCCCCGCGCTCGGCATGAAGTGCGAGCCGGCGCCGGCGTCAAAAAGCACGGTATGCGTGCCGTCGCGATAAAGCGTGAGGTTGCAGGGCGACTCGATCATGTCACCGGTAATGCCGTGCTCGGCGAGGACGGGCCCGGCCTTTTCGGGGTCGAGATCGCCGAGCATGAAATCGCGTGGCAGCGTCAGGTGACCGTCGCTAAGCGTGGTCAGGCGCGCCGAGCCGAGCGTCATGTCCGTCGCGGCCCGTCCGGCACCGGGCCAGCCGAACAGGGCCCCGGCGCCCATGGCGCCCATGATGTGGCGTCTGGTCAATCGCATGTTTTCGTCCTCCCATGAAATTCGTATTCGTGAATACGATGCGAGGAAAGAGGCCGAAGTTCAAGGATTAGGTTGGCCAGCCCGGCGCGATGCCCCGGTGGACTATGCGGGGTTGTTGTCCAGTTGGGTCACCTCGCGCGCGTGAAAGTCGCGGTCGCTTTCGCCGGGTTCGGGCCCGCGCGACAGGCGGCGCGCCATATCGAAGAAGCCTTGGCCGGGCAGCCCCTCTCGGCCGCGGCTGACCGCGCGGGCGGCGATGAAGGGGCGATTGGCCGTGGCGTCTTCGTGCATGGTAATTTCCAGCGCACGGGTCACGCGGCGCACCGAGCCGGGCAACCACAGCCCGAGGCCGCGCGCAAGCGCGCCATAGGTGATCGGTATATCCGCATCGTCAAGACCGTCGAGATGCGCGCGCACCCGGTTCGCCAACTCTTGTTCCTTGTCCGCTGCAACCTCGCTGGCGCGGGGCGGGGGGATTTCGCGCGCGGTTCCGTCGGCCCTCACCTCGGCGGCCCAGGCGCGGGTTGCGCTGCGCAGAATGATCCGGGTCTTGCCGTCATCCTCGCCCTGCCCGGTCTCGGTGACACCGACCACGTCACCGTTCCGGAGGCCCGTATGCAATGTCTCGGGGGTCAGGCCAAGACGGGGGGCAAGGTAGTCGGGATCGACCATGAGCTGCCCGTCCTGCCAGTCGATGACACCCGGCGGAACCGGTCGGTCGAGCATCGGCGATGGCCCGTTGTCGCGGCTGTAATAGGGCGCGTCGCCGGCGCCGTGATCGGTTACATCCTTGATATCGCGGATTTGCGGAAGGGCCGCGCGCAGCATCCGCTCTACCCCGTCGCGCAAGGTCGCGGCCGAGGCGGCGCAGCCCTGACAGCCGCCGGACATGCGCAGATGCACGGTGCCATCCGTCACCTTTTCCACCGCGATATGCCCGCCATGCGCCGCGACCGCCGGGTTGACTTGAGCGTCCAGAAGCGCCTCTACCTCGCGCAGCAGGGTCGTGTCGGCGTCTGCTTCGGCGGTATCGGGGCCGAGCGGCGCGTCCGTCGCATCCAGCACCTGCCGTATTGCCCCGGCGATCGCGGGTTTCAGAACGGACCAGTTCGCAGTGTCGTCTTTGCGGATCCAGATCGCGGACCCCGAGACCTCTACCCGCGCGACCCCTGTCACATCGAACAGGGCGCGCGGCAGCGCGGCCTCGCCCGGCCCGTCAAAGCGTTGCGGTTGTCCTGTCGAGATCGGCGCGTCCAGCAAAAAGCCCATGATGTGCGCATCATGTGTCGAGGCCTGCGCGCGGATGCGGCGTTTCGGTGACGTCTCAGACATCCTCGACCTCCACGTCCTGCATGTCGCGCAGGGCCTTGAACGTGTAGATCCCGGTGTCGTGCCCGTCGCTGAATGCCAGTCCGAGTGCGTAATTCCCGACACTCCAGATGCGCGTCAGGCGAATGTCCAAAGGCACGCTCTCGGGGTCCAGAAGGGGGTTTCCACTGACCTCGTCACGGCACTTCGCGCAGCGGCAGTCAAGCCGCAGATCGCGGGGCGCAAGCCGGCTGACCAGTCCGTCCGCCCAGCCCAGGACCAACGCCGCGCCATCGTGGTCGAGCGATACCAAGCGTTCCGGCGGGCCATCCCCGGCTGCCGGCGCGTCTGCGGGTTTGCCCTCGCCGGTGTCGACAGTCCAGACGAACGGCGTGGCAATTCCGACCGTGTCTTCTGCCCCGCTCGACAGCGCTGTGGCGATCTGGCGATAGGCGGCGGCGGCCGGGCTGTTGGGGGCTGATTTGACAAGCGGCGTCCCGTCATCGCCACAATCGACCACCGCGGGATCGAGCGGCACACGGCCCAGGAAGGTCACGCCCAGATCTTGCGCGATCGCCTCGCCGCCGCCTTGGTGGAAGATATCCGTCACCGTCCCGCAAGAGGGACAGGTGAATCCGCTCATGTTTTCGATCACGCCCAGCACGGGCACGTTGACCTGTTCCATCATCCGCAAACCGCGCCGCGCGATCTTGAGGCTGACATCCTGCGGCGTACTGACGATCACAGCGCCCGATAGCGGAAAGCTTTGGGCAAGCGTCAGCTGGATATCGCCGGTGCCGGGCGGCAGGTCGAGCAACAGGACGTCGAGCCCGCCCCAGTCCACCTGGCGGATGAACATCTGCAGGTATTTGGTGACCATCGGCCCGCGCAGGATCGCGGGCGCATCATCCGCGCTGAGCATGGCCATCGACATCACCTTGACGCCATGCGCCTGCGCCGGAATGACCTTGCCCTCGGGCGACATGCCGGGTTTTTCGCCGGTCGCGATGCCCAACATACCGGGAATCGAGGGACCGTAGACATCGGCGTCGACGACGCCGACCGCCATCCCGGCCTCGGCCATGGCGACGGCGATGTTGGCGGTGACCGTGGATTTGCCCACACCGCCCTTGCCGCTGCTGATTGCGATCATGCGGGGGTGGCTTTGGCTGCCGCCCGGATCACGCTCTGTCATTCGGTATATCCTTCTTCTGGTTGGGCTGCGCGCACGGGACCGTCATAGCTTGCACACAGCTTTTCGATCTCGTCCGAGCCAAGGGCGACAGCCATGCAACTGCAATAGCCGCTGTCGCCCCTCGGTGTAAAATGGGTGCAATCGCTGCAGGTTCCGAAGGCCCGCGTCTGTCGCGCGCCCGCCACCGAGGCAGCCAATCGCGACAAGGATGCGAGCAGATCCGCACGCTGGTCGGGGTCAAGGTCGGCGACTGTGCCGACAAGATCCCTCAGCGGGTCCTCGGCCAGCATCGCATGTCCGGCTGCCGTAAGGTCGAACCGGACGCTGCGCCCGTCGGTCGCAGATTGATGCCGTATGAGCAGGTCCCGGCGTTCGAGCGTCTTGATGGTCTGAGAGGCGGTTCCCCGCGTCGTCGCCTGAAAGCGTGCGAACCCCGACGGAGTGCGCGTGCTGCCATTGGCGCTGGCAAAGAAGCGCAGGCAGGTCCATTGCGCCGCCGTCAATCCGGACCGCGTGTCTTCCGTGCAGGCGGTGCGCCCGAGATGCACCAGCAATTCAGCGATCCGGCGTGCCGATCCCAAGTCATCCGTCATGGAAAAGAGATATGGATTCGAAATCACTTTGACAAGCAGTTGATCGATCATTTAGTTTCGAAGCGAAACAAGTTGGAACTGGAAGATGAACAAACCCGTCAGGCACTGGGCAACAGGATCGCGCGCCAAGTCCCGCGCCGGCATGCTGTCGGCGCAGGACGAAGGGGATCTGCTGCGGGCATGGCAGCAACACGGTGACCGCCGGTCACGTGACCTGCTCCTGCGTGCTTTTGCCCCTTTGGCCGGGGCGAGCGCGGCCCGGTTTTCCGCCACGTCGGGCGAGGCCGATCCCGATCTGTTGCAGCAGGCGAATATCGGCCTGATGAAAGCCGCGGACCGGTTCGATCCCGCGCACGGAACCCGCTTTGCGACCTATGCCGTCTGGTGGATCCGGGCCGAAATCCAGGCGTTCAGACGCGCCAACATGTCCGTGGTCCGCCGACCCAATTCCCCCCAGATCCGCAAGGCCGCCGCACACCTGTCCCGCCTTGACGCCGAAGTCTCGAACGAGGCGGACAGTGACAGTCTTGAATCCGAGATGCGCATTGCCGAAGAACTGGGTGTCAGCATCGAACGGCTTGTGGATCTGCGCGCGCAGCTTTCCGTTACGGATCAGTCCCTGAACATCCGTCCTTCCGGGCCGGATGGTGACGAAAGCATCGCCCTTCTCGCTGATCCGGCGACGACGGATATCCCGGAACGCGTCCATCCATGTGACGTGGATGTGCTGCGCGCTGCCTTGGTTCAGACACTGTCCGATCTGCCAGAACGAGAACGCGAGATCGTACTTGCGACCGAACTCGCCGATCCGCCCGCGACGCTGGCGGTTCTTGGCGCGCGCTTCGGCATTTCACGGGAACGTGTGCGTCAATTACGTGAACGTGGCCTTGCAAGATTGCGCCAGTCGCTGCGCCAGCGCGGGCTTGCGCCCGAGTGTTTCATATAAGTCAAGGCTACCACCGCACGAACACGATGTCGGCCATGTTCAGGCAAGGTGCGATCTTCGGAACGCATGCATGCCAACCGGATACGGGAAGTGTAGTGAAAAAAACCACGGCGACCGAAGGGGTCGCCGTGGTTGATCGTTTCGCTTGGGACGTGTCTTCAGCCTATTCTGCGGTCAGCAGCGGCGGTTTCTTTTTTCCCGAAAGACGCCGTGCCGAAGGGCCTTCGACCTCGAGTTCGATCTTGTCGTCCTTGACGCTGACCTTGACGAGACCGCCCTTGGCAAGCTTGCCAAAGAGAAGCTCCTCGGCCAGCGGCTTTTTGATGTGCTCTTGGATGACGCGGCCAAGCGGGCGTGCGCCCATCTTGTCATCGTACCCTTTCTCGGCCAGCCATTCTGCCGCCGGCTCTGTGAGTTCGATGGTCACATCCCGATCCAGAAGCTGCGCTTCCAGTTGCAGGACGAATTTCTCGACCACTTTCAGGATCACCGACTTGGGCAGCGGCCCGAAGGAGATGACGGCGTCAAGGCGATTGCGGAATTCCGGCGTGAACGTCCGTTCGATCGCTGCCGTATCCTCGCCTTCGCGGCGGTCGCGATTGAAGCCGATGGCGGATTTCGCAAGCTCTGTCGCGCCCGCATTCGACGTCATGATGAGGATGACATTGCGGAAATCCACGTTGCGCCCGTTGTGATCGGTCAGCGTGCCGTGATCCATGACCTGCAGCAGGATGTTGAATACGTCCGGATGCGCCTTTTCGATCTCGTCCAGAAGCAGCACGCAATGCGGATGCTGATCCACGCCATCGGTCAGCAGCCCCCCCTGATCGAACCCGACATAGCCCGGCGGCGCACCGATCAGGCGGCTGACGGCGTGCTTTTCCATGTACTCGGACATGTCAAAACGCAGAAGCTCGACCCCGAGCGTGCTGGCAAGCTGGTTTGCTACTTCCGTCTTGCCCACGCCCGTCGGCCCGGTAAACAGGTAGTTGCCGATCGGCTTTTCCGGCTCGCGCAGCCCGGCCCGTGCCAGTTTGATGGCAGAACTGAGCGCCGTGATCGCGGTATCCTGACCAAAGACGGCGCGCTTGAGCGTGCTTTCGAGATCCCTGAGCACCTCTGCATCGTTTTTCGACACGTTCTTGGGCGGGATGCGCGCGATCTTGGCCACCACGTTCTCGATCTCTTTGACCCCGATCGACTTGCGCCGCTTGGACGCGGCCACCAAGTGCTGCGCTGCGCCGGCCTCGTCGATCACATCGATCGCCTTGTCGGGCAACTTTCGGTCGTTGATGTAGCGCGCTGACAGATCCACGGCAGTGCGGATCGCGTCATTGGTGAACTTGACGCTGTGGTGATCCTCGAAATACGGCTTCAGACCGTTGAGGATCTTGACCGTATCCTCGACCGTGGGTTCGACAACGTCGATTTTCTGGAACCGGCGCGACAGGGCGCGGTCCTTCTCGAAATGCTGACGATACTCCTTGTAGGTCGTCGAGCCCATGCAGCGCAGCTTGCCACCCTGCAGCGCGGGCTTGAGCAGGTTGGAGGCATCCATTGCCCCGCCCGATGTCGCGCCGGCCCCGATGACCGTGTGGATCTCGTCGATGAAGAGCACCGCGTCGGGATGCTTTTCAAGCTCTGTCATCACGGCCTTGAGACGCTCCTCGAAATCGCCGCGGTACCGTGTCCCGGCAAGCAGCGCCCCCATGTCGAGCGAATAGATCGTCGTGCCCGCCAGCACCTTGGGCGTGCCGCCTTTCACGATCTTCAGCGCCAGACCTTCGGCGATGGCCGTCTTGCCGACGCCGGGATCCCCGACGAGAATGGGATTGTTCTTGCGCCGGCGGCACAGCACCTGGATGCAGCGCTCGACCTCGGTGGCCCGCCCGATCAGCGGGTCCACATCGCCCGTCCGGCTTTTCTCGTTGAGGTCGACGCAGTACTTCGCAAGCGCAGAATCGCCGGCCTCGACCGCGTCGGATTCGGCGTTCTTGGACGACCCGTCCTCGTCCATGTCGGTCGCGCCGGTCACCGGGCGGGATTCGCCGAATGCAGGGTCCTTTGCCACGCCATGTGCGATGAAATTCACCGCATCGTAACGGGTCATGTCCTGTTCCTGAAGGAAATACGCGGCATTCGATTCGCGTTCCGCGAAGACCGCGACAAGCACGTTGGCCCCGGTCACCTCGGTCCGGCCGGAGGATTGGACATGGATTGCCGCACGCTGGATCACGCGCTGGAACGCCGCCGTCGGCACCGCCTCGGACCCGTCAATATCGGTCACGAGATTGGCGAGCTCCTTGTCGATGAACTCCACCAGTGTCGTGCGCAATTCCTCTGTCTCGACGCTGCATGCCTTAAGCACGCGCGACGCATCGGGCTCGTCGACGAGGGCAAGCAAAAGATGCTCCAGCGTCGCGAATTCATGCCGCCGCGCGTTGGCCAGCGCCAATGCCGCGTGGATCGCCTGTTCGAGTGTGTTCGAGAATGAAGGCACGGTCGTGCTCCTTCTGATCGTGGACGGGGCGGTGTACCCCGATCCTTGGCCTCATAGTCTTAAAGTTTGGTCGATACGGACCACGCTTCAAGGATTCTTTCGACAAACCGGCTCATTTTTCAAGCTTCCGCATGTTTCGTTCGTGGCGTGCGCCTTAGAAACGGTCCTTCCGGGCACGTATTTCCGCAAAGACCGCATCGGGTTCGGCGCCGACCATCCCCAGTTGTGCCTGGATATCCGGGTCGCTCGTGCGCAGGAACGGGTTGGTGGCAAGTTCGTCTTCAAGTGTGGAGGGCACCGTCGATTTCCCCGCGCGTCGCCTGCTCTCCACTTCTGATACTCTGGACTTAAGCTTCGGATTGTCGGGATCAACGGTCAATGCGAATTTCGCGTTCTTTTCGGTGTATTCATGGCCCGAGCATATCATCGTGTCGGGCGGCAGCGCCGCCAGCTTGGACAGACTGTCATGCATCTGCGCCATCGTTCCCTCGAACACCCGACCACAGCCAAGGGCCATAAGGCTGTCGGCGGTGAAGGCGACATGGCTATGTGGAAAGTGGAAGGCGACATGACCGACCGTGTGTCCCGAGACATCCATCACGCGGCCCTCCTGTTCACCGATCCGCACGGTATCGCCGTCGTGCAGCGCGATATCCAGCGCGGGCAGGCGATGCGCGTCCGCCGCGGCACCGATGACGCGCGCAGGCGCTTTCGCCAGAAGCTCCGACAGGCCGTCGACGTGGTCCCAATGATGATGCGTGAGCAAAACATCCGTCAGCGTCCAGCCTTGCGCCTCGAGCGCCGTCAGAATGGGCCCTGCCTCTGGCACGTCGATCACCGCGGTGTCGCCGGTTGCCGGATCATGCGCGAGATAGGCGTAATTGTCCGACAGGCAGGGAATGGTAACGATTTGCAAAGTCATGGTATTTTCCAAGCCGCGATATGGTGATATCTTCACGTTGACCGATAACGGGCGTTTCTGCAATGCATCTGGACGTACAAGACCTGCGAAATTTCTATTACCGCAGCGAGTTGGGTCGCGCGGTACAGAAAACCGTGCGCGAGCAGATCGCCGAATTCTGGCCGGAGGCGCAGGGGCAGACCGTGGCCGGGTTCGGTTTCGCGGTGCCTTTCCTGCGCCCGTATCTTGCGGATGCGCGTCGGGTCGTGGGCCTTATGCCCGGACCGCAGGGCGTGATCGGCTGGCCGCAGGGCATGCCCAACATCTCTGTCCTGTGCGAAGAAACGATGTGGCCCATCGAAACCGGGCATGTCGACAAGCTGCTGGTCGTGCACGGGATCGAGATGTCGGAACGTCCCGGCGCATTGCTGGCGGAATGCTGGCGCGTGCTGGGGCCGGGGGGGTCCGCGCTTTTCATTGTTCCAAACCGGGCGGGGCTGTGGTCGCGGTCGGATCGCACGCCGTTCGGCTTTGGCCGGCCCTACAGCCAGACACAGCTTGAGAACCAGTTGAAAGGGTATGATTTCCTGCCCGAACGACACGCGACATGCCTGTTTCAGCCACCCTCCGAGCGGCCGTTCTGGCGCAAGACGGCCGGCATGTGGGAACGGATGGGGGCACGCCTGACACTGGCGGTGGCCGGCGGTGTCCTGATCGTGGAGGCGACCAAGCGCGTGCAGGCACCGGGCGGACCGGGCTTGCGCGAAAAGGTCCGCAAGCCCCTCGGCGTTCTGTCGCCCCGTCCCGAGGCCAAGCCGGTCTGACCCTCAGGGCTTGCGCGCAATGCCGATCCGGCGCCCCACGCCGTCGGGCTGCGGCAGGGCCGCATGGGCCTGCGCCATCTTTGCGACGCGGGCCTGCACGTCCTCGGGCATCGGCGCGACGCGCGGCCCGGACAGATCCACGTGCAGGGTCAGCCCCTCGCCAGTGGCTGCCAGCCAGCCGTCTTCGTGATAAAGCTGCTGGAACGCGTGAAAGCGCTTTGCATCATGATCCAGCAGGTGAAAGCTGCTGCGTACACGGTCGCCCAGCTTCACCTCGCGCAGGTACCGGATGTGGAACTCGGCGCTGAAGGTGGTCAGGTTGCGCGCCGCCACGTAATCGGGGCCAAACCCCATCTCGGCGAAGGCTTCATCGGCACAGCGATCGAACAGGACTGTGTAATAGCCCATGTTCATGTGCCCGTTATAGTCGATCCAGCCTTCCTCGACCGCGTGATAGCTGGACATGAAGGGGGCGGCATCGGACATGGCAACGGCTTTCCTTACGGCTGATGGCGGCCTTGTTCTAGGGGAGGTCACGCCACGATGGCAATGACCGCGCGCGGGTGTCCGGCTGCTTTTGCATCTTGCGGCCGGACCGGCCTATTCCACGGTGACGGATTTCGCCAGATTGCGCGGTTGATCGACATCCGTGCCCTTGGCGATGGCGGTGTGATAGGCCAGCAATTGCGCCGGCAGCGCGAACAGGATCGGCGCCAGCACAGGATCGACACGCGGCAGGGTAATGGTGCGCCATGTGTCTGCGCCGGCCGCCTCGACCCCCTCGGCATCCGAGATCAGCAGGATCTGCCCGCCGCGGGCCATGACCTCTTGCATGTTCGACACGGTCTTGTCGAAAAGCGCGTCGCAGGGAGCCATGACGATCACGGGAAGGTTTTCGTCGATCAACGCGATCGGGCCATGCTTCAACTCGCCCGAGGCGTAGCCCTCGGCATGGATGTAGCTGATTTCCTTGAGCTTTAGCGCCCCTTCGAGGGCCAGCGGATACATCAGCCCACGCCCGAGGAACAACGCGCTCTGGGCGGTTGAAAGGTCGCGTGCCACGGCGCGGATGTCATGGTCGATCTCCATCGCCGTGTTGAACGTGGCGGGCAGGCTGCGCAGATGCGACAACATGTCGGCCAGGCCTTCGTCGTCGATCCGCCCGCGCGCGTGACCGGCTTTCAGCGCCAGCAGCAGCAGAACCGTCAGTTGACAGGTGAAGGCCTTGGTCGAGGCGACACCTATCTCTGCCCCGGCGAGGATCGGCAGGGACAGGTCGCTTTCGCGCGCGATCGAACTTTCGGGCACGTTCACCACCGACAGAACCTGTCCCGCCCGTTCCTTGCAATACCGCAGCGCGGCAAGCGTGTCGGCCGTCTCGCCCGACTGGCTGACGAACAGCGCGGCGGTCCGGTCATTGACGGGCGGGTGGCGGTAGCGGAATTCGGACGCGATATCGACATCCACGGGCAGGCCCGCCAATTGCTCGAACCAGTATTTCGCGGTGAGACAGGCATAGAACGCCGTGCCGCACGCGACCATGGTCATACGCTCGATGCTGCTGAAATCCGGGGTGCCGCCGGGCAGCACGATGTCGCGGCCATCCTCGCTGAGGTAATGGGTCAGGGCAGAGCCGATGACCAGCGGTTGTTCGGCGATCTCCTTGGCCATGAAGTGCCGGTGCCCGGCCTTGTCGACACGGGCGTGGTCGATCTCTATGGTCTTGACCGGCCGGGTCACGGCATCCCCGTGCGCGTCCGTGATCGTCACGCCCTGCCGTGTCACAACCGCGAGATCCCCCTCTTCGAGGTAGGTGATGCGATCGGTCATCGATCCCAAAGCGATCGCGTCGGACCCCACGAACATCTCGCCCTTGCCGTGACCGATGGCGAGCGGGCTGCCCTTGCGCGCCGCGATCAGCAGATCGGGCGCGCCATCGAACAGGAAGCACAGCGCGTAGGCCCCGTCGAGCCGTGCGATCGTGGCGCGTGCGGCGGATTCGGCGTCCATGCCTTCCGACATGAACCGGTGCGCAAGCAGCGCGACGGTCTCGGTGTCGGTATCCGTCTCGTGGCCGAACCCGGCCTGTGCCAGTTCCGCCCGCAGATCGCGGTAATTCTCGATGATCCCGTTATGCACGACCGCCACCGGACCGGCCTTGTGCGGATGCGCGTTGCCCTCGGTGGGCGCGCCGTGCGTGGCCCATCTGGTATGTCCGATCCCTGCCTTGCCCGCCAGCGGCTGATGCACCAGCGCGTCCGACAGGTTGACCAGCTTGCCCACGGCGCGGCGGCGGTCCAGCCGCCCCTCGTTCAGCGTGGCGATTCCGGCGCTGTCATAGCCGCGATATTCCAGCCGCCGCAGCGCATCGACCAGCATCGGCGCCGCCTCGTGATCGCTGAGGACCCCGATTATTCCGCACATTATCCGCGCTCCTTGTCCCTTTGGGCCTTTTTCGCCCGCAACATGTCCAGCAACTTTCGCGCAAAGCCGGGCTTTTCCACCTGCCGGGCGCGCCCGAGGGCCAGCGCGCCGGGGGCCACGTCGCGCGTGATCACCGATCCCGACCCGGTCATCGCGTCGTCCCCGACCGAGACCGGCGCGACCAGCATCGTGTCCGAGCCGATGAACACCCGGTCGCCGATCCGCGTTTCGTGCTTCATGACGCCGTCGTAATTGCAGGTGACGGTGCCAGCGCCGATATTGCTGTCGCGCCCGACCTCGGCATCGCCGATATAGCTGAGATGGTTGATCTTGGCCCCTTCGCCGATCTGCGATTGCTTGATTTCGACGAAATTGCCGATCCGCGCATCCTCGGCCAGTTCGGTTCCGGGGCGCAGGCGGGCGTAAGGCCCCACGATCGCGCCGCGCGCAACGTGACAGCCTTCGAGATGCGAGAATGCCCGGATGCGCGCACCGGTCTCGATTGTGACGCCGGGCCCGAAGATGACGTTCTGCTCGATCAGGCAATCGCGACCGAGATATGTGTCATGCGCGAAATGCACGGTCTCGGGGGCGACCAGCGTGACACCGTTTTCCATCGCGTCGGCCCGCCTGTGCGATTGGAACGCGGCCTCGGCGACGCTCAGCTCGGTGCGGCTGTTGATGCCCATGGTCTCGGCCTCGGTGCAGGTGACGGCGGTGGCCGAAAGGCCGCGTGCGCGCGCCAGCCCGACGATGTCGGTCAGGTAGTATTCGCCAGAGGCGTTGTCGTTGCCGACCTGCGCGATCAGATCGAACAGCAGCGGTGCGGGGGCCATCACCACGCCGCTGTTGCACAGCGTTATTGCCGCCTCCTGCGCGGTGGCGTCCTTGAACTCGACGATTCGTTCCAGCACGCCATCCGCGACAACCAGCCGCCCGTAACGCCCCGGATCGGCGGCCTCGAAGCCCAGGACCACAACGTCATGCGCATGCCGCGCCTCGGCCATCCGGTTCAGCGTTTCGGGGCGGATGAAGGGCGTGTCGCCGTAAAGCACCAGCGCGTCGCCGTCATACCCGGCAAGCTCTGACCGGGCCTGCGCGACGGCATGGGCTGTGCCCAACTGCTCCTCTTGCAGAACGATGCGCACGGTGTCGTCATGTGCGTGGGCCGCCTTGGCCACAGCATTGGCGCCGTGGCCCGCGACGATCACCGTATGATCTGGATCGAGCGTTTGGCCCGCCTCGGTCGCGTGGGTCAGCATCGGGACCCCGCCGACCTCGTGAAGAACCTTCGGCAGGTCGGACTTCATGCGCGTTCCCTTGCCCGCCGCCAGTATGATCAGTGCAATCGACATCAGAGGCCCCACGTCATGCGAACATGCCAGTGTTCTACCGGGTCGCAACGCAGGTGCAAGGGTGCCGGCAATCAAACCTCGTTACCGCAGTGACACCCGCCTGCGCGGAAAGCCGCCCGATCCGGTCAGCGATAGGTGCGCGCCTCCATCGGCGTGGTGTCGATGCGGTGCGCCAGGCGGTCAAGCAGGGACTGTTCTGCCCGGTTCAGGATGGCGCGCGGGTTCCACACCACGTGCACATCCACCGGCGCCGTCTGATCATAGGGGGGTAGTTGCCACAGCAGCCCGTCCTGCACGTCCCGCTGCGCGACATGCAGGGGCAGCGGGCCGATTCCCAGCCCCGCGACGATCATGCGCCGCACCTCCTCGAGATGGCTGGAGGTGGCGATGATCCGGTCGCCCAGTTCGGCCTGGGCGCGCATCAGCGTCACCGGCTTCAGGGCGTCCTGCAAGCGGTCAGTGTCGAAGCTGACGGCGCTTTGCCCGGCCAGATCGGCACGCGTCAGGTCGTGATGTCCGAACAGCGGGTGCGGCGGCCCGCAAAACAGCCCGAAGAACTCGCGGTAAAGCCGCAGATATTCCAGCTTGGGATTGCGCTGATGCACGAGGCAGATCGCCAGCGACGCGGCACGGGCCGAGACCTGGTCGATTGCCTGCGCCGAGGTATGCACCTCGATGGACAGCGTGGCGCGGGGGGTCTCGGTGTGAAATTCCGCCAGCACCTGATCAAAAAGCGGGCAGACCACATGGCTGGCCAGTGCGACACGCACATGCCCCGTGACCTCGTCGGTCATGTTTCGCATCAGGGTCGACAGCCGCAGGATCGCGCCCTGTATGTCCAGTGCCTCGCGGTAGAGAACCTCGCCCGCCTCGGTCAGGTCATAGCGTCCGGGCGACCTGTTGATGAGCCGCTTGCCCACGCGATCCTCCAACCTTTTCAGGGCAGTAGAGACCGAGGGCTGCGTCAGGCGCAGCCGGTGCGCTGCATCTGTCACCGATCGCGACTGCGCCATGGTGACGAATGTGCGCAAGAGGTTCCAATCCATCTCGCGCATGATGCGGTCGGGGCTGTCGCGGTTATCCATAGATTTGATCTATTGTCACAATTCCTATTATCTATTTGATAAATGCATGCCCGCTTTGCACCCTAGGTTCAAGCCCAATGAACCAAGGGCATGCGAAAGGGAGACCGATGTCGGTCGAAGCCCGCGAGGCAAGACAGCCGTGGATACTGCTATCTCCCGCCCTGACGGCGGTGCTGTTCCTGCTGATCATCCCGCTGATCTTCATCGTTGTGTATTCCTTCTGGCTGCGCTCGGCCACGGGCGCGGATACGGTCGGTTTCTATCTCGACAACTGGCAAAAGGCGCTGACCGACCGCTTCTATCGCGACATCCTGCTCAACACGTTGAAGATCGCGGCGATCACCACGATCGTCTGCGGGCTGATGGGCTACCCGGCAGCGTATTTCATCGCCCGCTCCAAGGGCAACAAGCTGATCCTGCTGCTGTTGTTGATGCTGCCCTTCTGGATCAGCTACATCATCCGCACGATGAGCTGGATCAACATTCTCGGCACCTCGGGCGCGCTCAACACGCTGCTTGTGTCGCTCGGCATCATCACCGAGCCGATCCAGATGCTCTACAACGAGGCCACCGTGATCCTCGGGCTCGTGCATTTCCTGCTGCCGTTCATGGTTCTCAACGTCTATGTCAGCCTCGAAGGGATCGACACCAATCTCGAGGATGCGGCGACGTCGCTCGGGGCGACCAAGTGGCAGGCCTTTACCCAGGTCACGTTGCCGCTGTCGCTGCCGGGCCTCGCCGCCGGGGGGCTGTTGTGCTTCGTGCTGGGGGCGGGCACCTACATCACGCCGATCGTGCTTGGCGGACCGACGGATGCGATGTTCGCCAACCTTGTCTACGAGGCGATCATCACGCAGCTCAACTGGCCCTTGGGATCGGCGCTGTCGCTGCTTCTGCTGATCGTGCTGGGGCTGCTGGTGGCGATCTACAACCGCTACCTGGGGCTATCACAACTGGCCAAGGGGCTGGGCTGATGGGGTGGCAGGCGATCCGCATCTGGACCGTGCTGGTTTACGGTTTCATGTTCCTGCCCGTCGCGGTTGTGGTGCTGCTGTCGTTCAACGCCAACCAGTTCGGCAGCTTTCCGATGACCGGGTTTTCGCTGCGCTGGTTCGGGGAATTGTGGAACAACGACGCGGTGATGCGCGCGTTCCAGACCTCGCTGGTGCTCGGGCTGATGACGGCGGTGATCTCGACAACACTGGGCATCCTCGCGAGCCTTGCGCTGGTGCGCTACCGCGTGCCAGGGCGTAACACGATCACCACGCTTCTGATCGCACCCATTCTGGTTCCGGAAGTGGTGCTCGCTGTGGCGCTGCTGCTGTTTCTCAACTGGCTGGGGCTGGGCAAAAGCTTTGCGCTGTTGCTCGCGGGGCATGTCATCTTCACGCTGCCCTTCGTGATTCTCGTGGTGCAGGCGCGGCTGGTGTCGATCAAGCGCGACGTGGAAGAGGCCGCGCTCAGCCTCGGGGCCTCGCCGGTGCAGACCTTCTTTGCGGTGACGCTGCCGCTGATGCTGCCGGCGGTGGCCGCCGGCGCGCTGTTCGCCTTCACCATCAGTTTCGACGACATCACCGGCACCCTCTTCTGGAAGCCCGGCGGGGTGGAAACGGTGCCGACGCAGATCTTCTCGATGCTGCGCAATTCGATCAGTCCGGAAATCAACGCGCTTGGCACGGTGATGATCGTGCTGACCGTGGGCCTGCCGCTGCTTGGTGCGGCGGTGGCCCGCAAACTCGCCATGAAAGGCGGCACCTGAGAACCGCCAGAACCCTCGACAAGGAGATATGACAGATGGATAACGGCAAAAGATACGAACGACTGCTGGAGCGTTACCGCAACGGCGATCTCGACCGGCGCAATTTTCTGGGCCTTCTGGGTGCGGCCGGTCTGGCCTACGGCGTGCAGACGCCGCTTGCCCGCTTCGCGCATGCGCAGGATGTGCAGCAGGTGCGTTTCGATGGCTGGGGCGGCGTCGTGTCCGAGGCGTTCCGCGAACACGCCTTCAAACCCTACACGGAAAAGACCGGCATCGAGGTGGTCGATGGCACCTTCTCGGGGGGTGACGAATATCTGGCCCAGGTCCGGTCCAGCCAGGAGGGGGCGTATAACGTCGCGCATCTGTCGGGCGTGTTCGATTATGCTCGCTACGTGAATTTCGGGCTGACGGTCGAGCTGAACCTCGACAACATTCCCAATATGTCGCTGGTGATGGACACCCTGACCGACGCATATCGCAGGGTGACGCCCGATTACCTGTCGGCGGTGCCCTACGACTACGGCACGACCGGTCTGGCCTATAACCGCAAGTACATCTCTGACGAGGAAATGAAGGAAAAGGGCGCGTCGATCCTGATTGACGAGGCCTACAAGGACAAGATCGGCGGCTGGTCCGACTGGCGCACGCGCATCTGGTACGGTGCCCTGCAGACCGGGCAGGACCCCAACAACATCCAGGACATGGAGGCCGTCTGGGATGCGATCCGCAGCCACCGCGACCTCGCGCTGAAATACTGGTCCTCGGGCGCCGAACTGATGAGCCTGTTGGCCGAGGAAGAGATCCACGTTACCGAAGGCTGGTCGGGCCGCATCGCGGCGCTGCAGCAGGAAGGCCACGACATCGGCTATTACGATGCGCCGGGCAGCTTCGCGTGGCAGGAATGCCTGTTCGTGATCAAGGGCAGCCCGGTCGAGGCCTGCGAGGAATTGCTGAACTTCATGCTCGCGCCTGAAACCTCGATCGCCGTGGCCGAGGGTCAGAACTATCCACCGGCGCTTGACGGCACCAAGGTGGATCTGGGCGACAAGATCCCGACGTTGCCGGCCTATGATCCGACGGGCACGCTGTCGTCGCTGACCTTTGCCGATCCGAACTACTGGAATGGCAACGAGGCCGAGTGGTCCGAAACCTTCAGCCGCGTGCAGCGCGGGTACTGATCCCTGCCCCGTCCCGGCATCTGTCGGGACGGGGTCTTTTCGCCTGACAGGAGGCCGCCGATGAGCGCCGTCACCCTCAAAGATATCGTCAAGCGATTCGGCACTCTCACTGCCGTGCACCCCACGACGCTGGAGATCCCCGAGGGCACGTTTCTAACGCTTCTGGGCCCGTCGGGCTGTGGCAAGACCACCAACCTGCGGATGATCGCCGGGCTTCTCGACCCGACAGAGGGCGAGATCCTGATCGGTGGCCGCCGTGTCAACGACGTGCCGATCCACAAGCGTAACCTCGGCCTCGTCTTCCAGAACTACGCGCTGTTCCCGCACAAGACGGTGGCCGAGAACGTGGCGTTTGGCCTCAACTACCGCGATATCCCGAAATCCGAGATCCCCGGCCGCGTGCAGGCGGCGCTGGACCTTGTCCAATTGCCGCAGATGGGCGACCGCTACCCCAAGGAACTGTCGGGCGGCCAGCAGCAGCGCATCGCGCTGGCCCGCGCCATCGTGATCGAGCCGGACGTGCTGCTTCTGGACGAGCCGCTCTCGGCGCTGGACGCCAACCTGCGCGAGGACATGCGGGTGGAATTGAAACGTATCCAGGAGCGTATCGGCGTGACCACGATCTTCGTCACTCATGACCAGTCCGAGGCGCTAGCGATGTCGGACCTGATCGTGGTGATGTCCGAAGGCCGGGTCGAACAGGTCGGCGCGCCCGAAGAGGTCTACAACACCCCCGCCTCGGAATTCGTGGCAAATTTCCTCGGCGCGTCCAACATACTGACCGCGCGATGCACCGATCACGGCGAGGTGGTGATGCTGGAAGAGGCCACATTCGGACGTCTGCAGGTGCCCGCGGCCAAGGCGCCCAACCTCACCGGCACCGGCGCGGCCAAGCTGGTCGTGCGCGCCGAGAAACTGCTGCTGGCCCGCGATCCGGCGCCCGAGGGCGTCGTGTCGGTGCCGGCCACGGTCGAGACGGTGGATTACCAGGGACAGGCGGTCCGGTACTTCGTCCGGGCGGGCGAGGCACAGTTGCAAGCCATCAACATGATCGATGAGCGCCCCTTCGCGCAGGGTGCCGAGGTCCATCTGCATCTGCGCCCGCAGGATTGCGCGGCGCTGCCGGGATAGGACCATGACACGACACCCCTCTCACCTTTTCTACCAGGGCCGCGACCGCAAGCCCGTCCTCGACCAGGCGCGCGGCGTCTACATGTGGGATGTGGACGGCAAGCGGTATCTGGATGGCTCTTCGGGCGCGATGGTTTGCAACATCGGCCACTCGAACGACACCGTGCTAGAGGCGATGCGCCAGCAGATGGAGAAATCCACCTTTGGCTACCGCCTCCATTTCGAGACCGAGGCGTCGGAAAAGCTCGCGGCCAAGACCGCAACGCTTTGTCCTGCCGGACTGAACCGCGTGTTCTTCGTCTCGGGCGGGTCCGAGGCGGTGGAATCGGCGCTGAAGCTTGCGCGCCAATATGCGCTTGCCATCGGTGAGGGCAGCCGGTGGAAGGTCATCAGCCGCGCGCCGTCCTACCACGGCTGCACGCTGGGGGCGCTGGCGATCACATCCTACGCGCCACTGACAGAGCCGTTCGCGCCGATGATGCAGGCGATGCCGAAAATCCCCGCGCCCCGCGCCTATCTGGACGGGCTGGATCCGGATGACCCGACGACGGGGCATCATTATGCCGACATGCTGGAGGCGCAGATCCTTGCCGAAGGCCCCGACAGCGTGCTCGCCTTCATTGTCGAGCCGATCGGCGGCGCCTCGACCGGCGCGCTGGTGCCGCCACGGGGCTACATGGAGCGCGTGCAGGAAATCTGCCGCAAATACGGCGTGCTGCTGATCCTCGACGAGGTGATGACCGGGGCGGGGCGCACCGGCAAATTCCTCGCCGCCGAGCATTGGGATCTGGACCCCGATATCATCGTCATGTCCAAGGGCTTTGCCGCCGGGTACGTGCCGCTTGGCGCGATGGTGGCCCGGGACCGGTTGGTCGAGGATGTGCTGGATGCGGGCGGGTTTCTGCACGGCTTTACCTATGCCGGCAATCCGCTGGCCTGCGCCGCCGGCCTTGCCGTCATCGACGAGATCGAGCGGCAGGACCTGGTAGGCAACGCCGCGCGCATGGGGACGCTGCTGCAAGGGCGCCTGCACGGGCTGATGCAGCGCCACGCGATCATCGGCGACGTGCGCGGCATGGGCCTGCTGACGGCGTTCGAGTTCATGGCGGATCGTGACACCAAGGCGCCGCTGCGCGCAGATCTGCAGGCGCATCAACGTTTCGTGCAGATCTGCTATGAAAAGGGCCTGATCGTCTATTCCCGGCGCACGCGCGACGGGGTCGAGGGGGATCACATCATCATCGCGCCGCCGATGATCGTGACCGAGCGGCATCTGGACGAGATCACCGACATGCTCGACGCCTCGTTGACGGCGTTCACCGCAGAGATCCGCCCGGCCATGAGCCGGGCCATGTGACGGCACCATGCGCGAAATTCTCATCACCTGTGCGCTCACCGGTTCGATTCACACGCCGTCCATGTCGCCGCATCTGCCGATCACCGCCGACGAGATCAGCCGCGCGGGCATCGAGGCCGCCGAGGCCGGCGCGGCGATCCTGCACCTGCACGCCCGCGATCCCGAAACCGGCCGACCCTCGGCGGACCCGGCGCATTTCCGCGCTTTCCTGCCGCGTTTGAGGCAGGGCTGTGACGCGGTGCTTAACCTGTCCACCGGCGGCAGCGCGGTGATGACCCTCGATGACCGGCTGGCGGCGTCGAAAGAGGCCGCGCCCGAGATGGCGTCCTTGAACATGGGCACGATGAATTTCGCGCTATACCCGATGGCCGAGCGCATAACCGATTGGCAGCATGACTGGGAAAAGCCGTTTATTGAGGCCTCCGACGATCTGGTATTCAAGAACACGCCCCGCGACATCGCCCGCATCCTGACAGAGCTTGGGCAAGAGCGCGGCGCGCGGTTCGAGTTCGAGTGTTACGACCTCAGCCATCTCTACATGCTGCGCCACTTCGCCGACCGTGGGCTGGTCGCGCCGCCCTATTTCATCCAGTTCGTGTTTGGCGTATTGGGCGGCATGGGGCCGGACCCCGAGAATCTGACCCACATGCTGCGCATTGCTGACAAGCTTTTCGGGCAGGATTACATGTTCTCGGTGCTGGCCGCGGGGCGACACCAGATGCCGATGGCGGCACAGGCGGCGGCCATGGGCGGGCATGTGCGTGTCGGGCTCGAAGACAGCCTGACGATTTCGCGCGGTACCCTGGCACGGTCCAATGCCGAGCAGGTCGCCAAGGTTCGCGGCATCGTCGAGGCCATGGGCCGAGAGGTCGTCGGCCCGGATCGTGCGCGCGTGCTTCTGGGCTTGAAAGGGGCGGAGGCGACGGCGATCTGACGCCGCATCGCCCAAGGCAGGAGGAAGTGATGAAAGCCGTATTCGACGACCGACAATGGCGGCACGAGCCGCAGTATTTCATGGCCAATGGGCTGACAAAGCCAAGCCCGGAACAGGCGACGCGCATCGCGCGCCTGACAGACGGCGCCAACGCGGCGAGTTGTGATTTCATCGCGCCGCAGGATGCGGGCCTCGGGCCGGTCGCCGCCGTGCATACGCCGGAATACGTGACCTTCCTGCGCAACATCTACACGCGCTGGCAGCGCATGCCAGAGGCCGGGGCAGAGGTGATTCCCAACATCCACCCCGCCAATCGCAGCGACACTTACCCCAAATCGGCCGTCGGGCAGGCCGGCTATCATCAGGCCGACACCGCCTGTCCCATCGGTGCACATACATGGGAGGCCGCGTATTGGGGTGCGCAAAGTGCCGTTACCGCGGCCGATCTGGTGGCGGGCGGCGACCGCGCCGCCTACGCGCTGTGCCGTCCGCCGGGGCATCACGCGTTCAGCGATCTCGCCGGGGGGTTCTGTTTTCTCAACAACGCGGCCGTCGCGGCCGGGCGGTTGCAGCGGCTTTGCCTGCGCGTGGCGATCCTTGACGTGGACGTGCATCACGGCAACGGAACGCAGGGCATCTTCTACGACCGCGGCGATGTTCTGACCGTCTCGGTGCATGCCGATCCGGCGCGGTTCTACCCGTTCTTCTGGGGCCATGCCGATGAGCGGGGCGCGGGTCCGGGGCTTGGCTGCAACCTGAACCTTCCGCTGCCGCGCGGCACCGGCGACGACAGCTATCTTCAGACCTTGAGTCGCGGGCTGGAGAGAATCGAGGCGTTCGGGGCCGATGCCGTGGTCGTCGCCCTTGGCCTCGATGCCTACGAGGGGGATCCGTTCCAGGGCCTCGCCATCACCACGCCGGGCTTCGCGCGGATCGGTGCGGCGATTGCGGGGCTGGGGCTGCCGACGTTGTTCGTGCAAGAGGGTGGGTACCTGTGCGAGGAACTCGGCCAGAACCTGACCGCCACGCTGACCGGGTTCGAAGAGGCCGCGACGTGACCGATATCGTCGTGATCGGTGGCGGCATCGCCGGGATCAGTGCGGCGGCGGAATGCGCCCGCGCCGGGGCATCGGTCACCGTGCTCGAATCCGAGCCACAGATCGGCTATCACGCCACCGGCCGGTCGGCGGCGATCTTCATCCGCAATTACGGCAACGCCACGCTGCGGGCCTTGAACGCCGTGGCAGAGCCGGTCTTCGAGGACCCGGGCGAGATCAGCGATACCCCGATCCTCAGCCCCCGCGGCGAGCTTATGGTGGCCTCCGAGGCGGAGCTTCCGGTGCTCGACGCCTATCTCGACGGCGCCGTCGGGGTGGAGCGACTGACGGGCCGCGAGGCCGCCGAGATCGTGCCGATCCTGCGCCCCGAGCGGATCGCAGGCGCGCTGATCGAACGTGACGCGCGCGGCATCGACGTGGAGCGGCTGTTGCAGGGCTATGCGCGGTTGTTGCGCGCGCGCGGCGGTCGTATCGTGACCGGGTCAGGCGTCACCGCGATACACCGTGAGGCGGGCGAATGGCAGGTCGAGACGATGCAAGGCCGCTATGCCGCGCCGATCCTGGTCAACGCTGCAGGGGCCTGGGCCGACGAGGTGGCGTCGCTGGCCGGTCTGCCCCGCATCGGATTGCAGCCGTGCCGCCGGTCCGCCGCGATCATCCCCGCGCCGGACGGGCAAGATATCGACGATTGGCCGATCTTCGGCTCTATCGCCGAGACATGGTATGCCAAGCCCGAGGCGGGCAAGCTGATGGTCTCGCCCGCCGACGAGGACCCGGTCGATCCGCATGACGCCTGGCCCGATGACATGGTGCTGGCCGAAGGCCTTGACCGGTTCGAACAGGCGGTCACGTATGAAGTCCGCCGTGTCGAGCATAGCTGGGCCGGCCTGCGAACCTTCGCGCCGGACCGCACGCCCGTCGCCGGGTTCGATCCGCGCGGCGAAGGGTTTTTCTGGCTGGCCGGGCAGGGCGGTTACGGCGTGCAGACCGCGCCCGCGCTGTCGCGGGTCGCCGCCACGCTGATCACGGGCGGAACCCTGCCCATCGATGCCGCCACGCGCACGGCCCTCGCCCCCGACCGATTTTTCTGATCCAACCCAAAAGGCCACGAAATGACCGAGATCACCCGCCAGCACACCGGCCAACGCATGAGCCAGATCGTCACCCATAACGGCACCGTCTATCTTGCCGGTCAGGTTGGCACACCCGGCGACAGCGTGGCGGACCAGACCCGCAGTTGCCTTGACAAGGTCGAGGCGTTGCTGGCCGAGGCCGGAACGGACGCCACCCGCATCCTGCAATGTGTCATCTGGCTGGCCGACATGGACGATTTCGCCGAGATGAACGCGGTCTGGGATGCGTGGGTGCCCGAGGGGCACGCGCCCGCGCGGGCCTGTGGCGAGGCGAAGCTGGCCACGCCAGAATACAAGGTCGAACTGATCGTGACCGCCGCCGTGCCTTAAGCGCTCCGGCCCGCGTCAGTCGGACTGAAGTACGGCAACGCACTGGCGCGGCAGGTCTTCCATCGTCAGTTCGCGCCGTGGCTTGGGCGGCGGCGCGTCCGGATCGGGTGGCGGCGGATTTAGGATGTTGCGCACCCATTGCGCGGCCTCGGCGCAGCCATCGCCCGGCGGTGGTGCGTCCTGCGCCACGCATCCCGCCGCCCCGTCGGGGCAATTCAGCCGCACGTGGAAATGGTAATGATGCCCCCACCATGGCCGCACCTTGCGCAGCCAGTCGCGATCGCCGGTCGCGTCATTGCACATCTGTACCTTGGCGCCGGGAAAGATGAAGATCCGCGCGGTGCGGGGGTCCTTGGCCGCGGCCTTGACGATCTCGTGATGCGCGCGGGTCCAGTTGCCGTTCGTGTAGGCCCCGTTCGCGCGGCGCATCGAGATCGAGGACAGGTTTTCGCGGGCCGTCCGGCTGAGCGTCAGGTCATCCGCCGGACGCAGCCAGATATCGGCATCCATACCGCTTTGGTGGCTGCGGTGGCCGGTCAGCATCGGCCCGCCGCGCGGCTGGCTGATATCGCCGACATATAGACCGTCCCAGCCCGGTTGCGTGGCGGCGACCCGCGACAGGCGCTGGATGAAATCTATGGTTTCGGGATGCCCCCAGTTGCGGTTGCGGCTGAGGCGCATTGCCTGCCATGTCGGCCCCGTTTCGGGCAGGGCGGTCGCGCCGGCGATGCACCCCTTGGCATAGCCGCCGTGCACGTCCGGACCCTGCCGGGACGCCTGCCGCTTTGCGCCGAAAAGCTGCTTGGCCTCGACGCCCTGCATCTCTGCGGGGATGTTGCGGCTGGATACCGTGCCGGAGGGCGGGGCGTCCGACGTGGTGCTGCACGCGGTCAGACCGAGGAAAAGCGCGGTGACGGCTATGATGCGGCCCATGTCTCTTGATCCCCGGTTGGTTTTACCCAGCGTAGCAGCAGCAGGCCGATCAGGAAAAGCAAAATCACCGGCGAGACGCCAAGGCGCGCGCTGCCGGTCAGTGCGGTGACCGTCCCGATCAGCGCAGGCGCGAGAAACGCGGTGGCCCGGCCCGACAGGCCATAAAGGCCAAAGTTCTCGGTCGGGGCGGCGGGGTCGGTATGGCGCACCATCAGCGTGCGGCTCGCGGCCTGAAGCGTGCCCCCCAGTCCGCCGATCAGCACGCCGCAGCCGAAGAACACCACATCGGGCAGGATCGACCCCTCTGGCAAGGGTATGCCGAAGATCTGGCTGCGATCCATGCCGACCACCGTCACGCAGACCGCGATCAGCCCCCAGATCGCGGCGATGATCACCGGCTTGGGGCCAAGGCGCCTGTCCGCCTTGCCCCCTATCCAGGAAAACAGCGCCGCCGAGATCGCGCCGACGATGCCGAAGATGCCGACCGAGGTGATCGACCAGTTGAGCACGAGGATCGCGTAGGTGCCACCGAACCCGTACAGCCCGTTGAGCGCGTCGCGGTAGAACATCGACGAGCCGAGATATGTGCTGAGGCTCAGGCGGTGGCGCAGGCTTTTCACGGTTTTGCTGAGAAGCCCGAGCGCGCCGGCAAGGCCGCGCCCCTGCCGCGCCGGGCCTGTGTCGCGCACCCAAAGGAAGTACGGGATCATGAAGACCGCGAACCACAGTGCCGTGAACGGGCCGACGACCCGCGTGCCCTCGCGCGCGGCGGCGTCCAGCCCGAACGCCGGGTCGAGGCCGATCAGTGTCTTGCCGCTGGGCTGTTCGACGAACAATGCCAGCATGATCAGCAGCGACAGCACCCCGCCCGCATAGCCGAAGGCAAAGCCGGAGCCGGACAGGTCGCCCGCCTCTTCGGCGGTGGCAAGAGAGGGCAGTTGCGAATTCACGAAGATCAGCGCGTATTCCGCCCCGATGAATCCGATCCCGAAGGCGACAAGACCCCACCACAGGTTCGATCCGTCGGGCAGCATCCACCAGATCCCGAAGGCGCCGGCCACGTACATCGTTGAAAAGATCACGATCCACGGCAGACGCTTTCCCGTCGTGTCCGCGAACGCCCCAATGATCGGTGCCCCGAACCCGATGATCAGCCCGGTCACCGTCAGGCACCACGACCACATCGTCTGGGCGCGGGCATCGGCGACCCCTTCGCTCAGCCCGGTTGTCATGAAGTGATCCGAGGCGACCGAGGCGAAATAAGGCCCGAAGATGAAGGTGATCAGAAGGGTGTGATAGGGCTGGCTGGCCCAGTCGAAAAAGAACCAGCCCCAGATGCGTTTGCGCGGTGTGATGCCAGTCATGCCTGCCCCTTTGATCCTCGGGGGATATGACCGCTCAATCCTTGGGCGTGCAAGCTATTCCTGCCCGGTCACTCCTGCATGGGCGGCCAGGGCCGAAGGGCGTCGGCCTCGATCCACCCGCGCACCCATTCGGGCTGTGCGGGGCGGGGCGTGTCGGCGCCAAGCTCTGCGATCACGGTCTCGGGCGGGATGATTCCCGGCTTGCCGGTGACAGCGGTGCGATAAAGGATGTGATTGGCGCAGTGGCCGTCGCGCGTCCACATCGACTGCTCGATATAGACGAACTTGTCGTCCCACCAGACCACGCGCGAGCGCATCTCGACCCGCTCGAACACGCGGACGCGGCGGCGGTAGCGGATGCTTGCCCCGGCAATGGTCAGGCCCCAGCGGTTGCGCTTGAGCACCGCGATCAGTCCGGCGCGCCCTGCCAGCGGAATGCGGCCAAGGTCGTACAGTGTCAGCGTGCGCCCGTTATTGAGCTCGCGCCACAGGTCGATATCCCACGGCAGGCAGTAGTGCTGCGACACATGCGTGCCGGTGACCGGCAGTGGCGCGGACTTGCGGTGTTTGTATAGCTGCCACATCAGGCGGACGACAGGGTACATAAGCGGTCTCCTTCGGGGGGCGGCTTGGCACCGGCGCGCCGGGCGGTCAACCGCGACCGTGCGTCAGACTTGCGCTTTCAGGCAGGCTCGCTTAGGGCCTGATCGCGCAAGATCCAACGACGTTCAGAAGGACAAACGCCCATGCAATCGCTTTACCAGATCCTGATGCTGCTGCTCGATATCGTTTGGTTCTTCATCATCGCGCATGTGATCATGTCCTGGCTCATCAATTTTCAGGTTCTCAACCTGCGACAGCAATTCGTGGCGCAGATCTGGTATGGCCTCAACCGGTTGCTGGAGCCCCTGTACTCGCCGGTCCGCAATATACTGCCGCCCATGTCGGGCATCGATCTGGCGCCTCTGGTGGTGCTGGTGGGCGTTTACGCGCTGCGCATCGTCCTTATCAACAACGCGGCGGCGTTTTACTGATCGCGGGCCTTGCCCCCCGAATTGTGGTGTGAAACAGTACTTGTGACAGCATATATGGTATAAACTCACAGGTTCGCCCATGCAAAGCGCCGTAACGCTTCTGCGCGACGTCTTTGGATTCGACGCGTTTCGTCCCGGACAGGAAGAGATCGTCCACACCGTCGCCACGGGCTGCAACACGCTGGCGATCATGCCGACGGGCGGCGGCAAATCCCTGTGTTTCCAGTTGCCCGCGTTGATGCGCGACGGGGTCACCGTCGTGATATCGCCGCTGATCGCGCTGATGCGCGATCAGGTGCGCGCGCTGAAGGCGGCCGGGGTCGAGGCCGGCGCGTTGACCTCGGGCAATACCGAAGAGGAAACCGCCGAGGTCTGGGAAAAGCTGGAATCCGGTCGTCTGCGCCTTCTCTACATCGCGCCCGAACGGCTGTCGGCGGGATCGGCCATCGGCATGTTGCGGCGGATCGGCGTCGGCCTGATCGCGGTGGACGAGGCGCATTGCGTCAGCCAATGGGGGCACGATTTCCGGCCCGATTACCTGCGGATCGGCGAATTGCGGCGCGCGCTGGGTGTCCCGCTTGCGGCCTTCACCGCCACCGCCGACGCCGAAACCCGCGACGAGATCGTCGCGAAGCTGTTTGATGGCCAGCCGCCGCAGATCTTCCTGCACGGTTTTGACCGGCCCAACATCCACCTTGCCTTCCAGCCCAAGGACGGGCCGCGCCGCCAGATCATGGAGTTTGCCGAGGCGCGCAAGGGACAGTCGGGCATCGTCTATTGCGGCACGCGCGCCAAGACAGAAAGCCTAGCACAGGCGCTGGGCCAATCCGGGCACGCGGCCTGCGCCTATCACGGCGGGATGGAGGCCGATCAGCGCCGCCATGTCGAACAGCGCTTCAACACCGAGGACGGGCTGATCGTGGTCGCGACCGTGGCCTTCGGCATGGGCGTGGACAAGCCCGATATCCGGTGGGTCGCGCATGCCGACCTGCCGAAATCCATCGAGGCCTATTACCAGGAAATCGGGCGCGCAGGCCGCGACGGGGCACCGGCCGAGACGATGACGCTGTTCGGTCCCGACGATATCCGCCTGCGCCGGTCGCAGATCGACGAGGGGCTGGCCCCGCCAGAACGGCGCATGGCCGATCACGGGCGGCTGAACGCCCTGCTGGGGCTGGCCGAGGCGCTGACCTGTCGCCGGGTGGCGCTGCTGCGGTATTTCGGGGAAGAGGCCGCGCCCTGCGGGCATTGCGACCTGTGCGAAACCCCGCCCCAGTCCTTCGACGGTACCGCAGCGGTGCGCAAGGCGCTGTCGGCGATCCTGCGGACCGAGGAACGCTTCGGCGCGGGGCATCTGATCGACATCCTGACGGGGCAGACCACCGACAAGGTCACCGCGCGCGGTCACGACCGCCTGCCCACCTTCGGGGTGGGACGCGACATCGACAAGCGCGGCTGGCAGGGGGTGTTCCGCCAGATGATGGGGCACGACCTTGTGCGCCCCGATCCCGAGCGTCACGGCGCGCTGGTGATGACCGAGGCCGCGCGCCCGATCCTGCGCGGCGAAGAGGCGATCACCCTGCGCCGCGAGACAGCCCCCCGCGCACCGCGCCCGGCGGTCAAGGCGCTTGTCTCGGACGAGGATGCGCCGCTTCTGTCTGCGCTCAAGGCGAAACGCCGGGCATTGGCCGAAGCGGCCGGCGTGCCCGCCTATATCGTCTTCAACGACCGGACCCTCATCGAGATGGCCGAGACGCGGCCCGCCAATCAAGATCAGATGGCCCGGATCGGCGGGGTCGGTGCGACCAAGCTTGAACGGTATGGCGCGGCGTTCCTGGCGGTCATCAACGGCGGAACCGAGACCGTGCACCCGACTCGTCGCAAGCTGGCCGGGGGGGCCGCGGGCGAAGTCTACGACCAGTTGATCGAGGTGCAGGCGCAGCTTGCGCGCGGACCGGACGGCATCGACAAACCGCTCAGCTGTTCGGCCGCGGCGCTGGCCAAGGTGGCCCGACAGCGTCCGCGCGACAGCGATGAGATGGCCCGGCTTATCGGCGAGAAATATACCGAACGATTCGGTCCCGCATTTCTGGACGTCCTGCGCATGGCGGATTAACTCCACCGGTACCGTTACATAGGAATGCACATATGCTGGTTGTCGTCTCGCCCGCCAAGAAACTCGACATGAGTCCCGCCCCCGGCGTAACGCCGACCCGGCCCGCCTTTCACGCGCAGGCCGAGGACCTGGCATCGGTGGCGCGTGGATTGAGTGTCGGCGATCTGCAGGACCTGATGAAGATCAGCGAAAAGCTCGCCCGGCTCAACGCCGACCGGTTCGCAGAGTTCGGCACGATGGAGGCCAAGCCGGCCGCGCTTGCCTTTGCGGGCGACACCTATCAGGGTCTGGAAGCAGACAGTCTCGATCCCGAAGAGATGGCTTGGGCGCAGGATCATTTCCGGATTCTGTCGGGGCTTTACGGGCTGCTGCGCCCGCTTGACGCGATAGAGCCGTACCGCCTGGAAATGGGCAGCCGCCTCAAGACCGCGCATGGCAAAACGCTTTACGACTACTGGGGCGACACGATCGCAACGGCGCTCAACGCACAGGCGGCCGCGATCGGGTCCGACACGCTGGTGAATTGCGCCAGCCAGGAATATTTCGGGGCCGTGGACCGCGCCGCGCTGGACCTGCGGGTGATAACCCCGGTCTTCATGGAAGAAAAGGCGGGCACGCCGAAGGTCGTCAGCTTCTATGCGAAGAAGGCGCGGGGGGCCATGGCCCGTTTCATCATCCAGCATCGTCTGACCGATCCCGAGGCTCTCAAGGATTTCGACATGGGCGGTTATCGGTACAATGGCGACATGTCGGATGGCGACAGCTTCGTTTTCCTGCGCGATTACCCGGCCTGAGCATCGGCAACGTCCGAGACCGGCTGACGTGCGTCATCGGGGCGTGCGTCGACAATCCGCGCGATGATCGCCTCCTTGCGCAGCGGTTTGGTCAGGTAGTGATCGAGGCCCGCCGCAAGGATTTCGGCATCGTCGCCCTTTATGGCATGTGCCGTCATGGCGACAATGGACACATGCACCCCGCTGTCGGATTCGATCGTGCGTATCGCGCGGGCCGCGTCCTTTCCGTCCATTTCGGGCATGGATATGTCCATGAAGATGATGTCGGGATCAAAACGTTCGTAGAGTTCAACCGCCTCACGGCCGTTTTCGGCGAATTGCAGGTCGATATCGAGGGACTTGACCATCTTGGAAAACACCAGACGGTTGGTCTTGTTATCCTCGGCCGCGAGCACGCGCATCGGTCTTGGCCCGGCCCCTGCATGATCTGCGTTGGGGTCTGGGGCGACGGCGCAGAGCGCGTCGATCAAGGCGCGGCGCGGCGCGGGTTTGTGGACCACCGCCTGCACGCGAGTGCGGCCCGGTTCCCGATCTGCCTGTCCGGCGTTCCGGCTGAACAGGATGATCGGCATCTCGTGGCCCGCACCGCGCAGCGCCTCGGCCAGTTCGAGCCCGTCCATTTCGTCCATGGTATGCTCGCACAGGATCACGTCGATGTCGCCATCGACAAGGTCGAGCGCCTCGGCCGCGCTGCCGCAGCCGAGCACGTCAAGGTTCAGGCCGGATAGCTGGCGGGTCAGGATCGCGCGGTTCGCCTCTTGCGGGTCGACGATCAGGGCGCGCCGCAGGCCGGCGGGCAGGCGTGGCTCCCATGTCGTGTCGGGGTTTGCCACCGGCAGCGTCACGGAAAATCCGAAGGTCGATCCCACGCCCGGCACGGATTCGACCCAGATCTCGCCCTGCATCAGCTGGACCAGCTTTTGCGAGATCGCGAGACCAAGCCCGGTACCCTCGAACTTGCGGTTCCTCTCGTCGTCCACCTGGTTGAATTCGCCGAAGATATGCTCGACCTTTTCGGGTGGAATGCCGATCCCGGTATCCTCGATGCTGACATGCACGGTGGCCGTCTCGCCGTGCCCTTGGGGCACGCCGGTCACCCGGACAAGGACATGCCCCGCCTCCGTGAACTTCAGGGCATTGCCCAACAGGTTCGTCAGGATCTGGCGGATCCGCCCCGGATCACCGATCAGGCCGGTGGGCAGGAAAAGATCGTACTCGACCAGCAGATCCAGCCCCTTGTCGCGCGCGGTCGTCTGCATCAGCGTCACCAGCTCGTGAATGCAATGTTCCAGATCAAAGGGCACCGCCTGCAGCGACAGCTTGTCGGCCTCGATCTTGGAGTAGTCGAGCACGTCGTTGATGATCTCCAGCAGCGCCTCGCCGGAATGCTTGATGGTCGAGGTATAAAGCCGCTGTTCCTCGGTCAGGTCGCTGTCCAGCAGCAGATCCGCCATGCCGACCACACCGTTCATCGGCGTGCGGATCTCGTGGCTCATGTTGGCAAGGAAGGTGGACTTGGCCCGGTTGGCCATCTCGGCCCGGCGGCGGGCCTCCTTGAGATCCTTTTCATAGCGGATCGATGCGCTGATGTTCTGGACGAGGCTGACGACATCGCCGCCATGGCCGCGACGGTCGGTGAGCTTGATGTAGTGGCCGTTCCAGAGGCGGATCACATCGGAGGCGGGATTGTCCTGCTGCCATCGGTCGAGCATGCGCTCGCGCCACTCATGGGGTTTCAGATCGCCGATATCGACGATGCCCTCTTCGGTGAGAACCTGCAGGATCTCGATATAGCTGACACCGGGCCTGACGACCTCGACCCCGTCGAAGACCGCAAGCCACGCCTCGTTGGCGGCGATCATGCGGCTGTCGGCATCGAAGAAGGCGAACCCGTCCTGGATCGTCTGGATCGAATGCCACAGCCGCCGTTCGGCAATCTCGACCTTTTCATGTGCGACGCTGAGATCCGATTTGACGCGGATATTCTCGTCGCGCACGGTCTGAACTTCGGCGCGGGTGTCGTGGATCTCGTTTGACAGGGCGCGCGCGTGGTTGCCCAGCTTGCGGTTGGCGGCCTGCAATTCCGCCTGTTTCTGTTCCAGCAGCCGTTCGGCGGCCAGTCTGGCGCGTCGTTCCTCTGCCAGCTTGTTGGCAAGGGTCATGCCCATCCTCCGACCTGCCGGACCGTGTTTGTGTCACAATCCGGCATCGTCGTGAACAGGCGGTTAACGCGCGCGGGAATGTCCGGTCAGAGCGCCTCGATGGCAATGGCGATGCCCTGGCCACCGCCGATGCACATGGTGATCAGCGCGCGTTTGCCGCCGGTGCGCTCCAGCTCGTACAGCGCCTTGACGGTCAGGATGGCGCCCGTGGCGCCCACGGGGTGGCCCAGTGCGATCGCGCCGCCATTCGGGTTCACGCGGCCGGCATCAAGGCCCAGCCCCTTGTTGACCGCAAGCGCCTGCGCCGCAAACGCCTCGTTCGATTCCACGACGTCGAAATCGCTGGCACTCAGCCCGGTCTTCTCCATCAGGCTCTGGACGGCGGGGATCGGGCCGATGCCCATCACCTCGGGGCGGACGCCGGAATGCGCATAGCCAAGGATCCGCGCACGGGGTTTCAGGCCCGCGGCCTCGGCCGCCTCGGCGCGCGCCAGCACCAGCGCCGCCGCTCCGTCGTTGATACCGCTGGCATTGCCGGCGGTTACGCTGCCGTCCTTCTGGAAGGCCGGGCGCAGGCCGGCGAGTCCTTCGGCGGTGGTGGGCTTGGGGTGTTCGTCGGTCTCAAACGCCACCATGTCGCGCTTTACCCGCACTTCGACGGGCACGATCTGTGACTTGAACCGCCCTTCCTCGATCGCGACGCCCGCCCGGCGCTGGCTTTCCAGCGCGAAGGCGTCCTGATCGGTGCGGCTGATATCGTGCTCCTTCGCGACGTTGTCGGCGGTCACGCCCATGTGGCCCGACCCGAAGGGACAGGTCAGCGTGCCCACCATCATGTCAAGCGACTTGATATCGCCCATCTTGGCGCCCCAGCGTTGATCGGGCACGATGAAGGGCGAGCGGCTCATGTTCTCGACACCGCCGGCGAGGCCGAAATCGGCATCGCCCAGCATCAGGGACTGGACGACGGACACGACGGCTTGCGCGCCCGACCCGCAGAGGCGGTTGACGTTCATCGCGGGCGCGGTGTCGGGGATGCCGGCGTCGATGGCGGCGACCCGGCTGACATACATGTCGCGCGGTTCGGTGTTGATGACGTGGCCGTAGACGACATGGCCGATCTGCCCGCCCTCGACGCCCGCACGTTTCATCGCCTCTTTCGCCACGAGCGCGCCAAGCTGCGTGGGCGGCGTTCCGGCAAGCTTGCCGCCAAAGGTGCCGATGGCGGTGCGGCAACCGTCGAGTATCACGATGTCGGTCATGGGGTCCTCCTGTGAATCCTGTCGGGACGACCCTAGCGACTTGGCCCCGCGCTTGGCAACGATCATCGGCGGGGCTGCGTAAAGGGTGTACGTTTTTCACCCCTGATGTGTACACAAACCCGCGGCTTGCCGCGGCGGCGCTTGGGTGGTTTTGCCAATCACCCCATCCGCCCCTGTCGCGCGAGTGTAGTGCCATGACCATCCGGACCGATGCCGGTATCCGACGATTGCCTGTACAGGACGACCTGACCCGCGCCGACGAGACGCTGATCAAGACTTGCCGGGCGGATGAGCCGACGGTTCTGGGCGAGGATTTACCCGACGGCCCGAGCGACGCCCGCACCGTCCACGCCGACCTGCTGCGTCATCTTTCGGCAACATCTTCATCGACCGGGTCTCAACCGCTACCGCACGGAACAAGGCGCGCCGCCGCGCATCGCCGCGCCCCGGCCCTTCTCTGCGCGGGCCGCTTTTCCGTGCGGGGCCTCTTGGCGGGGTGGGGCGCTTTGGGGCTGAGAGATCGTCCGGTCGAGCCGGACAATGACCAGGGGCCGGCAAGTGGGCTGCGGAGTGACGCTCAGGGGCAGAGGGCGATGCGGCCCGTGCTTGACAGAAGCCAGCCATTGGTGCCCTCGAACACCGCGGGCCAGAGTGGGTGACCGTAGCCCGCCCCGGCGTCGAGGTCGACGCGGTTGCCGAAATATTGCGGGAACTCGAGCGCGGTGTGCCCGTGCACCACGAGCCATGGATGCGCGCCCTCGTAGTCGAGAAAGCCGTTGCGGATCCATTGAAGATCCTCGGGCCGCTGGTCTTCAAGCGGTATGCCGGGGCGGATGCCGGCATGCACGAAGAGCAGATCGCCGTCCTCATGCCAGAGCGGCAGGCCGGCCAGCCAGTCGCGATGCGCCTGCGGCACGGCGTCTTGGGCCGCGCGCCATGCGGCGGCATCGTTTTCTTCGGTCACGCCGTAGGAGGCCAGCGTTTCCGCCCCGCCCAGCCGGTGGTCTCGCCACGACAGGCCCGACTTGATCTGCGCGAAGTGCAGGCTGCCCGTGTCGAGGAAATCAAGAAACATCTGGTCGTGATTGCCGCGCAAGACGGTCCAGGGGTGACCGTCGGCCTGGCCCTGCATCAGGCGTTCGATCACCGTGCGGCTGTCGGGGCCGCGATCCACGAGGTCGCCGAGAAAGACGATGCGGGCGTCGGGCCCGCCATCGCGCGCGACCAGCGCGAGGGCTTGTTCAAGCTGGGCGGCCTGCCCGTGAATGTCGGGGATGGCGTAGATCGGATCCGTCATTGGGGCGGTAAAGCGTGGTGCGGGGGGAATGTCCAGAGGGGGGGCGTGGCGCCGGGTGCTCAGGCGCGGAATCGAGGCGCGCTTGCGCGCCGCCGCGCATCGCCGGGCCGCCCCCCGGCACGGCGATTTGGCTGACACCTGCGCGACGCTCGGATGTCGTTCGGGGCTGCCGACATCAAGTGCTGTCGCCCATGGCTTGGATCGCCGCACCGCGGCCCGTCGATGCGCGGCTTTCCCCGACTTTCGGGAAATGCCGCCTTATCTCTCGGCCTTCTTTTCCCAGCGGCCGGACTCTTCGGACCAGTATTGTGCGGCACAGCCCGCGTGGGTCAGGGTCTTCCACTGGCCGCGGGCCCGGTCCAGCGCCGTGGCGTCGTTGCCGTCGAAGAGGATGCAGACGCGCGACAGCGCGGCGACCTCGTCGGGCGCTACCTCGGCACCGTCGACGGCCATCACGCAGGTGGCCCCGTTGGGATGGTCCGCCGTGGTGGTCAGCAGCACCGGCTGGTCTGCATCATGCGGCCCGCCGGCCAGCCCGTGCGGCAGGAACCCGTCCTCGGGGCCCAGCCAGAGCTGCCGGTCGAGCCAGTCGAGGCGGTCGGGGTCCGTGCCGCGCACCGCGACCCGCCAGCCCGCCCCGAGCGCCTTTTGCAGCAGTTGCGGCAAGGTGGCCTCGAGCGGGCGGCGCGTCAGGTGGTAGAAATAGGCGGCGCCCATGCCGTCAGCCTTCCAGCATGTCCGCCACCAACCGGTTGAGGGTCATGACCCCCCAGCCCGACGCGCCCTTTGGGGCATAGGTCGTTTCCGCCTTCACATGGGCGACGCCGGCAATGTCGAGATGCACCCACGGCATGTCATCCTTGACAAAGCGATGCAGGAATTCCGCTGCGGTGATGGTGCCTGCCGGACGCCCGCCCGCGTTCTTGACGTCGGCGATATCGCTTTTCATCATGTCGGCATAGGCCTTGCCCAGGGGCATCCGCCACAGGCCCTCACCCTCGGCCTTTGCGGCCTTCAGCACCGCGTCGCAGAGCGTGTCGTCGGTGCTGAGCGCCGCGGCATTCTCGTGCCCGAGGGCGACGATGGCGGCCCCGGTGAGGGTAGCGAGGTCGATCACGCCGCGAGGCTTGTAGGTTTCCTGCGCATACCAAAGCACATCGGCCAGAACCATGCGGCCCTCGGCATCGGTGTTGATCACCTCGATCGTGTCACCCTTCATCGAGGTCACCACGTCGCCAGGTCGCGTGGCGCGGTCCGACACCATGTTTTCCACCAGCCCCACAAGGCCCACGACATTCGCGCGCGCCTTGCGCCGGGCCAGCGTGCGCATGACGCCCGCGACTACGCCGGCGCCGGCCATGTCCATCGTCATGTCTTCCATGCCCTGCGCGGGCTTGATGCTGATGCCGCCGGTATCGAAGATCACGCCCTTGCCCACCAGCGCCAGCGGCGCATCGCCGGCGTCGCCACCCTGCCATTCCATCACCGCGAGCTTGGAGGGGCTGGCACTGCCCAGGCCGACGCTGAGCAATGCGCCCATGCCCAGCTTTTCCATGTCGGTCTCTTCAAGGATGGTGACCTTGAGACCGAGATCCTGCATCGCCGCGATCCGACGCGCGAACTCGCTGGTGGTCAGGTGGTTGGCCGGTTCGCTGACGAGATCGCGGGTGAAGAACACGCCATCGGCGACGGCGAGGGCCGGTGCGGCCTCGGCCTCTGCGTCCTCGGGATTGGCGACCATCGCGGTGATCCGGCGCGGCGCGGGGCGTTCCACCGATTTGTGGTCGGTGAAGTCATAGCCGCGCAGGACCGCGCCCAGCACCACCTGAACCGGCCGCTTGAGGCTGCCGCCCAGGATCAGCAGCGGCCCGTCGCCCATGGCGCGGCCAAGCCCCACACCGGCGCGACGGCTGTCCTCTATGCCGGCATTGCGGGGCAGCACGACGATATCCAGCGCCTCGGCGGCCATGCCAGCGGGCCAGGCGAGCGTCAGCACGTCGCCGGGGGATTTCTTGTCCAGCGTGCCCGATTCGACGATGCGGGCCAGCGTGCCCTTGGTCACGCGATTCACCCGCCGCGCGGCTTGATCGAGCTTGCCATCGGGGGTGACACAGACCGCGACACGCCCCTCGGCGGTGGCGATCGTGTCGAGATCGGTCTCTGTGAAGGTGACGGACGCGGGCGTGGTCATCGAAGGACTCCTGTATTTTCCCTGTTTCGCCAGACCTAGCGCGCCATGCACCTGAACGCCAGTTAGCAGTTTTCCCGGTGCATCAATTCGGCTAGTCTGGCCGACACGTGCTGTCATGGGGGACAATGTGACCAGATTCGACAGATACATGCTGTCGCAATTCCTCGTGATGTTCGGCTTTTTCGCGCTTGTTCTGGTCTCGATTTTCTGGATCAACAGCGCGGTGCGCATGTTCGACAAGCTGATCGGTGACGGCCAGCCCGCGTGGGTGTTTCTGGAATTCGCGGCGCTGACCCTGCCGGGTGTGATCGGGGTCGTGCTGCCGATCGCGGCCTTCGCGGCGGCGGTGTACGTGGTGTACCGGATGTCGTCGGAAAGCGAGCTGACGGTGATGCAGGCGATGGGCTATTCGCCGCTGCGTCTCATGCGTCCGTTGTTGATGTTCGGGGTGATCGTGGCCCTGATGATGTCGGTGCTGGCGCATGTCCTGATCCCCACCAGCATGAGCCAGCTGCGCCTGCGCGAAGACGAGGTGTCGCGCAACATCACGGCCCAGTTGCTGAGCGAGGGCGAGTTCTTGCACCCCGCGCCGGGCATCACCTTCTACATCCGCGAGATAACGCCGGCGGGTGAATTGCGCGATGTGTTCCTGTCCGATCGCCGCGGCCGCGACAGCGCGGTCACCTACACCTCGACGCGCGCCTACCTGGTGCAGGATCAGGGCGCCACGCGGCTGGTGATGGTGGCAGGGCTCGCCCAGACCATACGGCAGGACAGCGATCGTCTGTTCACGACCCATTTCGACGACTTCTCTTACGATATCAGCAGCCTTGTCAGTCGCGATGCGATCGATCTCGACAAGGTCGCCTACGCCTCGACCCTCGACATGCTGCGCGCCCCCGAGGCCGTCGCCGACCGCACCGGTACATCCTACGGTCTGGTCATGTCGCAACTGCACGGCCGGTTCACCGACGCGCTGATGGGCATCATCGCCGCGCTGGTGGGGTTCTGCACGCTTCTGGTCGGCAGCTACAGCCGGTTCGGCGTGTGGCGCCCGGTGGGTCTCGCCTTCGGGCTTCTGGTGGGTATCAAGATCGTCGAGAGCGCAGTGATCGCGCCGGTGCTGGTCAATGGCGCGCTGTGGCCGGTCTTGTACCTGCCGCCGCTGATCGGCGTGGCCGTCTCGATCCTGTTGCTGAGCCTTGCCACCCGTCCCGGCCTTCTGCGGCGGCTGGTCGCGCGTCTGCGGGGCCGGGTGACGGGAGCGCAGGCATGACGCTGCATCTCTATTTCGCGCGCCGCTTTCTGCTGAGCTTTCTGGGCGTGGCGCTGTCGCTGGCCGCGCTGATCGCGCTGATCGAGTTGCTGGACGAACTGGGCGATTTCCCCGACCGGCCGTTCGGGGATGTGCTGACGCTGGTACTCTACAAGATGCCGTGGGCGAATTACGAAATCCTGCCGCTTGTCATCATCCTGTCCTCGGTCGCGCTGTTCGTGCGGCTGGGGCGCAGTTCCGAGCTTGTGGTCGTGCGGGCATCGGGCCGGTCGGCGCTGGGCGGGCTGCTCGCGCCGGTCTGCGTGGCGCTGATCATCGGGTGTCTCGGGGTGGCCATCGGCAACCCTATCGTCGCGGCGACGTCGAAACGCGCGCACGATCTTCAGAACCTCTATCGCGGGGCCGAAACCGCGTCGCTCGCGATCGCGTCCGAGGGGCTGTGGCTGCGGCAGGGGGGCGAGAACGGGCAGACGGTGATGTTCGCAGCGCGCGCAAGCTCGGATCTGGGTACGCTCTACGAGCCGAGCTTTCTGGATTTCGACAGCGACGGCGCGCCGCTGCGGCGCATCCAGGCCGAGTCGGCCGTGCTTGCGACGGGCGAGTGGCTGTTGCGCGACGCGAAGGTCTGGGACCTGTCCGAGGACGGCAACCCCGAGGCCGGGGCACGGCGGATGGACACGCTTGCCATCCCGTCCGATCTGACGCAGGAGCGGATCATCGAAAGCTTCGGGCGGCCCCGCTACATCCCCGTCTGGGACCTGCCGGACTTCATCGCCCAGCTCGAGGCGTCGGGTTTCTCGGCGCGCCGCTATGCCATCTGGTTCCAGAGCGAACTGGCCCGCCCGGTGTTCTTCGCGGCGCTAGTGCTGATGTCGGCGACATTCACCATCCGGCATGCGCGCGGGGCCAATATGGGGCTGATGGTGCTGCTGGCGGTGATCGTGGGGTTCGGGCTTCATTACATCCGCAATTTCGCGCAGATCCTCGGTGAGAACGGGCAGATCCCGGTGGCGCTTGCGGCCTGGGCGCCGCCCGTCGCGTCGCTGTTTCTTGCTCTGGGGCTGCTGTTGCATCTGGAGGATGGATGAGACGCGTGTTGTGCCTTCTCGTCGCCGGGCTGGCGATGCTGGGTCCGGTGCGGGCACAAGAGACGCCCGGCCCTGCGATGCTGGTGGCCGACGAGGTGCGCCTGACCGCCGCGTCCACACTGGTCGCCACCGGCAATGTCGAGGCGATGTATCAAGGCCGCCGTCTGACGGCCGAGAGGATCGTTTACGACCGCAGCGCCGACCGGCTGACGATCACCGGTCCGCTGACCCTGACCGAAGCGGGTGACACCGTGGTGGTCGCACAAAGCGCAGAGCTGGACCGTGACCTGACCAACGGCATCCTGCGCGGCGCCCGCATCGTGATGCAGGACCAGTTGCAGCTTGCGGCCCGGCAGATGCGGCGCACCGACGCGCGGTATAACCAGCTTTACAAGGTGGCCGTGACCTCGTGCCGGATCTGCGAGGACGGGCGGCCGCCATTGTGGCAGATCCGGGCCGAACGGGTGGTCCACGATCAGGAAAAGCGCCAGCTTCATTTCGAGAATGCGCAGCTGCGCGTTCTTGACACGCCGATCCTGTACCTGCCGCGCCTGCGCCTGCCCGATCCGACGGTCGAGCGTGCAACGGGGTTTCTGACCCCGTCGCTGATCAATTCCAGTCTGTTGGGCACGGGCCTGCGCGTGCCGTATTTCATCCGGCTGGGCGACCATCGCGACCTGACGCTCGTGCCGTTCTGGGCGACCGAAACGCGCCGCCTTGGCCTGCGCTACCGGCAGGCGTTCCGACGCGGCGAGATCGAGATCAACGCGGCGGTGGCGGATGACGATTTCAACCAGCGCGGATCGCGGGGCTACCTGTTCGCCGAGGGGCGGTTCGATCTGCCACGTGATTTCACCCTGCGGTTCGATCTCGAGATGACCAGCGACGACACGTTTCTTCTGGATCACGGGTTTTCCGCCAAGGACCGGCTGACCAGCGAGGTGTCCGTCGAACGCGCCCGGCGCGACGAATACATCTACGGCGCGCTGGCGCATTACCGGTCCCTGCGCGACGGCGAAAGCAATGCCACATTGCCGTCGATCGTCGGCGATGCAGAATATCAACGGCGGTTTTTTCCCGCGCGCCTTGGTGGCGAGCTTCGGTTTTCGGCCGCCGCCCACAGCCATTATCGCAGGTCCGACCGTGTCACGGACGGCCCGGATTTCGACCGCTTCGCCGACGGGCGGGATGTCACGCGGCTGACCACGGGGCTGCACTGGCGGCGCAACTGGCTGTTGCCCGCGGGCGTGCTCGCCGAGTTCCGCCCCGGGGTGACGATTGATCATTTCGAGATCCGCCAGATCGGCATGACAGCCCAAGCGCAGGCCACCGAGATCACGCCGACAGCGGCCGCCCGGCTGCGCTGGCCGCTGATCCGGGCCGGGCGTGGGGGCGTTGCACATGTGATCGAGCCGGTGGCGCAGCTGGCCTGGTCGGGGGGCGCGAACCCCGACATTCCGCAGGATGAGAGCACGGCCATCGAGTTCGACGAGGGCAACCTGTTCAACGTGTCGCGTTTCAGCGCCCCCGACCGGCGCGAACGCGGCTACGCGGCGGCCTACGGGCTGAGCTACACTCGGATCGATCCCGAGGGCTGGCAGGGACGGCTGGCCGTCGGGCAGGTGCTGCGCGACGACCGCCTGCTGGAGCCCGACGGCACGCCCACCTTCACCCGGTCCTCGGGGCTGCGCGACCGCCGGTCGGATCTGCTGATCGCCGCGCAGATCCGCAATGCCAACGGCCTGACCGTCACCGCGCGCAGCCTATTTGACGGCGTGTGGGACACCACCAAGGCCGAGGCCCGCGCAAGCTGGTTCAACGACCGCACCGATATAGGGGCGACCTATATCTGGCTGTCCAACGATCCGCGCGAAAGCCGGCCCTCGACCGTGTCGGAATGGGCGATCGACGGCAGCTACCGCTTTGCCCGTCACTGGACCGCGCGCGCCGAATGGCGCTATGACGCGGTGACAGAACGCAACATCCGTGCCGGTGCCGGGCTGACCTATTCCAACGAATGCGTGGACATCACGCTTTCCGTCTCGCGCCGCTTCACCTCTTCGACTATCCTTGAACCTGAGACCAACATCGGCTTTACCGTGGGATTGCGGGGATTTTCCGCAGCGACCCAGGACCAGAGCTTTACACGGACATGCAGGAACTGATCACAATGACCCCCAGCTTGCGTCGCATCCCGGCCCTTTTGGCCAGCTTCATTCTCGGGATCGCGGTGGCTGTCGCGGCGCCGACCGGCCCGGTCGGGGCGCAAAACCTGTTCGCGCCGGTGATCTACGTCAACGATCAGGCAATCACGCGCTACGAATTGCAGCAGCGCGCGCGGATGCTGGGCCTGTTTCGCGCGCCCGGCGATCCGCAGCAGCTCGCCCGCGAGCAGTTGATCGAGGAACGCATCAAGCTCGAAGCGGCGCGAAACGCCGGTGTCAGCCTTCCCGACGAGGCGATCCGCAGCGGCATGGAGGAATTCGCGGGCCGCGCCGACATGGGGGCGGATGAATTCATCGCGGCGCTTTCTCAGGCCGGCGTGTCCGAGGAATCGTTCCGCGAATTCGTCCGGGCCGGGATCACGTGGCGCGAATTCACCCGCGCGCGCTTTGCCCCTCGCGTCTCTGTCAGCGACGCCGATCTGGAACGCGCCACGCAGGCGCTGACCGGCGGCTCGGCCGTGCGCGTGCTTCTGTCCGAGATCATCCTGCCGATCCAGAGCGCCGAACAGGCCGAGGCGCAGCAGAACCTTGCCGCGCGCATCGCCAACGTCGAGAGCGAAGCCCGCTTTGCCGCCTTTGCCCGCGAGCATTCCGCGGCCGGCACCGCCCGGCAGGGCGGGCGCATGAACTGGACGCAGGCCTCGGATCTGCCCGAGGGGCTGCGCCAGATCGTGCTCGCGCTGGCACCCGGAGATGTGTCCGACCCGTTGCCCATCGACGGGGCGTTGGCGATCTTCTTCATGCGCGATATCGAGGAGACCTCTGTCACCCGCCCGGACTATTCCGCGATCGAGTACGCGACCTACTACATCCCCGGCGGGCGCAGCCAAGAGGCGCTGCGCCGCGCCGCACGCGTCCGGGCCGACGTGGATACCTGCGACGATCTTTACGGCGTCGCGCAGGATCAGCCGCCCGAGGTGCTGGAACGCCGGTCGCAGCCCCCCGAAGAGATTCCAGCCGACATCGCCGCGCAGTTGCGGCGGCTGGACCCCGGTGAAACCTCGGCCGAGATCACGCGCGGTGACGGCCAGACGCTGGTCTTCCTGATGCTTTGTGGCCGGTCCCCCGAGCTGGACGGCGAGCAGCCCACCGTCGAGGACCTGTCGAACTTCATCCGCAACCAGCGCATCCAGTCCTTCGCCGACGGCTATCTCGAACAGTTGCGCGCCGAGGCGCGGATCGTCGAACCGTGAGGCGGCCCGTCGCGCTGACTTGCGGCGAGCCTGCGGGCATCGGCCCCGAGATCGCTGTCGCGGCGTGGCGTGTGGTGGGCACGGAGGTACCGTTTTTCCTGATCGGCGACCCGGACCACCTTCCCGACAATGCGCCGCATGTGGTCATCGATTCCCCGTCCGAGGCGACGGCGGCCGCGGCGCGGGGTCTGCCGGTGCTGCCGCATGACTTCCCCGGTCCGCGAACCCCCGGTACGCCTCAGCCGGCCCAGGCCCAGGGTGTGATCGACGTGATCGCGCGCGGCGTGAATCTGGTGCGATCGGGTCAGGCGCTGGCGCTTTGCACCGCGCCCATTCACAAGCAGGCGCTGCAGGAGGGGGCAGGGTTCAGCTATCCCGGCCATACCGAATATCTTGCGCATCTGGCGGGGGTGGACCGAGTGGTGATGATGCTCGCCTCGGACCGCCTGCGCGTGGTGCCGGCGACCATCCACATCCCGCTGGCCGAGGTGCCGGGTGCGCTGACCGGCGACCTGCTGGAGCAGGTGATCCGCATCACCCATGCCGCGTTGATCCGCGATTTCGGTTTTGCCGCCCCGCGTCTGGCCGTGGCCGGGCTGAACCCCCATGCCGGCGAGGGCGGGCGCATGGGCCGTGACGAGATCGAGGTCATTGCCCCGGTGCTGGACCGTCTGCGCGCCGAGGGGCTTGATCTGCGCGGGCCGCTATCGGCGGACACGATGTTTCATGCCGCGGCACGGGATCGTTACGATGCCGCCATCGCCATGTATCACGATCAGGCACTGATCCCGATCAAGACGCTGGATTTCGACCGCGGCGTGAATGTCACGCTGGGGCTGCCGTTCATCCGCACCTCGCCCGATCACGGCACGGCGTTCGACATCGCGGGACAGGGCACCGCCAATCCCACCTCACTGATCGAGGCGCTGCGCATGGCGTATCGCATGGGGCGGGCGCGCGCGGCATGAGCACGCTTGACGGGCTGCCGTCCCTGTCCCGCGTGATCGCCGCGCATGGCCTGACGGCGCGCAAGTCGATGGGCCAGAATTTCCTGCTGGATCTGAATCTGACATCCAAGATTGCCCGTCAGGCCGGCGATCTGGGCAACTGCGACGTGCTGGAGATCGGCCCTGGCCCCGGCGGGCTGACACGCGGTCTGCTGGCCGAGGGCGCGCGCCGGGTGTTGGCCATCGAGAAGGACGTGCGCTGTCTGGCCCCGCTGGCCGAGGTGGCCGAGGCTGCGGGCGGGCGCCTGCAGGTCATTCATGGCGACGCGCTGGACGTCGATCCGCTGGCGCATCTGACGCCGCCGATCCGGGTGGTGGCGAACCTGCCCTACAACGTGGGCACCGAATTGCTAGTGCGCTGGCTGACGCCTGCGGACTGGCCGCCCTTCTGGTCGTCGCTGACGCTGATGTTCCAGCGCGAAGTGGCCGAGCGGATCGTGGCCGCGCCCGGATCGAAGGCCTACGGGCGGCTGGCGCTGCTGGCGCAGTGGCGCGCCGACCCCCGGATCGTGCTGCATCTGCCGCCCGAGGCCTTTACCCCGCCGCCCAAGGTATCCAGCGCGGTGGTGCATCTGACGGCCCTCGACGCGCCGCGGTATCCGGCCGATCCGAAGATACTGGAGCGGGTCGTGGCAAAGGCGTTCAACCAGCGGCGCAAGATGCTGCGGGCGGCGCTGAAGGGCACCGCCCCCGATATCGAGGACCGGTTGATCGCCGCCGGTATCGCGCCCACCGACCGCGCCGAGACGGTGGATCTGGAGCGGTTCTGCGCGCTGGCCCGGCTGATGCCCGGCGGGGCGGAGGGATGACAAGGAGCCTCGGGCGCACACTTGGGCTGCAGCCCCGGCGCGACGCACCACAGCGCCATCGCATGTCCGCCCTGCCGGACAGGCGATTTGGAAAAGCCGAGCGCGTCGATCGGGGCTATTTCGGTGTGGCAGGGATAAGGCGCGTTGAAAAACGGTTGGGCTCGCCTGCCCGCGGACATGCGATGGCGCTGCTTTGGCAACCCGTCGCCCTTTGTCAGGTATCGGGTGTCGTCGCCTCGCGTTGCAACACCGTTTCCAGATCGCCGTAACCGGTGAAGCGGTACTCGTAATCCAGCCCCAACCGGGCGGCGCAGTCGCGGGCCTTGGCCTCGAGCGCGGCATCCTTGGTCTGCGCCTGGTAGATCAGCGTGGTGTAGTTGCCAAAGATCATGTCGCGCAGCTCGGGATGCCGGTCGAGGCCCATGGGCCGCCAGACGAAGGCATCGAATTGCCGCACCAGGAAATCCGTCAGGTAGAAGGCCGTGATTTCGTCGTCATGCGCTGCGAAGGCCTCCACCCCTTCGAAAAAGGCGTAGCAATGCGGGCCGGTGACCATCTCGACGCCGAGTTCCGCGCATTTGGCCTGTAACAGACCGCCGGTGCCGCAATCTGCATAGACGACGAAGACACGGGCATAATCGGCACTACGCTCGGTCACGGCGCGCTCGACCTCTGCGGGGATGCGGTCGGGATAAAGGTGCAGCTTGGCCGGCAGGCAGTGCAGATCCATGTGATCCCAGCCGTTGAGCCGTTTCAGCGCGAGGATCTCGTGCGCGAGCGCGCCGCAGGCGATCAGCAGGATCCGGCCCGCGCCGCTGGCCGCGAGGCCCTCGCGGGTCAGCGTGGCGGGATCGGGCAGGGATGTGTCGCGGTCGTTCACTGGGTCTGACCTTTTCGTTTCATCATGCGGGAGGGTTTTGTGACCCGGCCCTGTGCTGGTAGTGTCAAGACACACACCCTTGCAGGATATCCGCGCATGACCTTCGCGTCCAAGCTTTCCGCCGCCCGCGCCGCGCTATTCCGCAGCCTCGGGCTGATGTTCATCTCTGGCTTTTTCGCCACCGTCGCCTTCGACCTCTGGGGGCAGGTCGTCAGCCCGAGCCTCGGCTTTGCCACCCTGTCGCCGCATGGGCTGGCGAAAAGCCTGCTGGGGGCGTATGGCCTGCCGAATGGCGATTTCGCCGGGTATTTCGTGCATTTCTATCTTGTCGGGCTGGTCGGTTACCCGGTGGGCTGGCTGCATGTGTTCCGTCCCGTCTGGTCCCGGCTCGGCCCACGGGGCGGGTGGCCGGTCGGCGCCGCAATCTACGGCTTCGGGCTGTGGCTGTTCGCCATCGGCGGCATCACCGCGCTTGCGGGGCTGCCGTTCTTTCTGAATTTCACCGGCATCACCTGGGTCGCGCTGGCGGGGCATGTGCTCTACGGCGTCGTTCTGGTGGCGGTTCTACGCCTGTTCGGCGCGCGGTGACCGCGCGCCCTGCTCAGACCGTGGCCAGCGAGTTGTGCTTGCGCGCCATGAAGGTCTTGGCGGTTTCCACGGCGACGGCGGCATCGCGGCAATAGGCATCGGCCCCGATCGCGCGGCCGAACTCCTCGTTCAGCGGCGCGCCGCCCACCAACACGATGTAATCGTCGCGCTTGCCTTCGGCGATCATCGTGTCGATCACCACCTTCATGTAGGGCATCGTGGTGGTCAGCAGGGCCGACATGCCCAGGATATCGGGCTTTTCGCTTTCCAGCGCGGCAAGGTAGTTCTCGACCGGGTTGTTGATGCCGATATCGACCACCTCGAATCCCGCGCCCTCCATCATCATCGACACCAGGTTCTTGCCGATGTCGTGGATGTCGCCCTTGACCGTGCCGATCACCATCTTGCCGACGCGCGGCGCGCCGGTCTCGGCCAGCAGCGGTTTCAGGATGAACATGCCGCCCTTCATCGCGTTGGCCGCCAGCAGCACCTCGGGGACGAACAGGATGCCGTCGCGGAAATCCTTGCCGACGATGGTCATGCCGCCGACCAGCGCCTCGGTCAGGATGCGGTAGGGCTGCCAGCCGCGTTCCAGCAGGATGTTGACGCTTTCCTCGATCTCGTCCCGCAGGCCGTCATAGAGGTCGTCGAACATCTGCTGGACAAGCTCCTCGTCGTCCAGGTCCGCGAGGATGAGGTCGTCTTCTTGGTCCGACATCGTGGGAATCCCTGACTGATATGCGATTGCGCATGGTGGCATCTCTTCAACCACTTGACCCATCCCGCGCGGTCCCACTTTCCGAATTGCGACGCAGGTCACACCGCGACCGACCTGCGGGTCCGGATTCGGGACGCTGTGGCGGAAATGTCGACATGGTTCGGGGGCCGGCAGGGCTGAACCGGGCTTGGGCGGAAATCGGGAATTTCGCCCCGCGCTGAATCTTGGTTCCGCGCGGAGTCAACGCCAAAGGCCGGCGCGCATCGCCCGGCCGCCCCCCGTCAGGCGATTTGGCTGCAACCTGCACAGCGCGCCAAACGTTTCCTGACTTGGCTGGCATAAAGCACTGCCAAACTCAGGATGGATCGCCGCACTGCAGCCCGTCGATGCGCGGCGGCGCTGCTTACCGCGCCAGTGCGTCGAGGACGCGCGCCCAGCTTCGGATGCCCTTGTGGAAACTATCGACGTTGTATTTCTCGTTGGGGGAATGGATGGCGTCGTCTTCCTGGGCAAAGCCGATCAGCATGGCATCCAGCCCGAGGATCTGCTTGAAATATCCTGCGATCGGGATCGAGCCGCCCATGCCCGCGAACACCGCCTCGCGGTTCCACTCGTCGCTGAGCGCCTGTCGCGCGGCCTCGAATTCGGGGCGATCGGTGTTCATGACCGCCGCCGGCGAGCCGTCGAGATCCTGGTTCCACGTCACCGTCGCGTCGGTCGACAGCCGGTCCTCGACATGTTTGCGGATCTTGCCGCGCAGGCTGTCGGGGTCCATGTCGCCGACCAGCCGGCAGGTCAGCTTGCAATGCGCCTCGGCGGGGATCACGGTCTTGGTGCCCGCCCCCTGATAGCCACCCCAGAGGCCGTTGATTTCCAGCGTCGGGCGCGCCCACTGCTGGACGAGCGTGGAATAGCCCGCCTCGCCATGCGGCATCGTCATGCCGACCGATGACAGGTATTCGCCCTCGTCGAAACCGCAGTGTTCCCATTGCCTGAGCTGGTCTGCGGGCACCTCATGGACGCCCTCGTAGAACCCTTCCACCGCGACGCGGCCCTGGTCGTCATGGAAGGATGCGATGATATTCGCGATCTCGCGCAGCGGGTTGAGCGCGGGGCCGCCGTAATGGCCCGAATGCAGGTCGATGCGCGGCCCGTGCAGTGTGAATTCGTCCTTGAGCATGCCGCGCAATTGCGACGAGATCGACGGCACGCCCGGCGCGACCATCGAGGTGTCGCAGATCAGCGCGAGATCGGCGTCAAGCTCGGCTGCGTTCTCGTTCAGGAAGGGTATCAGCGAGGGCGAGCCCGATTCCTCTTCGCCCTCGAAGAAAAAGGTAATGCGGCAGGGCAGGTGGCCGTGGACGTCGTCCCAGGCGCGGCAGGCCTCGACGAAGGTCATCAACTGCCCCTTGTCGTCAGAGGCCCCGCGCGCGCGGATTACCCGGCCCTTTTCGGTGTCCTGAATTTCAGGCGCGAAGGGGTCTGTATCCCACAGGTCCAGCGGATCGACGGGTTGCACGTCGTAATGTCCGTAAAACAGCAGATGCGGGCCGGTCGCCCCCTCGGGACCATCGATATGCCCCACGACCATCGGGTGGCCCGGCGTGGGGCGTTTTTCCGCCGCGACCCCAAGACTGACCAGATCGGCCACGAGCCAATCCGCCGCAGCCTCGCAATGTTGCCCATAGGCAGGATCGGTCGAGATGGACGGAATGCGCAACAGCCCTGTAAGGCGGTCGAGGGCGTCGGGCAACGAATCGTCGATACGGTCGAGAACGGCGGAAAGGGACATGTTGGGCCTTTGGGTTCGGGAAGGATCTTGCGCCGCGATCGTAACAGGCGATCGCATACTGTCCAGCGGCTTGATCGCGCCTTGACACAGGTCAAGGAGGCGCGGGGCGGCAATTTGTAACCTGTTGTCTGGACAGGATGCGACATATATGCATTTTGAAAATGGAATATGTGTGACGTGACATGCCGGGAGGCGCGCCCGGAGCAGAGGAGACCCCGCCGGGGTATGGAAGAAAAGGATCTGCCAGTGGATTATTCGGCCAAACTGGATCAAGCGATCGATCGTCTGCACGAGGAAGGGCGCTATCGCACCTTCATCGACATCGAGCGGCGCAACGGCAACTTTCCGCATGCCGTCTGGCGCAAGCCCGACGGGGACGAGGCGCAGATCACGGTATGGTGCGGCAACGATTATCTGGGCATGGGCCAGCATCCTGTCGTTCTGGCGGCGATGCACGAGGCGATCGACGCCACCGGCGCCGGCTCGGGCGGGACGCGCAACATCAGTGGCACCACGGTCTATCACAAGCGGCTGGAGGCCGAGCTGGCCGATCTGCACGGCAAGGAGGCCGCGCTGCTGTTCACCTCGGCCTATATCGCCAATGACGCGACGCTCAGCACGCTGCCCCGGCTGTTTCCGGGCCTCATCATCTATTCCGACGCGCTGAATCACTCCAGCATGATCGAGGGTGTGCGCCGCAATGGCGGGGCCAAGCGGATCTTTCGGCACAACGATGTCGCGCACCTGCGCGAACTCATGGCCGCCGACGATCCCGACGCACCCAAGCTGATTGCGTTTGAATCTGTCTATTCGATGGACGGCGATTTCGGCCCGATCGAGGAGATTTGCGATCTGGCCGACGAGTTCGGCGCGCTGACCTATATCGACGAGGTGCACGCGGTCGGCATGTACGGCCCGCGCGGCGCCGGCGTGGCCGAGCGTGACCGCCTGATGCACCGGCTGGACATCATCAACGGCACGCTGGCCAAGGCGTATGGCGTGATGGGGGGCTATATCGCGGCCTCTGCGCGGATGTGCGACGCGATCCGGTCCTACGCGCCGGGCTTCATCTTCACCACGTCGCTGCCGCCGGCGGTGGCGGCCGGGGCCGCGGCCAGCGTGGCGCATCTCAAGCGCGACCGCGGGCTGCGCGAGCAGCACCAGACGCAGGCCAAGATCCTCAAGACGCGGCTCAAGGGGCTGGGCCTGCCGCTGATCGACCATGGCAGCCATATCGTGCCGGTGATCGTCGGCGACCCGGTTCATACCAAACAGCTCAGCGACATGCTGCTCGAAGGGTACGGCATCTACGTGCAGCCGATCAACTACCCCACGGTGCCGCGCGGGACCGAGCGTTTGCGCTTTACCCCGTCGCCCGTGCATGGACCGGACGAGATGGACGGCCTGCTGCGCGCCATGGACGAGCTGTGGTCGCATTGTGCGCTGAACCGCGCAGAGTTGGCCGGTTAACACTTCTGCGCGTGCAATGGATTTTGCGATGTGCTAATCTTCGAGTAATAAGATGGTGGCTAGACTCGGTCTGATCGGGTTAAGGCGACAGACACGCAAGAGGCACAGAGCGCATGGTTGGGCGGCGAATTCCCCGCGTTTTCGAGGGTGATGATCCTGATGTTCGCGGGTTCGACGCGTTCGATTTGCGGCTTGGTGACCTCATGCGCGGCGAGCGTGCGACGCTCGGAAAATCTCTTCTGGATGTCGAACGAGAGCTGAAGATCAAGGCGAATTATGTCGCCGCGATCGAAAATGCCGATCCGTCGGTATTTGACACGCCGGGCTTCATTCCCGGATATGTCAGATCCTATGCCCGGTATCTGGGCATGGACCCGGACAAGGCGTTCAAGACCTTTTGCGCGGAATCCGGATTTTCCATCGCGCACGGAATGTCCGCCGAAGCGTCGTCGGTGCGCAAGCCCGTCATCGCCCCCACGCGCAAGACGCAGGCGCAGCAAGATCCGCTGATCTCCCCGAATACGCCGTTCCTGCCCGCCAGCGAGAGTTTCATGGCCCGGGTGGAGCCGGGCGCGATCGGATCGGCGCTGGTTCTCGTGGCTTTGATCACGGCCATTGGCTATGGCGGCTGGAGCGTTCTGCGACAGGTACAGCAGGTCCAGTTGTCGCCTGTCGAGAACACGCCATCGGTTCTCGCCGATCTAGACCCGCTGAGCGGGGCGATGGCCCCGGACGACAGCAACGCGGAGGACAGCGACGCGGCCGGAGTCTTTCAACCGCCCCGCGACGAGCGGATGAGCCGCCTTTACCGTCCCAAGGCGCTGGACGTGCCGGTCATGGTCGCGCGCGATGCGCCGATTTCCACACTCGATCCGCGCGAGGTCGGCACGCTGGCGCGCGACACGTCCATGCCAGAAATCGACCGAAGCATCGAGATGGCCCTGCGCGAAGCGCAACGTCCCGATACCGATGTCAGTTCCGGCCCGGACGCGGACGCGGAGACCCCCGCGACACCGCAGGTCGTCGAGGGGGCGCCGGCGCAATTACAGGTGGTCTCGGTGCGCCCGTCCTGGGTCCGCGTGCGCGGCGGGGATGGCACCGTCATTTTCGAGGGCATCATGAACGCGGGTGAGACATATGATGTGCCGATGACGGAAGAACCGCCAACCATACGGATCGGGGCGTCGGGTGCCGTCTACTTCGCGGTGAACGGTCAGCACTACGGACCGGCAGGCGCGCGCGGGGCGGTGACGTCGAACCTGGCGCTGGCGCCGGATACGCTGACCGACCGTTACGCGGTGGCCGATATCGATGCCGATCAGGATCTCATGCAATACGTGGCCGAACTGGACACATCCCGCGACTGAACGGTCACGGGTGATTGCCCCGCTGGCATGTGCGTATTACCTTGATCCCGAAACGTCATACCAGACCGGATGGGATCAACGAGATGTCGCTCAACCATATACGTCCGTGGCGCAACATTTACCGCCGCAAAAGCCGCCAGATCATGGTGGGCAACGTGCCTGTCGGTGGCGACGCGCCGATATCCGTTCAGACCATGACCAACACGCTGACCACCGACGTGGCGGGCACCGTCGCACAGGTGCAGGCCGCCGCCGAGGCGGGCGCGGATATCGTGCGCGTCTCTGTCCCCGACGAGCCGTCGTCGCGGGCGCTGAAGCAGATCGTCGCCGAGAGCCCCGTGCCCATCGTTGCCGACATCCATTTCCATTACAAGCGCGGGATCGAGGCCGCCGAGGCGGGCGCGGCCTGTCTGCGCATCAATCCCGGAAATATCGGTGACGAACGCCGCGTCCGCGAGGTGATCGCGGCGGCGCGCGATCACGGGTGCTCGATGCGGATCGGGGTCAATGCCGGATCGCTGGAAAAGCATCTTCTGGACAAATACGCCGAGCCCTGCCCCGATGCGATGGTGGAATCCGGCCTTGATCATATCCGGTTGCTTCAGGACAACGACTTTCACGAATTCAAGATCAGCGTGAAGGCGTCGGACGTGTTCATGGCGGCCGCCGCCTATCAGCAACTGGCCGAGGCGACCGACGCGCCCCTGCATCTCGGGATCACCGAGGCCGGGGGCCTGACCAGCGGCACGATCAAGAGCGCGATCGGCCTTGGCAACCTTCTGTGGTCGGGGATCGGTGACACCATCCGTGTCAGCCTGTCGGCCGACCCCGTCGAAGAGGTCAAGGTCGGGTTCGAGATCCTGAAAAGCCTTGGCCTGCGGCATCGCGGGGTCAACATCATCTCCTGTCCGTCCTGTGCGCGGCAGGGCTTTGACGTGATCAAGACCGTCGAGATCCTCGAGGAACGGCTGGAACACATCAAGACTCCGATGAGCCTGTCGATCATCGGCTGCGTGGTGAACGGCCCGGGCGAGGCGCTGATGACCGATGTCGGCTTTACCGGCGGTGGCGCGGGCAACGGCATGGTCTATCTCGCCGGCGCACAAAGCCACCGCATGGACAATGAACGGATGATCGACCACATCGTCGAACAGGTCGAGAAACGCGCCGCCGAAATCGAGGCTGGCGAGGTCACACAGGCAGCGGAGTAGTCGCCGTCGCGCCTCAAGTGGTTAAGAAAATGTAAATAAACCAGACGCTTGGCGCGCGGTGCGATTTGACTCACCGCGCGGTCTCGCGTATAGGTTGTGGCATGCTGGACGAGGTGGGCAAGCGGCCCCGGGGAACACCCCGGTGGCCGTTTTTTCATGTCGGCACGGCGGAGGGCTCCCCTGAAAGAAGAGATAATCGCATGAGGCAAGAGCACGCATGGTTTTGATCACCCCCGACGAGGGGCCCACGGGCCTGACGACCTCTATCAACGCGCTGGAGCGGCAACTGGCGGATATGCGCGAGGAACTGGAGGATCTGTATCTGCGGATCAAGGCCGGGGATCTGGACGAGCTGAAGAACGCAACCAAGGCCACCGGGGAAATCCGGCAATGGCTGAAGATCGCAATAGAAGCGGAGGCGCAACTTGAAAAACGCAAGCGACAAGAGCGTGGCATCGTCCACGGATATGCCATCGATTTCGACGACGCCCGAACTGAGATCGGGTGCCGCATGGATCGTCTCAGAAGGGCAAGATGTTCAGGACGCCTTCCTCGATGCTCTAAGTGACGGTGAATTGCTGGCGCTGCCCTATATCTTCGACTTCTGGGCGCTGGATCACCAGTTGCCGCCGGATGGCGACTGGCGCACGTGGATTGTGATGGGCGGGCGCGGCGCGGGCAAGACGCGCGCCGGGGCCGAATGGGTCCGCGCGCAGATCGAGGGCGCGCGCCCGCTGGATGCCGGGCGCTGCACGCGCCTTGCGCTGGTGGGCGAGACCATTGACCAGGTGCGCGACGTGATGATCTTTGGCGAAAGCGGGATCATGGCGTGCTCTCCGCCCGACCGGCGCCCCGAATGGCAGGCCACACGCAAACGCCTCGTCTGGCCCAACGGCGCCACCGCGCAGGCATTTTCCGCGCATGACCCCGAGGGGTTGCGCGGGCCGCAATTCGACGGTGCCTGGGTCGATGAACTGGCCAAGTGGAAAAAGGCGCGCGAGACGTGGGACATGCTGCAATTCGGGTTGCGGCTGGGTGACGACCCGCGCGTCTGCGTGACCACGACCCCGCGCAACGTGGGCGTGCTGAAGGATGTGCTGGCCGCCGACAGCACGGTTGTCACCAGCGCGCCGACCGAGGCCAACGCGGCGTTTCTCGCCGACGGGTTCCTCGACGAGGTGCGGGCGCGCTATGCGGGCACGCGGCTGGGTCGGCAGGAACTGGACGGTGTTCTGGTCGATGCCGCCGAGGACGCGCTCTGGACGCCCGCGATGCTGGAGGCGTGCCGGCTGGACGTGGTGCCCGATCTCGACCGTATCGTTGTCGCGGTCGATCCGCCGGTCACCGGCCATGCCGGGTCGGATGAATGCGGAATCGTGGTGGTGGGCGCGGTCACGCAAGGTCCAGTGCAGGACTGGCGGGCCTATGTGCTGGCCGATGCCAGCGTCAGCGCCGCCAGTCCAGCGGCCTGGGCCAAGGCCGCGATCCGCGCGATGGAGCACTGGGGCGCCGAGCGGCTGGTCGCCGAGGTCAATCAGGGGGGCGACATGGTGGAACAGGTGATCCGCCAGATCGACCCGCTGGTGCCGTTTCGGTCGGTGCATGCGGGTCGTGGCAAGGGCGCGCGGGCCGAGCCTGTGGCAGCGCTCTACGAGCAGGGGCGGGTGCATCATGTCCGCGACGGCGGCGCGCTGAATGCCCTCGAAGACCAGATGTGCGCCATGACCGCGCGCGGCTTCGAGGGCAAGGGCAGCCCCGACCGGGCCGATGCCCTTGTCTGGGCGCTGACCGACCTGATCGTCACGCCGTCTGCCAAATGGCGCCGGCCAGGTGTGCGGTCGGTGTGACTCGCATACTGCGGGATGCGCCCCGGTGGCGCATCCCGAAAAGTGTGGTCTGAGCCATTGTCGCGGTTTTTGCCAAAATCCTAGGGACTTTCCGCCCCCGCAGGCACCCCGCGTTAACGCCGGGCGGGCATCGTGACCCCGTGTTGAAAGGGGACCCGATGATCGGTTGGCAGTTGAAAACCCGCAAGGATCAATTTCGCTTCACGGTGGTGGTTTCGGTTACCGTCCTGATGCTCAGCCTCGTGTTGCGGTCGATCATCATGCCTCCCGATCTGGTCAAGCGTACGCTTGTGCCGGATGCGGCGATGGCGCTGATGATTGCGGTGCCGATCACCTGGATCATCGGACGGCGGTTACGCGAGGTGCAGGACCTGAGTACGCGTCTGGAACATGCCCTGGACCACGATCTGCTGACCGGCGTCCATACGCGCGCCAGCTTTTACAAAAGGATCGGCGCATTGCAGGATGTGCCCTGCGGGGTGATCGTCGTGGATATCGACCATTTCAAGGGGTTCAATGATCGCCATGGGCATTTTGCCGGCGATCAGGCGCTTCGGCAATTCGCCGCGATCCTGACAAGCAACTGCCGCAACGCGGATATCGTGGCGCGCTTCGGGGGCGAGGAATTCGTGATCGTGCTGCGCGGCGCCGATCTGGACGCCGGGTATGCGGTGGCGGACCGGCTTGCCCGCCGCGTCCGGAAAAGCCCGATCTTCTTTGGCGCGCAAAGCCTGCAACTGACCGCGAGTTTCGGGGTCGCCGCCCTGTCGCGGGGCGAAGATGTGGACACGGTTCTGCAACAGGCCGACCGGGCGCTCTACCGCGCCAAACATGCCGGGCGCGACCGTGCCGTCGTGCACGATCCGGAATGCGAGGGCGATACGTACGCGCCAATCCGAAATCGTGCATCATGACCCTTGGGGGGACTTAATTGATGGCAGATCAGCCCGGTGGGTTTTGCGCATACGGCCAGGCGAGCCGCGTCCGCATGACACATCGTTTGCGAGGCTTTGTCACGTGACGTCTGGTTGCGCAATCGTGACAGCGATCCACGACCCTGAAACCCCGCATCCGCGCGCCGTCAGATTCGCAGGAAGGGTTGAGCAAGCCGCGGTATGAGGGACCGGAACCGAAGCGGGCCGTCCGTGGCCGCGAGGCAAATGCAGTCTGCACCGATGTCGGCGATCGGCGTATGATCAAGGTCCTCGTTGGCCACCTCGATGTCGCCGGGACCGAAATGATCCACCTCGTCGACGAACGCGCCCTGCAGCACGAGGGTCAATTCGGTGCCGCGGTGCCCGTGATCGGGAACCGCCACCCCTGCCGGAATGAACAGAAGCCGCGCCGAGGCATCGCGCGAGGTCGGCAGGATGGCCTGTTTCACACCCATGCCCACCAGACGCCAACGCACGTTGTCCAGAGAGCCGCCGACATAATCGTGCAGCGGCGCGGGCAATACCGTTGAGCCAGTCCGCCGGGCAGCGGGTCGCGTCGATCCCGTGTCGGTCGGACCGCCTGCGCGGATCAGCGCCATGGTCGCCGCGAGGCTGTCCTCGCCGACATCTTCGGTCGCGCTGCGTTCGATCATCGCACCGCCGACGCAGTCGAACGCGCCGAGGCGGGCGCGGCAATCGTCACACATGGAAACATGCGTCGCGACAGTCAGGCTGAAGGCCTCGGGCAGCACGCCTGCGGAATATGCCATCAGCAAGGCGTCGGTGAGGTGATGTTTGATCTGGCTATCTGTCATGGCTGTCACTTCATTTCGTGGCGCAGTCGATCGAGCGCCAGTCGGATACGGGATTTGATCGTGCCGAGCGGAAGCCCGGTTTGCTGGGCGATCTCGGAATGGCTCAGGTCGCCGAAATACGCCTTTTCGATCAGGACGCGCTGCTTGTCGGGCAGGGCCGAGATGGCCTCGCCAAGCTGATGACTTTCCTGTTGCAGCACCAGCACGTCGGCCTGATCGGGTTCCGCCTCGTTGCCCCACGGAAGGTCCTCGGGCTCGGGCCGCTTCTGCTTGCGCAACGCGTCGATCTTTCGGTTGCGTGCGATCGTGAAGATCCATGTCGCCGCAGTGGCGCGGGCCGGATCGAACATATGCGCCTTTTGCCAGAGCGTCGCCATCACCTCTTGCGTACATTCCTCTGCCAGCGTGGCGTCCGATCCGGACCGCATCAGGAAGCCTTTGACCCGCGGTGCGAAATGCGCGAAGAGCCGGGCGAACGCCTGTTCATCCCTGTCATCACGTATGAGAGCAATGCACGCCACCCAGTCCTCGTTTTCTGCTTCGCGTTTCTCGTTCGTCGATGTCACGTCACCAATCCTGCCGCACCTGCTGTTTCGACCCGTGCGTATCACGCATCGCAACGACGGGCGATAGATCCGGTACGTTACTTGGTGTCATTACGGGGGCGCAACCGGATCGGATCACCCGACGTCCGAAAATCTCTTTCTAATCCGGTGACGCGCAAGTGGCGTAAACCGGATAGCACGACCCAGAAACTCCACTCCAACAGGTGCAATACCACATGCCTTTTGAAACGAATGCCTGCGCACGCAGGCGAATTGCCGTCATCGGTGCCGGCATTTCCGGAATGGGTGCGGCAGAGCGTCTTTCAGAATCCCACGACGTGGTGCTGTATGAGGCCGAGCCACGTCTTGGCGGACATGCGCGCACGATTATCGCGGGCAAGCACGGTGACCGCCCCGTCGATACCGGGTTCATCGTGTTCAACTACGCCACCTATCCGCATCTGACCGCGTTGTTCGAGCGGCTCGACGTGCCGGTCGTGAAAAGCACCATGAGCTTTGGCGCCTCGATCCGCGGGGGGGCGCTGGAATACGGTCTGGACGGAGCGGCGGCCTTTTTCGCGCAGAAGCGTAACGCGCTCAATCCGCGCTTCCTGACCATGCTGCGCGATATCTTCCGTTTCAATTCCGGAGCGCTGGACGCCGCGCGTGAACCGGGGCTGACGATAAACGGTCTGACGCGCAAGATGCGGCTGGGGCGGTATTTCCGCGACTACTACCTGCAGCCCTTCTCGGGGGCGATCTGGTCCACGCCGGTCGAGAAGATCCTCGACTTTCCGGCGCTGTCGATGGTCCAGTTCTTCAAGAACCACGGTCTGCTCGGCTATGACGAACAGCATCAGTGGTACACGGTCCAGGGCGGGTCGGTGTCCTATGTCAGCCGGCTGGAGCAGGCGATGCGTGCCAAGGGCGTCGATATCCGGCTCGGCAGTCCGGTCGCTGGGGTCGCCCGCGTCGAGGACGGGGTGCAGGTGCGTGCGCAGGGCGGCGACTGGGAGATGTTCGACGAAGTCGTGATCGCCGCGCATGGCGACGACGCGCTGCGGCTGCTCGCGGATCCCGACGAGACAGAGCGCGCGGATCTGGGCGCCATCAGGTACCAGCCCAACGACATCACCCTGCATGCCGATGCCTCGGTCATGCCCAAGCGGCGCGCGGTCTGGTCGTCGTGGAACTACACCGAGGCGAAGGTCAAGCGCAGCGGACAGATCGACCTGACCTACTGGATGAACAGTCTTCAGCCGATCCCGCACGACGATCCGCATTTCGTCACGCTCAATACCACGCGCCCCATCCGCGAAGATCTGATCTACGATCAGACGACCCTGCGCCACCCGGTCTACGATCTTGCGGCGCTGGAGGCGCGTGATCGCCTGAAGGCCGCCAACGGACGCCGCAACACGTGGTTCTGCGGCGCCTGGATGCGGCACGGATTCCACGAGGATGGGCTGTCGAGCGGTCTGGACGTGGCCGAGGCGATCTGTGCGCGGCACGATCTGTCTGTGGCCGCGGCATGACAGTGGTTGAGCATATCGCAGGGCATACCTGGCACGGGCGCAAGGGGGCGGTCGAGAACGTGTTTCGTTATGGCATCGATTACGTCTTGCTGGATGCCGAGGCGCCTGTGGTCGCGCCGCGCCTGTTCGGACGCAACCGGGGCAGGTTCGCGTCGATCCGCGACCTCGACCATGGCGGCCCGCCGCAGGCCGGTCGCGGGGCGGTCTGGGTGCGCGAGGTGCTGCGCGACCAAGGATTGCCCGATGCGGCGCGGATCGAGCTGCTGGCACAGCCCCGGATGCTGGGCCATGTGTTCAACCCGGTCTCGTTCTGGATCTGCCGTGATGCGGCCGAAGATGTGCGTGTCATCATCGCCGAGGTCGGCAACACCTATGGCGGGCGTCATTCCTATCTGTGCCATCGCGACGATCTGGGCCCGATCACGCCGCAGGACCGGATCCATGCCACCAAGATTTTCTATGTCTCGCCATTCCAGCAGATCGACGGCGGGTACGAATTCCGCTTCGATCTGAGGCCCGACCGGATCGGCATCTGGATCGACTATTCGGGGGGCGAGGGCCGGCTGATCGCCACACTGGTGGGCGCGCGCCGCCCGCTGACGACGCGCGGCCTGATCGCCGCCTTCCTGCGCCGCCCGTTCGGGGCGCGCCGGGTGCTGGCGCTGATCCACTGGCAGGCACTGAAGCTGTGGTGGAAGGGCGCGACCTTCCGGTCGCCGCCGCCCCCGCCCGCCAAAGAGGTCAGCCGATGAGCCCTGCCGACACCGCCACCCCGGCCGCGCTTGCGCCGCGCCTGCCCGGTTTCGCCGTTTTCGGCGCGTTGATCGCGTCGGCGGGGCTGCCGCTATATATCCACGCGCCCAAGTTCTACGTCGATGAATACGGCGTGTCGCTGGCTGCCCTTGGCACGATGCTGGGGGTGTTGCGGCTTCTGGATGTGGTCCAGGATCCAATCCTCGGCCGACTGAGCGGGTATCTCAAAGCGCATCGCGCCGTCAGCGTCTGGGCGGCCGTGGTGCTGATGGCTGCCGCGATGCTGGGGCTGTTCGCGGTGACACCGCCGATCCCGCCGCTTTGGTGGTTCGCCGCCATGCTCACGCTGGTCTTTTCCAGCTTCAGTTACCTGACGATCTGTTTCTACGCCCAAGGCGTCGCGAGCGCGGCGCATCTGCCCGGAAATGGCCATCTGCAACTGGCGCGCTGGCGCGAAACCGGCGCACTGATCGGCATCTGCGCCGCCGCAGTCGCGCCCACGGTGCTGGGCGGTTACACGGGCTTCGCGGTGGCCTTCGCGGGGCTTGCCCTTGTGGCGGTGGTTGCAATGGCCGGCCAGTGGCAGGCGGCGGATGTGCCCGACGGCACCGGTTTCGGGCCGGTCTTGCGCGACCCGATCGCGCGGCGCCTGCTGCTCGTCGCGCTGTTCAACGCGGCCCCGGTCGCGGTCACTTCGACGCTGTTTCTGTTCTTCGTCGAAAGCCGCCTGCAAGCACCGGGATGGGAGGGTCCGTTCCTTCTGATCTTCTTCCTGTCTGCCGCGCTTGCGGCGCCGCTGTGGGGCAAGCTGGCCGAGATGTACGGTGCGAAACGCGTTCTGCTGGGCGCGATGGTTCTGGCGATCGGGGTCTTTGCCTGGGCCGTGACCCTCGGCGCGGGTGACTTGGTCGCGTTCGGCGTGATCTGCGTGCTGTCGGGCGCGGCGGTGGGGGCGGACCTGACGTTGCTGCCGGCGCTGTTTGCGCGCCGCATGTCGGATATCTCGCCCGGCGCGGCCGAGGGATTCGGCCTGTGGTCCTTCGTGTCGAAATTCACGCTGGCGGTGGCTGCGGTATCGTTGCTGCCGGTGTTGCAGACCGGCGGGTTCGAGGCCGGGACGGACAATGACGCGGACGCCTTGCGCCTGCTCAGCCTGCTGTATGGCGGTTTGCCCTGCCTGCTCAAACTTGCGGCCATCGCGCTTCTGGCCCGGACACCGATCGACGAAAGGGGATGACGATGACCGCTTTGGCGTACATGCTTTTGGGGGCCGCTCTCGTGCTGGCTATCGTCCTGCTGCGGGCGCGGGCCGCGAGCTTTGCCGCGCAGCGCCCCGAGGATTACGCGGGCACCGCCCCGGCCTTCGATCTGCGGACGCATCTTGATGGGCCGATCCGGTGCGAGGGCGTGATCTACGGCCCGCTCGGGCGTGTCGCCTCGCGGTTTTCTGGGGATTTCGAGGGCCGCTGGAACGGCAATCGCGGCGTGATGACAGAGCATTTCCGGTATGACAGCGGCAACACGCAGGACCGCGAATGGCGGCTGGAACTGACCGGCGACGGGAATGTCCGGGCCGACGCAGACGACCTTGTGGGCACGGGCACGGGCCGGCAAAGCGGTGCGAGCCTGCGCCTGTGCTACAAGATCCGCCTGCCGAAAGAGGCGGGTGGACATGTCCTTGGCGTGACCGACTGGATGTATGTCACGCCGGCCGGCGTGGTCGTGAATCGCAGCCAGTTCCGCAAGTTCGGGATCAAGGTGGCGGAACTGGTGGCGACGTTGCAAAGGGTGGATGCATGACCGAATGGCAAGGAAAGCGGTACTGGCTCGTGGGGGCCAGCGAGGGGCTCGGCGCGGCGCTGGCGCACAGGATCAGCCGCATGGGCGCCGAGGTGATCGTCTCGGCACGCAATGCCGACAGGCTGGCCGAGCTGGTCGAGGCCCTGCCGGGACGGGCCCGTGCCGTCGCGATGGATGTCAGCGACGATGCCAGCGTGGCCGAGGCGGCAAAGACCGTGGGCGAGATCGATGGCATGGTCTATCTGGCCGGGGTGTACTGGCCGCAGCCCTCGACCCTGTGGACGCCCGAAGAGGTCACCGCGATGGCGGATGTGAATTTCACCGGCGCGGTGCGCGTGCTGGGGCAGGTGGTTCCCGGCATGGTGGCGCGTGATTCGGGCCACATCGTCCTGACCGGATCGCTGTCGGGGTTTCGCGGATTGCCCGGTGCAATCGGCTATGCCTCGTCCAAGGCCGGGGTGATGCATCTGGCGGAATCGATGCGCGCCGACCTGTGGCGCACGGGCGTGCGCGTGCAACTGGCCAATCCCGGTTTCATCAAGACGCGGCTGACGGACAAGAACGATTTTCACATGCCGTTCCTGATGTCGCCCGAACAGGCGGCGGACGAGATGTTCGCCCTGATGCAGAACGATAGCGCATTCCAGCGCCACTTTCCGCATCTGTTCAGCTATGTTTTCCGCTTGTCGCGGTTTCTGCCGGACTGGGCCTATTATCGCCTCTTCGCCTGAGGCCGTCGCAAAGGGTCTCTGCCCGCAGGGGAATCTGTGGCATGATAGCGCGCAAAGGAGAGGGCCCATGCTGGACATCACCGTGAACAAGATCGCACAGGTCGTGCTGATGGCACGAGAGCTTGGCCGCGCCGAGCGCGAGTTGCGCGCCTTCATCGACCGCATGACGGAAGAGGAACAGGCGAGCCTCGTGGCCGTCATGTGGATCGGGCGCGGCACGTTTGACGCCGGGGAATACGACGAGGCGCGGCGCACCGCGTACCAAGAGGCGACAACGCCCTGCGCCGATTATCTTCTCGGGACACCGCACCTTTCCGATCATCTTGAAAACGGGCTGGATGCACTTGGGCTGTCGGCGTCCGAGGACGAGGACGACCTGATCCGGGGCGGGTAAGGTGATGACTCGCGCATCGACTGTCTGTAGTATGGCGATCCGACAGGCCGGACACTGCACTTTATGCCGGCCAGGTCCGGACAACGCCTATGCGTTGCGCTGACGACAGATAAATCGCCGTGCCGGCGGTCGCCCCGGCGCTGCGCGGCCTCTTGATTCGGCGCAAGGCGGCTTCGCCGGATTACCCTTTCTGGATGCTTTCCAGGTAGGCCAGCAGGGCCGCCAGCGGGCGTGGCGTCGGCGTCAGCACCCCGTCGCCGACATCGATCGGCACGGTGTCGCCCTCCAGCAGCGCGCCGAACTCCGGCATCTCCTTGCCCGGCAGGCCGGTGCGGTCATAGCCGTCGATCACCGACAGCACATGCGCGCGCGGGAACGCGCCGTCCATCGTCAGCCGCGTAAGGTCCGAGGGTGGTGGCGTCATGCCGGCGGCCCAGGGGCCGTCGCCCTTGCCAGCGGGCCCGTGGCATTGTGCGCAGTTTTCGGCATAAAGCGCCGCACCCTCGCGCGCGTCGGGCATGTCGCGTGTGACGACGTCATGCGCGCAGGCCGCAAGGGCCACCGTCATCAGAACCAGAACTGTCCGCATCGTTTCGCCTTTCGTTTTGCGAAACCGTAGCAAGGGCGCCGCGGCCCCGCAATGATCCAGATCAGGCCAATTCCTCGGCCAGCGCGCGGTCTATCAGCGTCGCGGTCTCGTCCACGCCGTAAAGCGCGATGAAGCCACCGAAACGCGGGCCCTGGCTGGCGCCCAGAAGCACCTCGTAGAGGGCCTTGAACCAGTCGCGCAGCGGGTCGAAGCGGTCGCGCCCGACGTCGTAGACGATGGATTGCAGCGCTTCGTCCTCGACCGGGCCGTCATAGGCCGACAGCCGGTCGCGCAACTCGGTCAGCGCTTCACGCTCCAACGTGGTGGGGGCGCGGTAGCTTTTGGCGGGGGCGACGAAATCCTCGTAATAGCGCACCGCGTAGCCCGCCGCCGCGTCGAGATCGGGATGCGTCTCGGCGCTCGCGTCGGGGGCGTAACGCCGGATGAAGCCCCAGAGCGTGGCCTTGTCCTGCGCCGCCGAGACCGAGGCGAGGTTCAGCAGCATCGAGAACGGCACGACCATGCGGCTTTCGGGGACGTCCCCCTCGTGGATATGATGCACCGGATTGGCCAGTTTCTGGGTCACGTCCTGACCGGGATAGGCGCGCAATTGCTGGTGGTATTCGTCGACCGCACGCGGGATCACGTCGAAATGCAGCTTCTTGGCGGTCTTGGGTTTCTGGTACATGAAATACGACAGGCTTTCCGTCGCCGCATAGCTCAACCATTCGTCGATCGAGATGCCGTTGCCGGAGGATTTCGAGATCTTCTGGCCGTTGGCATCCAGAAACAGCTCGTAGGTGAAATGCTCGGGCGGGCGGGTGCCAAGCGTCCGGCAGATGCCGTCATAGATCGGCGTGTTGGTCGAGTGGTCCTTGCCGTACATCTCGAAATCCACACCAAGCGCGGCCCACCGGGCGCCGAAATCGGGCTTCCATTGCAGCTTTACGTTTCCGCCCGTTACCGGCAGCGTCCATTCGCGCCCGTCCTCGTCGTCGAAGGTCACCGTGGCCTCGACCGGGTTCACATCCTTCATCGGGACATACAGCACGCGCCCGGTCTCGGGGTGGATCGGCAGGAAGATCGAATAGGTCTGGCGGCGTTCCTCGCGCAACGATTTCAGCATGATCTTCATGATGTCGTCATAGCGTTCGGTGCAACGCCGCAGCACCGTGTCGAACTGCCCCGAGCGGTAGAATTCGGTCGCGCTGATGAACTCGTATTCGAACCCGAACGTGTCCAGAAACCGCCGCAGCATGGCATTGTTATGCGCACCGAAACTTTTATGCGTGCCGAACGGGTCGGGCACGTCGGTCAGCGGCTTTTGCAGATGCGGCTGCAACTGCGCGGGGTCCGGCACGTTGCCCGGCACCTTGCGCATCCCGTCGAGGTCGTCGGAAAAGCAGATCAGGCGGGTTGGAATGTCGCTGATCACCTCGAAGGCGCGGCGGATCATCGTGGTGCGCAAAACCTCGCCGAACGTGCCGATATGTGGTAATCCGCTGGGGCCGTAGCCCGTCTCGAACAGGACATGGCCCTTCTCGGGCGGTCCCTTCTCGAACCGTTTGAGCACGCGGCGCGCCTCTTCAAAAGGCCAGGCTTTCGAATTCATCGCGGCGTCGCGCAGGTCGGGCATCGGAACGTCTCCATCATCGCCGGTCGAACCGCCGGCGGGGTATTGCCGGTTCCTATTGCCGAGGTCCGCAAAGGTCAATATTCTGCGCCGCGACACAGCTTGCCCCGAAAGGCCCGGAATGAACGACCAGCTTCCCCATCCGCTGACCCCGCAGGATTGCCTCGTGGCGGTCATGATCGCGATCGCGGCCTCGGACGAGGACATGCGCACCGCCGAGCTTGTCAAGATCGAGAGCACGATCAACAACCTTCCTGTCTTTGCCGCCTACGATCTCGACCGGCTGCGAACCATGTCGCAGACGGTGTTCGATCTGTTCAGCGTCGAGGACGGGCTGGATGCGCTTTTTGGCCTGATCCGCGAGAACCTGCCCGAGCATCTTTACGAGACGGCCTATGCGCTGGCCTGCGATGTGGCCGCGGCTGACGGTTCTCTCAACGAGCGCGAGTTGCGGCTGCTCGAAGAGATCCGCTACGAGCTGGATCTCGACCGGCTGCATGCCGCCGCGATCGAGCGCGGGGCGCGGGCGCGGCACCTGACGGTGTGACGCGCGGCGTGATTGCCCCTCGCACATCGGGCCGATCTCTTCTATACCGCCGGCGGAACAGACGGGAGCCGCTGCCATGACCGCAGAATTGTCGCCCATCGACATGGCTAAATACGTGGCCGCGAAACGTTCGGTCGATTTCGTCGAGGACGGGATGCGCGTTGGGCTGGGCACCGGCAGCACGGCCGACTGCATGGTGCGCGCCCTGGGCGAGCTGGTACGCGAGGACGGGCTGCGCATCCGCGGCGTGCCGACCTCGACCCGCACCGCCGGTCTGGCGCGCGAGATGGGGATCGAGGTGATCACCCTGGACGAGGCGCGCTGGCTGGACCTGACCATCGACGGGGCCGACGAGGTCGACGGCAATCTCGACCTCATCAAGGGCGGCGGCGGCGCGCTGCTGCATGAAAAGATCGTCGCGGCAGCCTCGGACCGGATGGTGGTGATCGCCGATGTCGGCAAGGAGGTCGGGACGCTTGGCGCGTTTCCCCTGCCCATCGAGGTGATCCCGTTCGGCTGGCAGACCACAAAGGCGCAGGTCGAGGAGCTTTTGGTCAACATGGACGTTCTGGGTCGCGAGGCGACATTGCGCATGACCGCGGGTCAGCCGTTCGTCACCGATGAAGGCAATCATGTCATCGACCTGCACCTGTCGCGGATCGGCAACGCGCACCAACTTGCCATGGCGCTCAACCAGACGCCGGGCGTGGTCGAGAACGGACTTTTCCTCGACATCTGCGATGTGGTTATCCTCGGCCATGGCGACGGCAGGGTCGAGACCCGCGACATCAACGCCGGAACCGTCGAGGAAGATCGGCTCGAGGTCGCGGATACCGACAATCTTTTCACCGATCTGACCGACTGAAGCGGGGGGCGGCATGGCATTCGACTACGACCTGTTCGTGATTGGCGGCGGCTCTGGCGGGGTGCGCGCGGCGCGCGTGGCGTCGCAGCGCGGCGCGCACGTGGCGCTGGCCGAGGAAAGCCGGTACGGCGGCACCTGCGTGATCCGTGGCTGCGTCCCGAAAAAACTCATGGTGTTCGCCAGCGAATACCGTCCCGCGATGGCCGATGCACAGTCCTATGGCTGGACCGTGCATGCCGGCGGGTTCGACTGGCCGGCGTTTCGCACCAGGCTGCATGCCGAGCTTGACCGGCTGGAAGAGATCTATCGCGGCAACCTGCACAAGGCCGGGGTCGAGACCTACGACACCCGCGCGCGGTTGGTTGATCCCCACACGGTCGAACTGGCCGACGGCACCCGCAAAAGCGCCGCGCATATCCTGATCGCGACCGGCGGCTGGCCGGTAAAGCCCGACCTGCCGGGGGCCGAGCACGCCATAACCTCGAACGAGATCTTCCATCTCGACCGGCTTCCCAAATCCATCCTGATCGTCGGGGGCGGCTACATCGCCTGTGAATTCGCCTGCATCCTGAACGGCCTTGGCGTGCAGGTGACGCAATTCTACCGCGGTGCGCAGATCCTGCGCGGCTTCGACGAGGAGGCGCGCGGGCTGGTCTCTGACGAGATGATCCAGTCAGGCGTCGACCTGCACCTTGGCACCAATATCAAGTCGATGGAGCCGGTCGAGGGCGGCTACCGTGTCAGCGCGACGAACGGCACCGAGGCGACCTTCGGCGAGGTCATGGTCGCCACCGGACGCGCGCCCAACACGCAGCAGTTGGGGCTGGAGGACGCGGGCGTGACGCTTGGCCGCAACGGCGAGATTCTGGTCGACGCGTACAGCCAGACCGGCGTGCCGTCGATCTACGCCATCGGCGACGTGACCGACCGCGTCAACCTGACGCCGGTGGCGATCCGCGAGGGCATGGCCTTTGTCGAGACGGTGTTCGGCGGCAACCCCACACCGGTCGATCACGAGCTCATACCGACGGCGATCTTCACGCAGCCCGAAATGGGCACCGTGGGCCTCAGCGAGGAGGATGCCCGCACGCAAGAGCCCGTGGATGTCTACACTACGTCCTTCAAGCCGATGCAGACCGCCTTTGCCGGGCGGCCCGACCGCGCGCTGATGAAACTGATCGTCAGTCGCGCCACGCGGCGCGTGCTGGGGTGTCACATCGTGGCCCCCGGCGCCGGTGAGATGATCCAGCTGGCCGGGATCGCGGTCAAGATGGGTGCCACCAAGGAAGACTTCGATCGCACCGTCGCGGTGCATCCGACCATGTCGGAGGAACTTGTCACATTGAAAACCCCGGTCGAAACGGCTTGATTTTTGGCCTGTCCTGCACAGGTTAAGTCGAGGTCCGTGATAGACGGAAATGGAAGAGGATAATACACGCATGGCTGGAAATTCTGGCGGCCCTTGGGGCGGCGGCAATTCGGGCGGCGGCGGAGACGACCGCGGTCGCAACACTGGCGGCGGACGACGGCCGCCCGACGGTGGGCCGCAAATGCCCGAAATCGACGATCTGGTCCGCAAGGGTCAGGAGCGTCTCAAGGTCCTGATGGGGGGCCGCGGCGGCAACGGCTCTGGCGGTGGTTCCGGCGGTGGCGAGGGTCCGCAATTCGGACGCGGCACCATCGGCCTCGCGGCGTTGGGTGCGGTCGCGGTCTGGGTGTTCGCGAGCGTCTACACCGTCAAGCCCGAGGAACAATCGGTCGAGCTGTTTCTCGGCTCGTTCTCCAGTATCGGCGAGCCCGGTTTGAACTTCGCGCCGTGGCCGCTGGTCACCGCCGAGGTTATCAACGTCACCTCCGAGCGGACCGAGCAGATCGGCCGCAGCGGTGGCGGGCGCGACGAGGGTTTGATGCTGACGACCGACGCCAATATCGTCAATATCGACTTCCAGGTGGTCTGGAACGTGGCCGACCCTTCGAGGCTGCTGTTCAACATCCGCGATCCTCAACTGACCGTGCAAGCGGCATCCGAATCGGTGATGCGCGAGATCATCGCGGCCTCTAACCTTGGCCCAATCCTCAACCGGGATCGGGGGATCATCGCCGATACCGCGCATGAAGACATTCAGGCGACGCTGAACGAATACGAAAGCGGCATCAACATTGTGCGGGTGAACCTCGACACGGCCGACCCGCCGCAAGAGGTGATCGACTCCTTCCGCGAGGTGCAGGCCGCCGAGCAAGAGCGTGACAGGCTGCAGCGTCAGGCAGACGCCTATGCCAACCGCGTGCTGGCCGAGGCCCGCGGTGAGGCCGCGCAGATCCTGGAACAGTCCGAAGGTTACCGTGCCCGCGTCGTCAACGAGGCGCGCGGTGACGCAAGCCGTTTCACCTCGGTCCTGAGCGAATACTCGAATGCCCCCGAGGTGACGCGCAAGCGTCTTTATCTCGAGACAATGGAAGAGGTGCTTGGCGATATCGACAAGACCATCCTCGATGAATCCATCGCCGGCGGCGAAGGTGGCAACAACGTGGTGCCGTATCTTCCGCTGAACGAACTCAACCGCAACCGCACGAGCATGAGCGACAGCGGCTCGAATTCGAGCAGCGGCAGCAGCAATCAGGGGAACTGATCCGATGAGCAACAAGTTGAAACTGATTATCCCGGCCGTGGTGGTGCTGCTATTCCTCGGCTTGTCCTCGATTTTCGTCGTAGACGAGCGCGAGCGCGTGCTGGTGCTGCAATTCGGTCAGATCAAGCAGGTCAAGTCCGAGCCGGGCCTCGCGTTCAAGATCCCGTTCATTCAGGAGGTCGTTCGCTACGACGCGCGAATCCTGTCGCTGGATACCGACATCATCGAGGTGACGCCGTCGGATGACCGCCGCCTCGTTGTCGACGCCTTTACCCGCTACCGCATCCGCGACGTGGTGCAGTTTCGGCAGGCCGTCGGCGTGGGCGGGGTGCGCACCGCCGAGGACAGGCTGTCGTCGATCCTCAACGCGCAGATCCGCGAGGTGCTGGGCGCCGATCAGGTGACGTCGAACACAATCCTGTCGCAGGAACGCCGGTCGCTGATGAACCGCATCCGCGAAAACGCGCAGGCGAGCGCTCAGGGACTGGGCCTCGAAGTGGTGGACGTGCGTCTGAAAAAGACCAACCTGCCCGATCAGAACCTCGAGGCGACCTTCGCGCGGATGCGCGCGGAACGTAACCGCGAGGCCGCAGACGAGATCGCCCGCGGTAACGAGGCCGCGCAGCGCGTGCGCGCACTGGCCGACCGGACGGTGACCGAAACGATTTCGGATGCCGAACGCGAGGCGCAGGTCGTCCGAGGCGAGGCCGACGCCGAACGCAACCGGATCTATGCGGAGGCCTATGGCGCCGATGAAGAGTTCTTCGCCTTCTACCGGTCGCTGGAGGCGTATCAACGCGCCCTGCGCGGGGGCAATTCGTCGATGGTCATGACGCCGGACAGCGAATTCTTCGACTACCTGCGCTCGGCCAATCCCGATCAATGATCGAGACGGCGCTTCTGGCCCTCGGGCTTGTACTGATTGTCGAGGGGCTGGTCTATGCACTGGCCCCTTCGCTTATTGACCAGATGCTTGCGGCGCTCGCCGCCATCCCGCCCGAGGCGCGGCGGCTGATGGGGCTTCTGGCGCTTGTCATCGGGCTGGTGCTGGTCTGGGCCGCCAAGACGCTTGGCGCTTGAATTGTAAGCGCCAGCTGGGCCCCACGGGCTTTTCAGCTTGACGTCTGGAAGTTCCAAGGGAGGAGTTCGTCGATCCGG
>NZ_JBPBBB010000005.1:0-197633 GCF_050896375.1 Roseovarius tibetensis
TTCGCCGACGCCATCCTGGCGTTCTTCCGCGAAACCATCCCAAGAGAATGGAAAATGTTCCGCGAACAGGTGTCAGACAATTTCCGCGTCATAACCCACCAAGAATTTCGGTTTTTGGAAGGTTAGAGGTATAATACAAATACTTTGCCGGAGGTACCGCGCTCGTGTGACGGTTATTTACCTTCTTCTCCCGTTCCGGCTGATCACGCGGCATCGGGGCACAAGCGCATCGCTTGACAGGCCGGGGCGGCGAGACGGCGCACCGTTCGAGCTGCAGCCGGCAGGCTGTCGGGGTGACACCCATCACGTAGACCGCGCATTTCTGTCCCCCAATGATTGGTCGACATGGCAAGGGACAATCGCCCCGGTCCGGTCGGGGACCGCCTAGACCCCGATGGAGCCCCCTTGGGGGGTGTTGCCCGCGCCGGTTGGGCCTGTAGGAACATGTGCCCGTTGTCAGGCGCTTTCATACCGACTGAACACCTCGGTTCCGCCATCGCGAAGGATCAGGAACACGTCGTATGCCTCACGGGCGGACTCGGGGCCCATGCCGGGCGATCCGTAGGGCATGCCCGGAACCGCGAGGCCGACCGCGTCTGGCCGCTGGTCGAGCAGCCGGCGAATGTCGGCAGCCGGGACATGACCCTCGATCATGTAGCCTTCGACGCGGGCCGTATGGCACGAAGCCATGTCCGGCGGGATCCCGTTCTCGGATTTGTAGCGCATGAGCAGGACCCCGGCGCTGTGTTCGGTCGTGATGGCGAACCCTTGCCGGTCAAGGATATCGATCCAGGCCGAGCAGCAGCCACAGTTTGGGTCTTTTAGCACATGGATCGCTGGTCCGGTGCCTTGTGCCGATGTCTGCAACGGACCTGTCGCCAAAAGCGCTGTCGCGCCACCGAGGATCGCGCGCCGCGTGAGCGTATTGTGGATCATGTTGTTTTCCTTTCCGGTTTCGTAATGTGATGCCCTTCGGGGCAGATGGCCCCGAGCCGTGTCGGGCGCACCCTTGATGTCGGCAGATCTGCTCGTCTTGACGCGCGGGACCTTAGGGGAGCGATGATCGCGCATGATCCTGACCTTGCGGTCTTAGGGCCTGCCGCGTCTCGCAGTGATCTTCCCGACCGTGGCGATGTCATGTGTCCGAAACATGGATCGGCCCATGCATGCCGGCTTCCATGTGGCCGGGGATCAGGCAGGCGAACTGGAACTTTCCCGCGTTGGCAAACGTCCAGATGATGTCCCCGGTCGCGCCCGGAGCAAGGCGGATCGCGTTGGGATCGTCATGCTCCATGTTCGGGGAGGTCTGCATCATCTTGCGATGCTTTTCGTTGTTTTCATGGGTATCTATAACGAATTCATGATCGAGATCCCCGGCGTTATGCACCCGCAGCCGCACCGTTTCGCCGGGTTGAAAGCTCAGATTGTCGGGATCAAAGATCATCCGGCCATCCGACGTCTCCCGCATCGTGATCTTGACGGTGCGATCGATCTTGTCCGACGTGCCGGGCCGGCCGACCTGCATCATCGCGTCGTGGCCGTGACCGGCCATGTGCCCGTCGTCGTGACCATGCCCGCCATCATGCGTGCCGGCCGCCATGGCCGCACCTGCGCCCAGTAGAAGCGCGGTGACAAGGGATGTTCGTTTCATGGCGTGACTCCTTTTGCGTGTCGTGGTCTCGGCTCGTGTCAGGTCGAGGTTCGGTTTCAGGATCGCCCGACGGCCACAGGTTCCGTGCGATCAGCATGCCGGTTCCCGCCAGCGCCACCAAGAGGTCAAGTGCCAAGACCGGGCCGAACAGTGTCATCGACCATGGGATGGCCCAAAAACCCACGCGTTTCACGTCACGGTAACCGTGGCAAAAGGGTGGAACAAGAAAGGGCAGCGCGCCTTACCCTGTAGTAAGTATGCCGGATATCGCATGTGCGCATCTCCGGGCGGTGTGCGTTTTACCGCGGCCCTCGATCAGTCGAGCTTTGCCCGCATCATCGGTCCCACGGCGGTTTCATGTCGCACAGCCTGCCGTGTGTTTTTCAACCCGGACACAGGGACCGCGTTCGCCGATGACACCGGTGCTGTCGATACCGTGCCGTCAGGACGGGTCGTCCGCGCGCTTGGTCAATCGTGTCAGGACCGCGTTCATGCTATCTGCCAGGGTCCCGGACGTGGAAATGCTGTGCCAGTCCGTGGATTTCGGCGCGCGGGCGAGTTGTCCCGACAGCACATCTGGATCGGCATCCGATGCACCGGGATCGCGGGTTTGCAGGCGCGCGCGCAACCTGTCGGGATCGGCCTCTAGCCACACGCCGTCGAACGGCACCCCGGCGGCATGCGCCGCATCCTCGATCGCGGCGCGGTCCTCTGCGCGGTCGTGCACAGCGTCGGCAATCACGGTAACACCGTCCTTCAGCAGCCGCTCTGCCCGTCGGGCCATATCCGAATAGACCCGCGCGGACACCTCGGGGCTGTAGGCATCGGGCGGCAAGGGCTGATCCGGGGGCGTGTCGAACATCGCCTTGCGCGTGCGGTCACTGCTGATCACGCGGGCGCCCGGCGCACGGTCCAGATGCGGGGCGAGCGTTGCGGCAAGGGTGGATTTGCCCGACCCGCTCAGACCGCCAACGGCCACCAGCCGCGCCGCTTTGGGCACAAGCAGATCTTCGGCCAGATCGAAATAGCGGCGCGCCTCATTGGCGAGCGTTGCGCGATCCTCTGTTGCGGATGCGGCCTGCGTCGCCGTGACATGTGCCCGCACCGCAGCGCGCAAGGCGGTAAAGAACGGCATCAGGACATAGCCGTCCTCCTGTGAGGATCCGTCGAAATAGCGGTTCACGACCTGCGACGCCTCCTCCTGCAGGCCCCTATGCCACAGGTCCATCGCCAGGAATGCGAGATCATAGAGCACATCCACCGTCGCAAGCGCCTCGTCGAATTCGAGGCAGTCGAACAGCCGCACCCGCCCCTCGTAAAGGCAGATATTGCGAAGATGCAGATCCCCGTGACACCGCCGCACATTGCCTGCGCGCGCTCGGGCGTCCAGCCGGTCGGCATGGGTGTGCAAGGCGGCCTCGAAGGCGGCGTCGAGGCGGGACATGTCGGCGGCGTCGAAAAGGGCGCTCTGTCTGAATCCGGCCGCATTGATCTTCAGCACCGAGGCGATGTTGCCGGCCCCGTCGGCATGCGTGTCGACCGGGGCCTCGGCATGGAATGCCGCGACCTGCTGCGCCAATGCATCGAGGTGCCGGCGCGTCAACGCCCCGCGCCGCGCCATGCGGTCGAACAAGGCCTCCTGATCAAAGCGGCGCATTTCGACCACCGCATCCAGAAGATCACCGGTGCCGTCAAATTCCGGCCCCTGCGCCCCTGCCGTGATGCGACGGACCGCCAGATAGAGTTCCGGCGCTGTCCGGCGGTTAAGCTGCAACTCGGTCTCGCAGGCTACAAGGCGTTGTTCCGGCGTTGAAAAGTCCAGATAGGCCAGTTGCACGGCGCGCTTGAGTTTGAAAACCCGCGTGCCGATCAGGAACAGGCACGAGATATGCGTGTCGATCCGTTCGACGGTGCCGGTCTGGCCGTAGAGTGCAGGATTTTCCAGAAAATCCTTGACCGCCTGTTGATCCTCATGCGCCATGATCATCCCCCGTCAGTGTTCTGGCTGCGACCGTGCCCGAGGTCACACCGCCTTTCGACGGATTTGATCGAGCATAAGGTCGCGCGCGGCTTGATGGGGCACGGGGTAGCATAGGATGGCTGCGGTATAAACGCTTTGAGCGTGAACACCGGATGACCGCTGGACCCGCCGGGACAGGACCTTGTCGCCCGGTCCGACCGGCAGCAGCCCCGCGCGGCCCGATGCAAAAGAGCCGGAGCCGCAGCGCAAGTTGCGCGCGGATGCCCATCCTGTCCGACGTACGACGTCTTGCCTGCGACGAGGGCAGGGCGCCACGGTCCCGTCGCGCCGATACATGACGCCGTACCACGGGTGCCGGAACCAGCCGAGACTTGCCGCCTTGGGCGCGATCGGCAATGATGCCGACAGGATAGCGATCAAACACTGAAACCGGTGAGGTCATTCCAGATGAAGGGCGACAGGATTTTGCACTACGAGATCGTGCCGACTGACACCCGCAAGACCTTCCGACGAGGCGCTGCGACCACACAGGGCCTTGCCGCCGAGGCGGCACCGACACTGCGGGGTGACGATCCGGGGCGTGTTCCGGCCGGTCCCGGGCCGATGCGATGACGCGCGCCGGGATCGATCCCTCTGACAGTGCCGCGCTGGTTCCGGTTTACCTGCGCCAGCGCCTGGACGCCGAGGGGGATGTCCTGCGGGCCGGGCAGGGGCAGGGCGGGGTGGTCCTTCTGGCCGACCTGGTGGGGTACTCACGCATCTGCGCCACGCTGGTCGATACGCACGCCCGAAGCGCCGAGGAAATCGGCGGGTTTCTGAACCGTCTGCTCGAACTGATGGCCGACTGCATCGCGCGGCATGGCGGATCGGTGGTGACGCTTGCAGGGGATGCCGCAATCTCGATCTGGCCGGCCCCGGATGCGGGTGACGTGCCCGATGCCGTTGCGCGGGCCCTGATCTGCGCGCAGGAGCTGCAGCGGATCTCTTCGGACCAGCGCGACCCCATCCTTGCGCCCGTGCGCCTGCAGGTCTCGGTCGCGGCGGGGCCTGTCTGGGTTGCGGATGTGGGTCTTGGGGCCGGGCGGCGGCACCTGCACGCCGCCGGTCCGGTGCTCGAAGATCTGGCGACCCTCGGCGCCCTGACCGGACCGGGACAGGTCGCGATGCCGATCGAACTTCGCGACCTGTTGGGCGACGGCGTGACGGGTCACGGGCACGGGGCCGGATTCATCGTCGATGGCCTTGGGGCCTGCCGCGCCGAACCGCCCACCGTGCCCGATGCCGCGTCCGACACGATGGCACCGGCCCCCGCGGCCTATGTCGCCGCGTCCACGGCATCTCTGGTGCGGGCCGGTGACCGGCGATGGCTGGCGGAGTTTCGCCGCGCCTCCGTGCTGTTTCTGGCGATCGACGGGTTCAGCGCGGCGATGACCGGGGCCGCCGACCGGCTCGACCGGCTGTTTTCCGCGATCGGTGCGGCAATCGAGGCGACCGACGGTCTGGTGCTGCAGGCGATCAACGATGACAAGGGGCTGCTGGTGCAGGCGGTCTGGGGCCTTGCGACCAACACGCATGAAGACGACGCGGCCCGCTGTGTCCTGGCGGCACTGGACGCGCAGGACGCCGTGCAGGAACGGGGGTTCGGATGTCGCGCCGGGATCGCCACCGGCAAGGTGTTCGCCGGGCTGATCGGGCATGCGCAATACCGACAATACGCGGTGCTTGGCGATGCGGTCAACAGGGCCTCGGCCCTGTCGCGCCTGTCGGGTGACAGGCTGCGCGCCGACACGGCGACGGCGGACGCGGCGGACGCGCGGTTCACCTTTGCCCCGCCGGTCGAGGTGCCGCTCAAGGGCTGGCAGACCCCTTGGGCGGTCCATGCCGACCCGCAGGAGCAAGCCAGCGCCCGTGTCGAAACACACGCCTTCGTCGGTCGGCGGCGGGAACTGGCGGCGATTTCCGAGATGGTCATGGACCGCCCTGGCGAGGCCGCGCCGATCCTTCTGATCGAGGCCGAGGCCGGCATGGGCAAGTCACGGCTGGCCGGTCAGGCGCGCACCCTGTTGGCGGATCAGGGCCTGCGCCATGTCGACGGTGCCGGTGACGTTCTGCGCCGGACCACGGGTCTGCACATGTGGCGCGCCATATTCGCCCGGCTCCTCGGCGATGCGCCTATGGAGCCGCGCCTGTCCGCGCTGGTCGCGGATGATCCGGTGCTCGCCGGACGCTTGCCACTTCTCAACCCGGTGTTGCCGCAGGACTTGCCCGACACCCCGGAAACACAAGGGTTCGACACGGCCACGCGCGGTCGGTTGCTTGTGGATACGGTCGCCGAGGTCGCCGCGCGGCTGTTGCGCGACACGGCAGACTGGCTGGTGATCGAAGACGCCCACTGGCTGGACAGTTCCTCGTGGCTGGTACTGACCGAGGTCCATCGCCGGATGCCCGGCCTCGGGTTGCTGCTGGTCTCTCGGGTGCTGGACCGGGCGGCACTGCCGCGGGAGACGGCGACCATGTTTCAGGAAACCTGCCTGGTCGAGATGCCGCTGGCGGCGCTGCCGCACGACGAGACGGCCGAGCTTGCCTCGGCGGTGCTCGGTGTGACCGATCTGCCGGGCGATCTGGCGCGTCTCATTCACGACCGGGCCGAGGGTCATCCGCTTTACGTCAAGGAACTGACGCTGTCGCTGCGCGACCGCGGGATCATCCGCACGCGGGGGCAGCACTGCTCCGTCAGGCTGGGAGAGGACGGTGTCGCGGCGATCGAGTTTCCCGACGGTGTCGAAGGCGTGGTGGCCGACCGGATCTCGACGCTCGATCCGACGGTGCAGTTGACATTGAAGGCCGCGGCCGTCTGCGGTCGCAGGTTTGACCTTGCGCAGCTTTCGAGCATCCGACCCGGCGGGGTGGAGGCCGCCACACTGTCGGCACATCTGCAGGCGATCCTGCGGACCGGCCTGATCGAGGCGCGGGCCGGGCACGCGGATCGGTTCCGGTTTCATCACGCGATCATCCAGGACACCGCGCACAGTCTGCTTCTGCGAGAGCAGAGGATGGAGTTGCACAGCGCCGCGGCGCGCTGGATGGAAGGGCAGGGCGATGCCGGTGACGCCGCGCCGGTGATCGCCTTTCACTGGTCCAACGCCGAAGAGCATGACCGCGCCGTGGACTGGTACGAACGTGCCGCGCATGGTGCGCAGGCGGGCAACGCCCCGGCCGAAGTCGTGGAGTTCACGAGCCGCGCGCGGGACCATGCCAATCGCGCGTCGCGCAGGTTCGAGACAGACCGACGAGGTCGGTGGCTTTACCTTGAGGGCAACGCGTTGATGTCGCTTGGATATTACCGTCGTGGCGCGGATACCCTGCGCGGGGCGATCGCCCTTCTGGACGCGCCGCTACCGGCCGGAAAGGCCGGGGCGATCTGGTGCAGCCTGCGGGAATTCATGCGCCTCAAGACCGGTGTGAGGCCGGGCTCTATCCCGCCGGAACAGCGGGACACGGCGCTGATGGTGGCCGAGGCGCTCCACGCGCTGTCCGAGATCACCTATCAGCATGGTGATATCCCGCAGACGCTGGCGGGGGCGCTTTATGCGCTGAACCTTGGCGAACGCGCCGGTGGCGACAGCCCGATCATGGCCAAGATCCTGATGGGCATAGCCTTTGTCGGCATGTCCGCACCGTGGGCCATCGACCCGCTGGCGTACCGTGACCGCGCGCTGGCGATGTGCGAGCGGTTGGAGGATGATCTGACCTGGTCCTGGGTGCTGTTCGTTGCCGGTGTGTTCGAGATGGGGCAGGGGAATTTCCCGACGGCGCAGACCCATCTGGGACGTTGCCCGCCGATCTGCGAGCGCGTGGGCGAATGGAAGAACTGGTTTTCGTCGATGGCCAATTACGGCAACGCCTTGCGGGTCGAGGGTCGGGTGGCCGCGTCGCAGGCCGTTGACGTGCGCCTGCTGGAGGTGGCGCTGGATCGCGGCAACGTGCTGGCACAGGTGTGGTCGCGCACGGCGATCGCGAAAAACCATGTATATCTGGGCGAATTCGACGCGCTGGACGACTGCCTTGACCGCCTGGACGTGCTGTTCGCCACACCCGAGAATGTGACCGAAGGCAGCACCGACAATTACATGACCCTGCATCTTGCCCATGCCAGCGCGCGGGTCCGGGCGGGGCGTGACGCTGATGCCCTCGTCTCGATGGTCGAGGTGGCGCGTCTGTTCGACAGCATGGCAAGCCCCGGAATCTACGGGATGGAGCCCGTGATGATGATGTGCGACCTGATCGAGGTCATGCGCCTGCGCGGTGCCGATCCCGGCAGGCTGGCGGCCGTGATGCGGTCGACCGTGGGCTATGGCAGCCGCCTTGCGCGGCAGTATCCGGGCGCGCGGGCCAAGCTGGCCTATGCGAGGGGCGACGGCGCCGCGATGGCCGGGCGCCACCGCCGCGCTGCGAGGTTCTGGGAAGCCGCGCGCGTCGATGCCGCGGCCCGCGGGCTCTATCTCGACGAGGCGCAGGCAGCGCTACGTCTGGCGCATCGGGCCGGGCACGACGACGCCGCCGCGCTGCGGGCGCGCGCCGATACCATCCTGCGCGATCTCGATCTTGCCAAGCCGCCGCTCTGGGCGGCGCAGGAACCGTGAACCGACCTCAGTCGAGCGCGGTCCCGTCGGTCTGAAACCGGACCTCGGTCAGCGGATTGCCCGGCGCGTTGCCAAAGCGCAGGGTCATGAGAAGCGGCTGATCGAAATCCGATCCGCCGGTGACCGACTGCCCGGTGATGCGGTACCGCAGCAGCCCCGCAAGACCGGCAGGATCGCCCGTCGTCGCCTCGAGGCTGGCCTTGAAACACGGCACCGCGTCGAACGCCGCCAGAAGTGCCGTCAGCCCGCCACCGTCGAGCCATGGCCCCTCGGGCACGGCTGTCCCGCCCGGCCCGTAAAAGATCACCCCACCCGGATCGCTGGCCTGGACCAGCCAATCGAGACCCTCGTCCGGGGCACGGTCCAGCATATCGGCGATGGGGTCTTTGGTCTGCGCGCCCCCCGGCAGGGCCAGCGCGTCGATAAGGGCGCTGTCGGCGATCACCCATTGCTCGGCCACCTGCACCTCGGCCTGCGCGGGGTCGGTGAACCGCACCATGAGCGTCGCCTTGAGATCCCGAAAGCGCTGTCCTGTCAGGTTCGCGACACCCGTCAGGCTGAGCCAGGCGAAGCCGCGATTGCTGGCAACATCGACCGCCACGCTTTCCAGATTGACCGTGTCGAGGGTCAGCAGCACGCCCAGTTCGGTGAAGAAGTTCACCGCGCCCATCTGCCCCTTGAAGCTGCCCGAAAAGGCGGCGCCGCCCGGTCCGTGCAGCACGCAACCGGGGTCGACCGCCGCTTGTGCGAGGAACGGATTGCCGGCCGCGAGCGCCCTTGTGACCGATCGAATACACCCGTCCATCGCGCCGCGGCGCAGGAAATCGTCGTGAATCGTGGGGGTCTGCTTTTTCAGATGGGCCTGAATCGCCAGCGCGATCTGGGTTCCCGACCAGATCGCGCCATCCATGTAGCCGTTCGAGATCGAGGCGGTTTCCGTGGAGGCGAAGAAGACCTCGCCTTCCGGCATCCGTCCGTTGCCTTCCAGAAGGATCGCGGGGCCACCATCGAGAAACCCGCCCTTGCCGAAATGGCCCGCCGGGCAGCCCTTGGACAAGGGCTCGGCATTCCAGTCCATTTCGAAATATCGGGGGTTGTATGCCGTCAGGTCGGTCTTGAACACCTCCGCCACCCGTTTGAGGATCGCGGCCTCGCGCTGTGCGGGTGTCTGCTTGCGCAGCTTGCGTGCCTGATCGCCGACGATGAACGCGAACAGCGCCGGCGCGTGCTCGGCGCTGGCATTATCCATCATCCAAACGCTGGGGCCGTTCAGCATCAGGACGTCGCCTGACAGCCCCCAGGCCGAGATGTTGCCGTCGAACATCGGGTCCGGGTTGCCGGGATAGACCGGGATGCCATTGACCGTTCCCGCCTGGTAGGTGCCGGTGTCGGTGCGCCAGAACGCCGTGTCGAAGCGCACGAAGGTCATGATCATGTCGGAATTGGCCATCGCACCCGCGGCATCGCGCCGTGCCTGCGGCAGGGCCGGATGAAACGCGATATCCGCGTAAAGGGCCGGCGCCATGGCGAAAAGAACCGTGCGTGCCTGATAGGTAGTGCCCTGCGCGTCGTATAGCGTGACCGGCCCGCCCGGTGGGTTCTTGCAGTCGGTGATGGTCACGCCGGTCGTCACCGTTCCGGACGGCAATTCTGCCGCCATCCGCTCGGCCAGCGACTGCGCGCCCTTTGGAAGACGAAACCCCTGCGCGCCTTGCAGGGGCCACCGGATTGCCTGAAACCGTGCCAGACCGCCGCTTGATCCGATGTAGAACAGCAACCAGAGCATCGAGATTTCGCGCGGCTCGCAAGAGAATCCGACCCGGCAGAGCATCGCCACAAGCCCCATGAAGTAATCCGACGGCGGGCCGACTTCTGGGATGTTGACGGTCTTGACCCAGTCCTCGACCGACAGCGCGTCCAGCGCGGCGGCAGTGGGCACCGACCATGGCGCGTCGGTCGGGATCTGGTCGACCATGCTTTGCATCATCTGCAGATAGAACTGATCGCCGGGCGCGTCGGGCACGGTGGTTCCGATATAGGCGTCGAACCCGCCTTTCGCGTTTTCCTGCAGGTTCGCGCCTTGGCCGCACCAGAACGGATCACCGGGGCCCGGTGGTGTCTCGGGGCCGGCATATTGCTTGAAGGGTTTCAGGTTAAGCTCGCGTGCAAGTTTCCAGATCGAGTCCTGGAACGGTTCGTCACCGATGAAATGTGCGCCGAAATCGAACCATGTGGATTTGCCCTGCCACGTCTGTTCCACCGAGCAGGCCCGCCCGCCGACACGGTCGCGGCCTTCCAGCACCTTTACGGACAGACCGGCACTTGGGGATGTGCAGTCCCGCGCAGCCTTGAGACCGGTCAAGCCGGCCCCCACGATGATAAGGTCCAGCATGATCAATCTCCTGTTGACAATGTCTTCACGGTGCCGCGTGGCATTCCGTGCGTCAACATTTTTCGTGAACGGTCAACGGAAACGCGGATCGTTCAACCCGTGTGCAGCCGTATCATGGCGCCGGGCGCGGACTGTGCGATGCCAATCTGTCCACCGATCTCGACGACCGACGACCGATCCTGTCACACCTCGCGGGACCGGGGCGGAACATCGTCGCAAATTTTGGTGATCGGGCTGCTTTTTGCAAGTTTTCTCGCCATGTCGTGGGCGATCAATGCTTCGAGCGCCAGTTCGAGCCTGTGGTTCTTGCGCAGCGTGCGCCGCAGCGTCGGGGCGTGCCACCGGATGAGCCGTGCGCCCGGTTCGGCGATGACGGTTGCCGAGGCTGCGCCGTGGTTGAGCCACGCGATCTCGCCGACGAAACCGCTTCCGCTCAGACGCGCCGGTGCCTGTGCCCGGCGTTCGAGGCGCAGCTCGCCTTCGACAAGAAACCATAGGGCGTCGGGTGCTCGGCCTTCCTGTGTCAGGATCGTCGTCGTCTCGATCCGGCGTGTTTCGCCGACCTTCAGGAGTTGCCGGAACAGACCCGGTTCTATATCCCCCATCAAGCGCCACACCGGCCGATCCGCGCGCGGCAGGATGGCAGGCACACGGCTGAGCCAGAGCCTGACCATGCCCTGAAAACTGGCCGCCGCGATCATCGTCGAGCCGATAAAGGCGTCCCAGAGCGGCTCGGGACCGGCCATGAAGTAGTAGGCGCAATAGCAAAGACTGCCGATTATGACGAGCAGGCGGATGTGGATCTGATTGCGGAACAGGAACGCCATGACATACGTGCCGACCGCTGTCATGATCAGCAGTGACGTCGGATCGAGATACGCGTCCAAATGACACCTCTTGCGGCATGGCGACTGATGCAGGTTCGCGGTCACGCCGCGGCATGCAACGCCGTATTGTCGAACGGCAGGACATCACTTTAGCCAAGGATTTCAAGGCCGCGTCACCGCTCTGATGCGAGTAGGGGCCCGAACACCCGCTGCGAGTCAAGTCTTTTTGCCGCGCGTCTGTCGCCGCGGGTCCTGCGCTGCGCCATATGCGCTGCTTGTGCCGCGTCCGACAGGGTCTCAGGCGTTGGAACGGGCATAAAGCCGCCCCATGGTCAGGGGCGTCAGGTACATCGGGATCTGAAAGCACCCGACGAACAGCAGCAACGCGTCGCCCATGTCGGGCGGCACTGCGGCCAGAAACAGCGCCAGATTGCGACTGCTTGCGACGATGGCCATGGACGGGGCCAGGTGCGGGGCACCGGCACTGCGAAACGCCGTCCAGACAACAATCTGCGTGGCGAAGTTCAGCGCCAGGACCAGCAGAAGGATGCCCAGAACCGCCGGATCACCGGCCATCACCGCCGGGCCGACCCCCGACATCAGCGCGATCACCACAACCCCCATCGTCAGCGCGGTCAGCCCGTCCAGGCCTTGCTGCACGTGCGGCTTGGCCAACCCCGGCACTAGACGCCGCAACACCAGCGCGCCGCCGCCGGCCAGCACGATGATGCCCAGAAGCCGGCCAGCGGCGGTCAGTGTCGCGGCGGGATCGGGAAAGATCGGCATGAACCAGAATACCGGCAACACGGTCAACGGCAACAGCGCGGTGCCAACCACAAGGCCGCGCAGGGCGGGCATCGGATCGGCGCCCGACAGGATGGCAAGCCCCGGACTGCCCGTGATCGGGCTGGCGGCGAGCGCCAGCACCACGCCGAGACCGATAACACCGCCCTGCCATCCGAACAGCGTCAGCACCCCGAGCGCGGCCAACGGCATCAGCATCTGAAACAACAGCGCCATGCCCAGATAAAGAGGGATGTCACGCGGACGTGGACGCGCGGCACTTGATCCGATGCGCAGGGCGGCGAGAAACAGCATCGACCCGATCAGCGGCACGATCAGCGGCTCCAAGGCCCGCGCCAGCGCGGGCCATCCGATCCCCAGAAGGAGCCCGACGATCAGCACCGATCGCCCATTGCGCGCAACCCAGCCAAGCATCATGTGCTGTCCCGGATCAGTGTCGGGGGGCCGCCCGCCACGCTCAACGCGACATCATCGTGCCCGGCAGCCACAACGCGATTTCCGGGAACAGGGACAGGATGGCGGTTGCCAAGACCAGTATCAGAAAGAACGGCAGCGCCATCAGCGCGATCTCGAATATGCCGCGCCCGGTGATCGATTGCAGCACGAAGAGGTTGAACCCCACCGGCGGGGTGATCTGGCTCATCTCGACGACAAGCACAAGGAAGATCCCGAACCAGATCGGGTCGATGCCCGCTGCCGTCACCATCGGCAGGATCACCGAGGTCGTGAGCACCACGATCGAGATGCCGTCGAGGAAGAACCCCATCACGATGAAGAACACCAGCAGCGCCGACAGAAGCGCGAATTGCGAATAGCCCTGCTCGCCGATCCACGTGGCCAACGTGCGCGGGATGCCGGTAAACCCCATCGCCACGGTGAGAAACGCCGCGCCGCCAAGGATGAAGGCGATCATGCAGGTCGTCATCGCGGCCCCGCGCAACGCACCCACAAGGCTGTCGCGATCCAGCCCCCCGGTCAGACCGGAAATGATCAGCGCGCCGGCCACACCGACCACCGCCGCCTCGGTCGGCGATGCGAGGCCGGCATAGATCGACCCGATCACCGCCACGATCAGCAGCACCGTGGGCAGCAGAAGCTTCAGCGCGCGCAGCCTCTGGCGCATCGTCGGGCGCGGATCGGGGGCCGGCACGCGGTCACGATGCAGCAGCGACCACAGCATCACGTAGCCCGCGAACATCACCGCCAGCATCAGCCCCGGCAGCAGCCCGGCCAGGAACAGCCGCGCGATGGACTGCTCGGTCGCAGCACCATAGACGATCAGGATGATCGAGGGCGGGATCAGAAAGCCGAAGGTGCCCGACCCGGCCAGCGTGCCGATCGCCATGCGCATATCGTAGCCGCGCGATTTCAACTCGGGCAGGGACATCCGCCCGACGGTGGCCGTCGTCGCCGCCGACGAGCCGGAAACGGCCGCGAACAGCGCGCATCCCAGGATATTGACATGCAACAGGCCGCCGGGCAGCCGCCGCGTGAAGGGCGACAGGCCGGTGAACAGGTCCGACGACAGCCGCGATCGGAACAGGATCTCGCCCATCCAGATGAACATCGGCAGCGCCGTCAGGTTCCAGACATTCAGCGCGCCCCACATCCGGGTTGCCAGCACCGACCCGGTCGGCGCGGATGTCGCAAGCTCCATCGCCACCAGACCCACGGCCAGAAGTGCGAACCCGACCCAGAGGCCAAGCAGCAGGAAGCCGAACAGCACGACCAGCAGGATGATCGAAAGCGTGCCGATATCCATCAGCGTGGTCCTTCACGCGTGTCGCGGGCCCGCTCGGCCGTGCGAAAGGCGGGGTCGTCGCCGCGCAGCGTCGTCACAAGCTCGTCGATCAGCGCGACGGTAAAAATCACCAGACCTGTCGCCATCAGGGTTTTCGGAATCCAAAGCGGCACGACGATCCGCCCGTATGAGACCATTCCCGCGGCATGCGCGTCCAGCACGCTCAGGATCACGTGCCATGTCGCGAACCCGGCCAGCCCGGCGGCGATGGCCAGCACGACCGCGGCCAGCACCCGGTTGCCTGCCGGACCGAACGCCCGCAGGATCAACGTGACCCGAACATGTCCGGCGGCGCGCAGCGTGGAGGGCAGCGCGAGAAACGCGGCGGCAACGAAAAGAAAGCCGCCGAATTCCGCAAGCGACGGCACCGAAACGCCGAGCGGCGCGACCCCGAGAAAGGTAAGCCCGTGGTCGATGATGCGACCCCCAACCTGGATCAGTACGAGGGTCGCGATCGTCACCATGGCAAGGCACGACCCTGCAAGGGCGGTCCCGTAGACCGTGTCCAGCGCCTTGCGCATTACACTCTCCTGCCGGTTGTCTTGGAATGATCCGGGTGCGGGCGCCATCCGCGATGCCGCCCGCATCAGTCCATCAGTTCTCGCGGTACGCGTCGATGACGGCCTGACCCTCGTCACCCGCCGCTTCGAGCCATTCGGCGGTCATCGTCTCGCCGACCTCGGCCAGCCGTGCGCTCAGCGCGTCCGAGGGCTGCGACACCTGCATGCCACCCTCGACCAGCTCGGCGATCTTTTCCTCGGTCTCGGCCTTGGACATGTCCCAGCCGCGATCCTCGGCCTGTGCGGCAAGCTCCATCACCGTGGCCTGCCGTTCCTCGGACAGCCGGTCGAACGCGGCAGAGTTCACCAGCACGATGTTCTTGGGCAGCCACGCCTGTGTGTCGATGTAATGCGAGACAAAGTCCCAGGCCTTCGCGTTGGCCCCGGTCGACGGCGAGGTGATCATGGCCTCGACGCGACCTGTGGAAAACGCCGTCGGTATGTCGCCTTCCTCGACCTGTGTCGGTGTGGCCCCCAGCAATTCGGCAAGCCGTTCGGTGGCGACATTATAGGCGCGGAAGCTCAGCCCCTCCAGCTGGGCGGGGTCGGTGACCTCCTCACGCAGGTAAAGGCTCTGGCCCGGCCATGGCACGGCATACAGCACGGTCAGCCCCTGGGCTGCCAGCTTTTCCTCGACCGCCGGGCGCGAGGCATCCCAGAGGGCTTCGGCTTCTTCATAGTTGGAGGCCAGGAACGGAATGGAATCGACGCCGAAGATGGGATCTTCGTTGGACAGCCGTGACAGAAGGATCTCTCCGATCGGGACCAGTCCCTGACGGACCGCATCCTTGATCTCGGCGTGCCCGAACAGCGAGTTCGCGGAATGCACGGTGATGTCCAGTTCCCCGTCGGTCGCCTCTCGTACGTCATCGGCGAATTGCATGATGTTCTGGGTGTGGAAGATGCCATCGCCATAGGGCGTGGGCATGTCCCAGTTTTGCGCCAGCGCCGGTGCTGCGCCAAGCGTGGCTGTCAGTACGGCGCCCGCGACGATCTGTCGGCTGATGATGCTCATCGATATCTCCCCTCGTTTTTTCTGGTTGGTGTGGCGTCGATGCTGGGCGCAAACTCTCGGCTTGTCAACGAAGCGTATCCGTCTGAAACTGGCGGCCATGTACCGAAAGCAGAAGGGCGGATCATGGCGGAAACAGGCATGCGTTGGGATTTCTGGATCGATCGTGGCGGCACGTTCACCGATGTGATCGGACGCGCGCCCGACGGTGCCCTGCATCCGCTCAAGTTGCTGTCGGACAATGACGAGGCCTACGAGGACGCTGCGATCGAGGGCATCCGGCAAGTGCTCGGGGCCCCGGATGCGGCCGGCATCGACCCCGTCCGGATCGGCACCGTGCGGATGGGCACGACCGTGGCCACCAACGGCCTGCTGGAGCGCAAGGGCGACCGCACCGCGCTGCTGATCACGCGCGGCTTTCGCGATGCGTTGCGCCTTGGCTACCAGGCCCGGCCCGATATCTTCGCCAAGCAGATCATCCTGCCCGAAATGCTGTACGAGCGTGTTGTGGAGGTCGAGGAACGCCTGCATGCCGACGGCACGGTGGAAACACCGCTCGACCCCGCGATGCTGGACAAGGATCTGGACGCGCTGCGCGCGGACGGCATCGACGCGGTGGCGATCGTCCTGATGCATGCCTGGCGCAACCCGGAACACGAGATTGCGCTGGCCGCGCATGTGCGCGCCAAAGGCTTTGACCAGGTGTCGGTCAGCCACGAGATCTCGCCGTTGATCAAGCTGGTGGGGCGTGGCGACACGACCGTGGTCGATGCCTATCTTTCGCCCATCCTGCGCAGATACGTGGCACGGGTGAAGGACGCGCTTGGTGCAACGCGGGCGGGCGAGACCGGCCCGACGCTGCAATTCATGATGTCCTCGGGCGGGCTGACGGCGGCCGAGCGGTTTCAGGGCAAGGACGCGATCCTGTCGGGTCCGGCGGGCGGCGTCGTGGGCATGGCGCGCACCGCCGAGATTGCCGGTTTCGACAAGGTCATCGGCTTTGACATGGGCGGCACCTCCACGGATGTCGCGCATTTTGCCGGCGACTATGAACGCGCGCTGGATACCGAGGTTGCAGGCGTGCGGATGCGTGCGCCGATGATGCGGGTTCACACCGTCGCGGCGGGGGGCGGGTCGATCCTGCATGCCGAACCGGGGCGCTTTCGCGTCGGCCCGGACTCGGCGGGTGCCGATCCCGGCCCGGCGTGCTACCGGCGCGGTGGCCCGCTGACCGTGACCGACGCCAATGTCATGCTGGGCAAGCTCAATCCCGAACTGTTCCCGGCGATCTTCGGGCCAGGGCAGGACCAGACGCTCGACCGCAAGACGGTGGCCGAGCAGTTCAAGGCGATCGCCGCCGAGACCGGCGAGGGCCGCAGCCCCGAAGAGGTCGCCGAGGGGTTCATCCATATCGCGATCGAGAACATGGCCGGCGCGATCAAGAAGATCAGCGTGCAGCGCGGCTACGACGTGACGCGCTACCTGCTGAATTCCTTTGGCGGGGCCGGCGGGCAGCACGCCTGCCTCGTGGCGGATGCGCTTGGCATGGAATCGATCCTGATCCACCCGCTGTCGGGGTTGCTGTCGGCCTACGGGATCGGGCTCGCCCGCGTCTTCACCACACGGCAAAAGGCGCTGGAGGCCCCGTTCGAAGAGGCCAGCCGCGCAGAGATCGACGCCGCGTTGGAGGCCCTGCGCAGCGAGGTTCTCGACGAGTTGCACAATCAGGGCCTTGACCGGGACGCCGTCGCGACGCGCGCCAAGCTGCACCTCAAATACGAGGGCACCGATACGCCGTTGCCCGTGCTGTTCGACGGCAGCGATCTGGCCGCCGCACAGGCCGAGTTCGAGGCCGCGCACCAGGCGCAGTTCAGCTTTGTCAGCCCCGAAAAACGCCTGATGATCGAGGCGGTCGAGATGGAGGGATTCGAGGCGGATCCCGCCGCCGCGCCGGAAGATCTGAAGTCCGAGACAGGCGGCGAAGCGACCAGCGACCGTCGCGCGCCGATGTTTTCGGGCGGAACATGGCACGAGGCTGCGGTGTTTCACCGCGAGGGGCTCGACCCCGGCGACCAACTGCGCGGTCCCGCCCTGATCATCGAGCCCAACCAGACCATCGTGGTCGAGCCGGGCTGGCAAGCCACGATCACCGCCCGCGATCATGTGCTGCTCAGCCGGCACATGGAGTTGCGGCGCGATCAGGCGATCGGCACCGAAAAGGCCGATCCGGTGCTGCTGGAAGTGTTCAATAATCTCTACATGAACATTGCCGAACAGATGGGCGTGGCTCTGCAGAACACCGCGCAATCGGTCAACATCAAGGAACGGCTGGATTTTTCCTGCGCGGTCTTCGACGCCTCGGGCGCGCTGGTGGCCAATGCGCCGCACATGCCGGTGCATCTGGGATCGATGGACCGATCCGTGGAAACCGTGATTCGTCTCAACGAGGGGGACGTGAATCCCGGCGATGTCTTCGCGCTGAACGCGCCTTATAATGGCGGCACGCATCTGCCCGATATCACAGTGGTCACGCCGGTCTTCGACGATGCAGGCGAGGCGATCCTGTTCTGGGTCGCCTCGCGCGGGCATCACGCCGATGTCGGCGGCACCGCGCCGGGGTCGATGACGCCGTTGGCCACGACCGTGGACGAAGAGGGCGTGCTGATCGACAACTTCCGAGTCGTCCATCGCGGCACCTTCCGCGAGGACGCGCTGCGCGAATTGCTGACCGATCACCCCTGGCCCTGCCGCAATCCCGATCAGAACGTCGCGGACCTCAAGGCGCAGATCGCCGCGAATGCGCGCGGCATCGCCGAGTTGCGGCGCATGGTGGGTGAATTCGGCCTCGACGTGGTGCACGCCTATATGGGCCATGTGCAGGACAACGCCGCCGAGGAGGTGCGCCGCCTGATCGGCAAGCTTGAGGATTGCGAGTACGACTACCCCACCGATACCGGCCAGACGATCCGCGTCAAGATCACCGTCGATCACGACGCCCGCGAGGCGCTGATCGACTTCACCGGGACCAGTGACGCGCAGGGCAACAATTTCAACGCGCCCGAACCGGTGACGCGCGCCGCGGTGCTTTACGTCTTTCGGGTGATGGTCGAGGCGCCGATCCCGATGAATGCCGGGTGCCTGCGGCCGCTGCGAATCCGCATTCCTGACGGCTCGATGCTGAAACCCGCCTATCCGCGCGCGGTGGTGGCCGGCAATGTCGAGACCTCGCAGCATGTCACCAACGCGCTGTTCGCGGCCCTCGGCGCAATCGCCAATTCGCAAGGCACCATGAACAACCTGACCTTCGGCAATGCCCAGTACCAGTATTACGAGACGATATGCTCGGGCTCGCCCGCGGGGCGGATGAATTCAGGCGTTGGCTTTCACGGCACCGACGGGGTGCATGTCCACATGACCAATTCGCGCCTGACCGACCCCGAGGTGCTGGAGCTGCGCTTTCCCGTGCTGCTGGAAGATTTCTCGCTGGTCCAAGGCTCGGGCGGGACGGGCGCGTTTCACGCCGGCGATGGCACGCATCGGCGGCTGCGTTTCCTTCAAGACATGGATTGCGCGATCCTGTCGTCGCACCGGACACGGCCGCCGCAGGGTATCGCGGGCGGCGGCGCGGGGCGCGCGGGGCGCACTGTCGTGCATCACCTTGACGGGCGCGATGAGGTTCTGGATGCCTGCGCGCAGACCCAGCTTGCGGCGGGCGAGACGATCACGGTCACCACGCCGACGGCTGGTGGCTATGGAAAGGGGTGATCACTGCGCGACGCGCGCGAGAGGCGTTGTTTTCGGCGCGTGACGGTATTAGGTCCACCCCCGGTCTGGCAGTGCCGGATGCGCCGTGCGGGCGTGGTGGAATGGTAGACACATGGCACTTAAAATGCCTGGGCCGAAAGGCCGTGCCGGTTCAAGTCCGGCCGCCCGCACCAGACATTAATCCGGGATGCGATGCCGGCCCGGTCGGCGCGCACCCGTTTACACGAGACCGCGCCCCGCACGACAACTGCCAAGCTGGGCGCGATACCGGGCGGCGCGCCCCGCCACGTTGTCCGACACACGCAACAGCCATGGTTTGCTGTTGTGGTTCCCGCGAGAGAACCCGGTGCGTCCCTCGTGATAGGCAAGATACTGGTTGCGCGCGTCGAACGGCGACAGCCCCAGGCGGTCGCTTGATTTCGACATGTACCAGCCGATGAAATCCGCCGCATCGTGGATGTTGGTGCGCCGCGCCGCGCGCCGGTTGGTTTCCGCGCGGTATTCGTCCCAGGTCCCGTCCAGGGCCTGTGAATACCCGTAGGCCGAACTGATCCGACCCCGCGGGATCACCCCCAGACTGTAGCGAAACGGAGTGCGCGCATCACTGATGAATTTGCTTTCCTGGTGGATGGTTGCCATCTGCACATGCGCCGGGATGCCCCACCTGCGTTCGCTGGCGCGAAACGCGCGCGCATATTCGGGGCGTTCCGAAATGATCGCACAAGCGTTGTCTAGATTGCGCGGGGCCGTACCATACCCGGTTCCACCACCGCAGGACGACAGCAGGAAAAGGACGGCCAGTGCGCGAAGAGTTCTGCTCATCTGCCTCTCGCTTTCGTTTTGGCCGAACATAGCCGAAACGGCAAGCGGTGGGAAACACGAATTTGCCCGCATTGACACCACATCTGCGTCAGGCATTCTGTTGCCAACCGTGTGTCGCGGATTTCAGCCAAGAATACGTGCACCCGACCTTGTACCCGTACGCTCGTCTGTTAAACTCGAAAGAAGCATGATGAAACAACGCGCCAAATATCACCTGGGCCAAGTGGTCCGTCACAAGAAACACCCGTTCCGCGGGGTTGTTTTCGACGTCGATCCGCAATTCGCCAATACCGACGAATGGTATGCGTCGATCCCCGAGGATAGCCGCCCCTCGAAGGAACAGCCATTCTACCATCTTCTGGCCGAAAACGATCAAAGTTTCTACATCGCCTATGTCAGCGAGCAGAACCTCGTGGCCGATTATTCGGGCGAACCCGTGGACCATCCGGACATCCCCGATCTGTTCGGCCCGTTCGAGGACGGCCAGTATCCCCTGCAATTCCAGTTGAATTAAACGTGTGACGCGCGGGGTAGCACGCTGTGCTGCCCGAATTCGGTATGTGAAACAGCGTTTTCAGGGCCTCGTGACCTCGACGCCGCGCAGTGGCGGGGGCAATGATACGCGGCGTCGAGGGCAGCCTTTCGGCTACATGAATACGCTACGCCGGGTTCGTGTCAGCGATTTGCCCGTATTGTGACCATATGGCGGTCGCAGCCGGTGCGCCGCGACCCTCATGGCGTCCCGCGGTCGAAATCGAGAACCAGCCGGTTCTCGGCCCCATCGCGCAAATAGCACAGCCTGGCGGTCAAGGCATGGATGAGGGACCAACCAAAACCCCCTTCCGGAAGGGATGCGCGCAGACCAGAGACGTCCGGCGGCAACCCCGAAAGCGGTCCAAGGCCCGGTAACGCGACGCCGTGATCGCGCACCTCGCAGGACACGCGGCTCGGGCCGATCCGCACTGTCAGCATGATTGTCCCCGCAGAGCCCGGATAGTACGCGTGTTCAACAATATTGTTGAGCGCCTCGGCCATCGCGATCTCGATATTGCCGCAGACATCGTCGGGAAGAGGTTCGTTCAAAAGGTGCGCACGCAAGGTGTCGAGCATGTGGCGCACGTCCAGAGCGGTGGCGTTGCAGCGTAAGGTAATCTCGCCTGTCATGATCTGCGCGCTTGTATTCCCGTCAGTCTGACATGGTTCGTTGGTCGCGACGTCGCGCGGCGATCATCCCGGCGCGCGCGCACTCAGGTGATCGATCCTGTCATGGATCACGAACACCGTATCCATGCGCGTCAGGCGAAAGACCTTGGCCACGTCGGGTGTCAGCCCGGCCAGATCCAGCCGGCGCCCATGCCCCAGGTTCTTCATCGCCGCGACAATCGCGCCAAGACCGCTTGAATCGACGAATGTGACCTCGCCGAGGTCCAGCACCACGTCATCCGATCCCTGCGCGACCGCCTCGCGCAGGGCATCCTTGAACGCGATGGCCGCTGCCGCGTCGATACGGGCGGCGTTGACGTGTACGACGGTGGTGGTCCCGTCAAGGGTCGTTGAGAGTTCCATGCTGCCTCCGGCGTGATATGCTTTCCGCGACTGACACTAGACCCGATTCCTTACCATCCGGTATGCGCGGATCGGGCATCCATCAAGGAGGGCACAGGATGAACGAGGTTGTGATCGCGGGGGCGGTGCGTACGCCACTCGGTGGTTTTCAGGGCGATTTCGACGGTGTGCCGGCATCGGTCCTTGGCGGGGAGGCCATCAAGGCGGCCTTGACGGCCGCCGGATGTAACACGGTGGACGAGGTTCTGATGGGTTGCGTGCTGCCGGCGGGGCAGGGGCAGGCCCCGGCGCGGCAGGCGGGATTTGCCGCCGGTCTTGACGCGGATGTGCCTGCCACCACGCTCAACAAGATGTGCGGCTCTGGCATGAAGGCAGCGATGATGGGCTTTGACCAGATCGCGCTCGGTCATACCGCCACGATGATCGCGGGGGGGATGGAGTCGATGTCCTGCGCCCCCTATCTCTTGCCCAAGATGCGCGGTGGCGCGCGTCTGGGACACGCCGCCGCGATCGATCACATGTTTCTCGACGGGCTCGAGGATGCGTATGACAAGGGTCGCCTGATGGGCACCTTCGCCGAGGACTGCGCGGAAAAGTTCCAGTTCACGCGCGAGGCGCAGGACGACTACGCGCTCGGCTCGCTGCAAGGCGCGCTCGACGCGCAGAAATCGGGGGTGTTCGCGTCAGAGATCGTGCCCGTGACGCTGAAGACCCGCAAGGGCGAGGTCACGGTCAGCACCGACGAGCAACCCGGCACAGCCCGCCCCGACAAGATCCCGCATCTCAAGCCCGCCTTCCGCGAGGGCGGCACTGTGACGCCCGCGAATGCAAGCTCGATCAGCGACGGGGCGGCGGCACTGGTCCTGGCCTCGCACGACGCGGCGCGGGCGCAGGGCCTGACCATACGCGCACGTATCCTTGGGCATGCCAGCCACGCGCAGGCGCCGGGCTGGTTCACGACGGCGCCGGTGCCGGCGGCGCAGAAGCTGTTGCAGCGGATCGGATGGTCAACCGATGACGTCGATCTGTGGGAGGTCAATGAGGCCTTCGCGGTGGTGCCCATGGCCTTCATGCACGAGATGGGCGTGCCGCGCGAGAAGGTGAACGTGCATGGCGGGGCCTGCGCGCTTGGCCATCCCATCGGCGCCTCGGGGGCGCGGATCATTGTGACGCTGCTCAACGCGCTGGAAACCCGCGACCTGCAGCGCGGCGTGGCGGCGATCTGCATCGGGGGCGGCGAGGGTACGGCAATCGCCATCGAACGGGTGGCGTGACCGGCGCATCGGGGCCGTTTGGGGGTCTTTCCGCTTTACACCGCGCCCCTGTCTGACGATGACGGGGGCATGAGACACGCCTTGCCACATGCCCGTTCCGGTCAGGTGATCGGCCTTCTGGGCGGGTCCTTCGATCCGCCGCATGCCGGTCATCTGCATATCAGCCGCGAGGCGCTCAAGCGGTTCGGGCTGGATCGGCTGTGGTGGCTGGTCAGTCCGGGCAACCCGCTCAAGCCCCATGGCCCGGCGCCGCTGACCGCGCGCCTGCACGCGGCACGCGCGCTGGTCGATCACCCGCGCATCGAGGTCACGGATTTCGAGGCCCGCGCGGGCACCCGTCATACCGCGCAGACACTTGACGCATTGCGGCAGGCCGCACCCGGCGTACGCTTCGTCTGGCTGATGGGGGCCGACAACCTCGCACAGTTCCATCGTTGGCAGGACTGGCGGCGCATCATCGAGAGCGTGCCGGTCGGGGTGCTTGCCCGACCCGGTCAGCGGATCTCGGCGCGAATGTCGCCCGCGGCGCGGATATACCGTCATGTACAATTGCCCGCCCGCGCCAGCCGGATTCTCGGGCATGTCCCGGCCCCGAAATGGTGTTTTGTCAACGTGCCGATGGTGGATATCTCGTCAAGCGCCCTGCGCGCCCAAGGTCGATCCGTCGCAACCCCGCCTGACCCCGACGATCGCAGATGATCCCCACCTACGCGAAAGCCGATTGCGCCGGTCGCAATCCTGCGGTTAGGTCGTCCCCATGACACGGTATGTTTCAAGACGACTATTCCTTGGCACCGCGCTGTCGGCGATTGCCGGCGGGGCGGCGATGGCCGATGCTCCGGCGGTGTCGCTGCGCCCGGTCGCGCGTCCCGCTGGCGGCGCGGCGCGGCGCGCGCCGGGGGCTGAGTCACTTATCGACCGGGCGCGGCTTTCGGGACGGGTCGGTTTCGCCGTGGCGGAGGCCGAGACCGGCCGCGTGCTGGAACAACACGATGGTGCGACGGGTCTGCCACCGGCGAGTGTGACCAAGGCGATCACGGCGCTATATGCACTCGACACCCTTGGGTCCGACTACCGCTTCGCCACCCGCCTGATCGCGACCGGCGTATTGGACAAAGGCGTGCTGAAAGGCGATCTTGTGCTTGCCGGTGGCGGTGATCCGACGCTGGACACACGCGCACTCGCAAGCCTTGCCGAAGGGATGAAGGCCGCCGGCATGCATGCGCTGGATGGACGGTTCCTGGTCTGGGGCGGGGCCGTGCCCTTCAAGCGCGCGATCGACGAGCGCCAGCCAGAGCATGTGGGCTACAATCCCGCGCTGTCGGGGCTGAACCTCAACTTCAACCGCGTGCATTTCGAATGGAAACGCGCGGGCGGCACATACGAGGTCTCGATGGATGCCCGCGCGGGCCGCTACCGTCCGGATGTGACCGTCGCGCAGATGCAGGTCGCCGACCGTCGCGGCCCGGTCTATACCTACGAAGACGCAGGAGAGCGCGACGATTGGAGCGTGGCACGCGGCGCCTTGGGCTCTGGCGGGGCGCGCTGGCTGCCGGTGCGCAAGCCCGAGCTTTACACTGCAGAGGTCTTCGCGACGCTGGCCCGGTCGCACGGCATCGCCCTCGGCACGGCCGAGGTGGTTGACGATCTGCCCAAAGGCAGCGTGTTCGTGACCCATCACAGCGCGCCGCTGGACAGCATCCTGCGCGACATGCTGGAGTATTCCACCAACATCACCGCCGAGCTTGTTGGCATGACGGCAACGGCGCAGCGGCAGGGGCGCGCGCTGCCACTGGAGCGCTCGGCGCAGGCGATGAGCGCGTGGGCGGCCGACGATCTCGGGATGAGCGGGACAGACCTGCGGGATCATTCCGGCCTTAGCGACCGGTCGCGCCTGACGGCCGCATCAACGGCGCAGGGGTTGGCTCGGGCGCGGGATGCGGGCCTGCTCAGACCCCTGTTGCGCGAACACAGGATGCGCGACGCAAATGGTCGGGTGGATCGCAATCATCCGCTTGAGGTGCTGGCGAAGACCGGCACGCTTTATTTCGTCAGCGGCCTCGCGGGCTATGTCACAACGCCGCAGGGCGCAGATCTGACCTTTGCCATCTTTGCGTCAAGCGACAGCCTGCGTGACGGCATCGACCCCTCGCGCGATGAACGCCCGCCCGGTGCGCGCGGCTGGAACCGGCGCGCCAAGGACCTGCAACAAGCCCTCATCGAACGCTGGAGCGTGGTGCATGGCGGCTGAGCCGGCGCGGCCCGGCCGTTTGCGCAGGGCAGGCTTGCAAGATCGCGGCGCATCCCGTTAATTACCCGCATGGATACACCACGCTACACCCCGCTGATCGACAGCCTGCCTGCCAACGTGCCGTTTGTCGGCCCCGAAGAGCTTGAGCGCCAGCGCGGCGCCCCCTTCGCGGCCCGTCTTGGCGCCAATGAAAGCCTGTTCGGCCCGTCGCCCGCGGTGATCGAGGCGATGCGCGCCGAGGCAACGGAGGTCTGGAAATACGGCGATCCTGATTGCCACGACCTCCGCGCGGCGCTGGCCGATCACATGGGCGTGGCCCCCGAGAACGTGCTGGTCGGCGAGGGGATCGACGGGCTTCTGGGCAATCTCGTTCGGTTGCTGATAGCGCCCGGTGATGCGGTGGTCACTTCGGACGGCGCCTATCCGACGTTCAACTACCATGTGAACGGCTATGGCGGCGCGCTGCACAAGGTGCCGTACCGGGACGATCACGAGGATTTGCCGGCGCTGATCGAGACGGCGCGGGCTGTGGATGCGAAACTGCTTTACCTTGCAAATCCCGACAACCCGATGGGCACGTGGCGGCGCGGCGCCGACATCGTGGCGGCGTTGGAGACGCTGCCCGAGGGCTGCCTGCTATGCCTCGACGAAGCCTATGCGGAGTTTGCGCCCGACGGCACGGCGGCCGAGATCGGTGCTGAGGACCCCCGCGTGATCCGTATGCGCACCTTTTCCAAGGCGTATGGCATGGCCGGCGCGCGCGTCGGATATGCCATCGGGGCCGCGCCGCTGATCAAGAGCTTTGACAAGATCCGCAACCATTTCGGCATGACACGGATGGCACAGGCCGGCGCGCATGCCGCGCTGCAGGACGCAGACTGGCTGGCCCATGTGCAGACCGAGGTCGGCGAGGCGCGAGACAGGATCAGCCGGATTGCACGGGATAACGGCCTCGACGCTGCGCCATCGGCCACGAATTTCGTGGCTGTCGATTGCGGGCGTGACGGCGTGTTTGCCCGCGACGTGCTGACGGCATTGCAGGCGCGCGGCGTGTTCGTGCGGATGCCGGGGGTCGCCCCGCTAGATCGCTGTATCCGCATCAGTTGCGGACGTCCGGAGGATCTGGAGGTGCTGGCGCGGGCGCTGCCGGATGCCCTAAGGCAAGCGGCCTCCGAAGAGGCCGCTGCAACTATCAATTCGTGACGCGAAAGGTGTGATGGTCACACACCCGGTCGGAGATTTCAGTGGGTCGAGAGGCCGATCCGCTCTCCAACCGCCATCATGTCCGACAACAGCTTTGTGGCCTCGTCAACGGGGCCAGGCTCGTTGACGTAGGTTTCCTTGGCGGTATTCAGCTTTTCGGTCGCCGAATCCACCATTGCCGTCATCTGTTCCTGCGTCATGTCTTCGCGCGCCACGGCCTGTTCGGCCAGCACCGAAATGCTCTCTCCGTCGATCTCTGCGAACCCGCCGGTGACAACATATTCCTTTTCACCCTCGCGGCCTGCGACCCGGACAAGACCGGGACGCAGCGTCGTGATGAGCGGTGCGTGATGCGCCATTGCCGTCAAGTCGCCATCGGCTCCAGGGAGTTGCACCTCGTCGACGGCCATGGATGCCAGAAGCCGCTCGGGGCTTACCAGATCGAATTGCACTGTCTCAGCCATATCGGCCTCCTGCTGTGGTGGGGCATGCCCCACCTGACAATTATGCGGCGTCTGCGGCCATCTTCTCGGCCTTGGCTTTCACATCCTCGATGCCGCCGACCATGTAGAAGGCACCTTCGGGAAGGTGATCGTATTCCCCGGCGACCACCGCCTTGAACGAGGCGATCGTATCCTCCAGCGGCACCTGGATGCCATCGGAGCCGGTGAACACCTTGGCCACGTCGAACGGCTGCGACAGGAAACGCTGGATCTTGCGGGCACGCGCCACGGTCAGCTTGTCCTCCTCGGAGAGTTCGTCCATGCCGAGAATGGCGATGATGTCCTGCAGGGCCTTGTAGCGTTGCAGGATGCCCTGCACGTCGCGCGCCACCTGGTAATGCTCTTCGCCGACGATCTGCGGGTCCATCAGGCGCGAGTTCGAGTCGAGCGGGTCAACGGCCGGATAGATGCCCAGCTCGGAGATCGCGCGGTTGAGAACCGTTGTCGCGTCGAGGTGCGCAAAGGTCGTCGCGGGGGCCGGGTCGGTCAAGTCGTCCGCGGGCACGTAAACCGCCTGGATAGATGTGATCGAGCCAGCCTTGGTCGAGGTGATGCGCTCCTGCATCTGGCCCATGTCGGTCGCCAGCGTCGGCTGGTAGCCCACGGCGGACGGAATGCGGCCCAGAAGCGCCGACACCTCGGACCCGGCCTGCGTGAAGCGGAAGATGTTGTCCACGAAGAACAGCACGTCGGACCCCGACGAGTCGCGGAAGTTCTCGGCCAGCGTCAGGCCGGTCAGAGCGACACGCGCACGCGCGCCCGGCGGCTCGTTCATCTGGCCGTAGACCAGCGCCACCTGCGACTCCGTCAGGTTGTCGGGCTTGATGACGTTCGATTCCAGCATCTCGTGGTAGAGATCGTTGCCCTCGCGGGTACGCTCGCCGACACCGGCAAACACCGAGTAGCCCGAGTGCACCTTGGCGATGTTGTTGATCAGTTCCATGATGAGAACCGTCTTGCCGACACCGGCGCCGCCGAAGAGGCCGATCTTGCCGCCCTTGGAATACGGCGCCAGCAGGTCGACAACCTTGATCCCGGTCACGAGGATTTCGCTCTCGGTCGACTGCTCGTCGAAGGCGGGGGCGGGCTGGTGGATCGCGCGCGTCTCGGAGGATTTGATCGGTTCACCCTCGTCGATCGCCTCGCCGATCACGTTCATGATGCGGCCAAGCGTCGCGTCCCCAACAGGCACGCTGATCGGTCCGTCGAGGTCGGTGACCTCTTGCCCGCGCACGAGTCCCTCGGTCGCGTCCATCGCGATGCAGCGCACGGTATTCTCGCCAAGATGTTGCGCCACCTCGAGCACCAGGCGTTTGCCGTTATTGTCGGTTTCCAGCGCGTTCAGGATCGCCGGCAGGTGATCGCCGAACTGGATGTCCACCACGGCCCCGATGACCTGGGTCACTTTGCCTTTTGCGTTTGCCATTTTTGGTCTCCGGTTTGTCTTACAGCGCTTCCGCGCCGGAAATGATTTCAATCAGCTCGTTTGTGATCACGGACTGACGGGTGCGGTTATACTGGATCGTCAGGTCGTCGATCATCTCGCCCGCGTTTCGGGTCGCGTTATCCATCGCGGACATCCGCGCGCCCTGTTCCGACGCCGCGTTTTCCAGAAGCGCGCTGAAGATCTGCGTGGCGACACCGCGCGGCAACAGATCAGCCAGGATCGCCTGTTCGTCGGGCTCGTAATCGTAGACCGTGTCGGCATCCGATTCCTCGACCTCGCCCACGTCGGCGGGAATGATCTGCTGCTTTGTCGGGATCTGCGTCGCGACGTTCTGGAACGCCGAATAGAAGATCTTGGCAACGTCGAACTCGCCCGCATCAAACCGCTTCAGCACATTGCCGGCAATCATCTGTGCTTCGGCATAGCTGATGCGCTTGACCTCTGACAGGTCCACGTGATCGACGAAATACTGACCATAGTCACGTTTCATCGCCTCGCGGCCCTTCTTGCCGACGGTGATTATCTTGACCGTCTTGCCCTCGGCCATGAGCGAGTCCGCCTCGGCCCGCGCCAGCTTGGCAATATTGCCGTTGAAACCGCCGCACAGGCCGCGTTCCGCGGTCATCACCACCAGCAGGTGCACCTTGTCCTCGCCCGTGCCGGCCAGAAGCGCCGGTGCGTTGTCCGCATCGCCGACAGAGGCCGCCAGTTTCGCGATGACCGCGTTGAAGCGTTCCGTGTAGGGCCGCGACATTTCCGCGGCCTCCTGAGCGCGGCGCAGTTTCGCCGCGGCGACCATCTGCATGGCCTTGGTGATCTTGCGGGTCGACTTGACCGACGAGATCCGGGTTTTCAGGTCCTTGAGATTAGCCATGACGCTATTTGCCCCTTACGCGAAATCAGCGGCGAATTCGTCCAGCGCAGCCTTGATCTTTTCCTCGGGTTCGCCCTTGATCTTGGGGTCTTCCTTGGTGATGTGATCGAGCAGATCCTGATGCTTTCCGCGCAGATGCTTGAGCAGACCTTCCTCGAAGCGGCCGACATCGTCGACGCTGACCTTGTCGAGATAGCCTTTCGTACCCGCATAGATGACGCAGACGATTTCCGCGTTGGTCAGTGGCGAATATTGCGGCTGCTTCATCAGCTCGGTCAGGCGTGCGCCGCGGTTCAGAAGCTGCTGCGTCGCCGCGTCCAGATCCGAGCCAAACTGCGCGAAGGCCGCCATTTCGCGGTATTGCGCCAGTTCCAGCTTGACCGGGCCGGCCACGGATTTCATCGCGTTGGTCTGCGCCGAACCGCCGACACGGCTGACCGACAGGCCGGTATTCACCGCCGGGCGGATGCCCTGGTAGAAGAGATCGGTTTCCAGGAAGATCTGACCGTCGGTGATCGAGATCACGTTGGTCGAGATGAAGTCCGAGATGTCGCCGGCCTGCGTCTCGATGATGGGAAGCGCGGTCAGAGAGCCCGAGCCATTGGCCTCGTTGAGCTTTGCGGACCGCTCCAGCAGGCGGGAGTGCAGGTAGAACACGTCGCCGGGGTAGGCTTCACGGCCCGGCGGACGGCGCAGCAGCAGCGACATCTGGCGATAAGCGACGGCCTGCTTGGACAGGTCGTCATAAACGATCAGCGCGTGCCGGCCGTTGTCGCGGAAATGCTCGGCCATCGCGGTGGCCGAGTAGGGCGCGAGGAACTGCATCGGCGCGGGGTCCGACGCGGTGGCAGCCACGACGATCGAATACTCGATCGCGCCGGTTTCCTCGAGCTTCTTGACAAGCTGCGCGACGGTCGAGCGTTTCTGCCCGATCGCGACATAGACACAGTACAGTTTCTTGTACTCGTCGTCGCCGGCCGCGTCGTTGTAGTTCTTCTGGTTGAGGATCGTGTCAAGCGCCACGGCGGTCTTGCCGGTCTGGCGGTCGCCGATGATCAGCTCGCGCTGGCCACGCCCGACCGGGATCATCGCGTCCACGGATTTCAGGCCGGTCGCCATCGGCTCGTGCACCGATTTGCGCGGCATGATGCCCGGCGCCTTCACATCGGCCAGGGCGCGGGTCTTGGTCTTGATCGGGCCCTTGCCGTCGATCGGGTTGCCCAGACCATCCACGACCCGGCCGAGCAACTCGTCACCGATCGGCACGTCCACGATGGACTTGGTCCGCTTGACGGTGTCGCCTTCCTTGATGTCGCGGTCCGAGCCGAAGATCACGACGCCGACATTGTCGGTTTCGAGATTGAGCGCCATGCCCATGATCGCGCCCGGAAACTCGACGAGTTCGCCGGCCTGCACATTGTCCAGACCGTAGACCCGTGCGATCCCGTCACCCACCGACAAGACCCGGCCGATCTCGGCGACCTCGGCCTCCTGGCCGAAATTCTTGATCTGGTCCTTCAGGATCGCAGAAATCTCTGACGCTTGGATACCCATTTATCCGACCTCTTTCATTGCATTCTGGAGGGAGTCGAGCCGCGAGCGGATCGAGGTGTCGATCATCTTCGAGCCCACTTTGACAACAAGACCGCCGATGAGGCTTTCATCCACGGTCGCATTCAGTTTCACATCGCGGCCGACCTGCGCCTTGAGTGTCTTGGCCAGCTTGTCGGATTGCGCCTTGGTCAGGGCCTTGGCGCTTGTGACCTCGGCGGTGACCTCGCCCTTGTCCTCGGCGATCAACGCATCGAGCTGCACCAGCAGTTGCGGCAAAACGAACAGCCGCCGCTTGTTGGTCATGACCGCCAGACCGTTGCGCAGCTCGGTCGCCAGATCCATCTTGTCCGCGATCGCGGTAATCGCGGCGTTTTGCGCGGCACGGCCAAGCACCGGGGACGCGACCAGCGCCTTCAGGTCCGCGCTTTCGCGCATCGCCGTGGCGAGGTCATCGGTATTCTCTTCGAGCCGTGCAAGAGATCCGTTTTCCTTCGCAAGCTCAAAGATCGCAATGGCATAGCGCGCGGCAATGCCGGAAGAAATCGCAGCTGGTTCGGACACGTCCATCCTTCCGATGTTCTGGCCCCGGTTTTTGTAGCTGTGACGCGGCGTCACGTCCGGGGGGTTATTGCGTGCGAAGTACCGCTCGGCACCTCGAATTTCGGCAGGGGTGTAGCAGAGCCTTCATCGCCCGGCAAGCCGCTTGGAATGCCTTGTATGCCGATGAATACCACGTGGTTTCATTGGGTTAGTATGTTAGACGTCGCAGGCGTCGGTTTTCAGGCTCAAAAAACATCACTTTTGACAACCAATTCGCGATTCCCGTGCACCTCTGCCGCGCTGATTTCGACGCAAACTGCGTCGCGGTCTCGCAGGGTGGTCTGTAACGCGGCCGACACCCCCGCGCATCACGACCGTTTCAGCAGTGCCAGAAGCCCTCGCGAAGGCAGCCCATCCACCGTGGCCCCCACCGACGTCTGGAACGCGCGGATCGCGGCCACGGTGTTGGGCCCCACGATCCCGTCGATTTTCTCGATCGCGAACCCTTTGCCTTTCAACCGGCGCTGCATCTCCTTGCGCTCGTCGAAGGACAGCGGATCGTAGCCGCGCGGCCAGCTTGCCCGGATCGGTGGCCCACCCGCAATGCGATCGGCGAGATGCCCCACGCCAAGCGCGTAGGCATCGGAATTGTTGTAGCGCTTTATCACATCGAAATTGGCGAAGATCATGAACGACGCCCCCTCCGGCCCGGCCGGTTGCAGTATCCGCGCCGATCCGAAGTCACGTACCGGGGCACCATCGGTGCCGACCACGCCGCGTGTCGCCCAATCCGACGGCATGCGTTTGGTATCGCCAAAGGACGCGCCCTGCGGCACGCGCACCTCGACGCCCCACGGCATGCCGGTGCGCCACCCGAACCGCTCGAGGTAGGCCGCCGTGGAGGCCAGCGCGTCCGTGGGGTCGTCCGACCAGACATCGCGCCTGCCATCGCCGGTGAAATCGACCGCGTAGGCCTCGTACGACGTCGGCATGAACTGCGTGTGCCCCATCGCGCCGGCCCATGACCCCGTCATGTTCTCGGGGCGCACGTCGCCCGATTGCAGAATCCTGAGGGCCGCGACGAGTTGTTTCTCGAAGAAGGCGCCGCGCCGGCCGTCAAAGGCCAGCGTCGCCATCGAGCCGATCAGCGGCAGATCGCCCAGCCTGTCGCCATAGGTGCTTTCCATGCCCCAGATCGCGGTGACGATCTCCTTCTCGACGCCGTATTGCGCCTCGATACGGGTCAGGGTCCGGTCATGCCGGCGCAGCGCGGTCTGACCGTTCTCGACACGTACGGGCGAAACCGCGCTGTCCAGATAATCCCAGATCTCCCGCTTGAATTCCGACTGGTTGCGGTCGTTGGCCACGATATCGGGGTTGTATCGCACGTTGCGGAACGCCCGATCAAAGACCGCCGCGTCGATGCCCTGCGACAGCGCCCGCCCGCGGAACCCCGCGATCCACCTGTCGAATCCGGATGGTGCGCCGGTCTGGGCGACAGCCGTCGTCTCGGGTCGCGATTGGGGTCGCAGGCTGCGGATCGGTCCGGCTTCCATGACCACCGCGGCCGGGGTGATCAGGCCAGACCCGGGCCGGATCTGCGGTCGCAACGATTCATCGACCGCAGCAACCGCACAGGTTGTCGATACACAGATGAAAAGGCCTGACAGCCCCAGGAAACTTGCGCGCATCGTTCTGCCTCTTGTCGCTCGTTCTTGATTGCCGCGAGTATACCCCGATCACGGTAGAATCGGAAGCAATCTTGGACAAATGGGACCGTTTCCGCCGATCTTGCGGCGTGTCATTGCCGGGACGCCGTCAAAGGATAAGGGCGCGATCATTGTGGAACGACTGTCAGACACCAAGGCCGCACAGGGCGCGCCATCAGGCCCCGCGCCAGATCCATCCACCACCCAGAACGCGGGTGCTGCCGGTCTGATAGAACACGCATGCCTGACCCGGCGACACACCCTCTTCGGGCGTCAGCAATTCAACCTCGGCCTCGGTCTCGGACACTGGCCGCAACACGGCCTCGCGCGGGGGGCGGGTGGAGCGTACCTTGACCGACACCTCCCAAGCATCCTGCGAGGTCAGAGGCGCATCCCCCAGCCAGTTGATTTCGCGTAGCGGCACGCGGCGCGTGGCCAGCATTTCCTTTGGTCCGACGATCACTTTCGACGCCTCGACGTCGAGCCGCACCACGTATAGCGGCGTCTCTAGCCCGCCAATGCCAAGCCCCCGTCGCTGACCGACAGTGTAATGGATCACACCGTCGTGCTGGCCAAGAACGCGCCCGTCCGCGTGGACGATCTCGCCCGGTTCTGCCGCGCCGGGGCGCAGCTTCTCGATCACGCTGGCATAGTCACCATCCGGCACAAAGCAGATGTCCTGGCTGTCGGGCTTGTCCGCGACCTGCAGGCCGTATTGCCCCGCAAGATCGCGCGTCGCCTGTTTCGAGGGCAGGTGCCCCAGCGGAAACCGCAGGTAATCGAGCTGTTCAGACGTGGTGGAGAACAGGAAATAGGACTGGTCCCGCACTGGATCGGCGGCGCTGTGCAATTCCGGCCCGTGCGCGCCTGACTTGCGCTGGATGTAATGCCCGGTCGCCATGCAATCGGCCTCGAGATCGCGGGCGGTCTCCAGCAGGTCCTTGAACTTCACCCGTTCGTTGCAGCGGATGCAGGGCACCGGTGTCGCCCCGGCCAGATAACTGTCGGCGAATTCATCGATCACCGCATCGCGAAAGATGTTCTCGTAATCCAGAACGTAATGCGGAAAGCCCAGATCCTCTGCGACACGGCGCGCATCGTGGATGTCGACGCCGGCACAGCACGCCCCTTTCTTGGCCAGCGCCGCGCCGTGGTCATAAAGCTGCAAAGTGACCCCGATCACGTCATAGCCCTGCGCCGCGAGATGGGCCGCCACCACGGAGCTGTCGACACCGCCTGACATCGCCACGACGACCCGCGTGTCGGCAGGGGCCTTGGCAAAGCCGAGCGAGTTGAGCGATGTGTTTGCGTCCAGTGCCATATCGGCCTCCAGCATGAAGAAATCTAGGAAAATCCTAGGCATTCCCAGGGCTCTGTTTCACCCGTCATTAAGCCTGATCCGCGCAATCTGATCGCGGTAGGGAGAAGGGTGAACGCTATGTATCTCAAGAAAGTCGATGGGCCAAGGGCCGTCACGTTGCCCGATGGCACGGTCTTCAGCAGGGCCGACCTGCCACCTCCGGACACCTGTCGCTGGGTGGCGTCGCGCAAGCTCGCCGTGGTGCAAGGTGTCGCGTATGGGTTGATGTCACGATCCGAGGCCCTGAACATCTATGGGTTGAGCGAGGAAGAGTTCGAAACCTGGGTCCGTGGCGTGAAAAAACACGGTCTGGATGCGCTCAAAGTGACGTTGCTCAAATCCTATAGACAACCATAAGGCGATTGTGCACATTATTTTTGTAAAGGTAACACAAGGTTAACCATTGCTGTTCAAGGTTGTAATCAAGATTTAAGAAGAAATGGAGAACCCTTATGCGTGTATTGCTGGTCGAGGATGACGCCACGACATCGAAAAGCATCGAATTGACGCTGTCGCATGCAAACCTGAATGTCTACACGACCGATCTGGGCGAGGAAGGCGTAGATCTGGCCAGGCTGTACGATTATGACCTGATTCTTCTCGATCTCGGACTTCCCGACATGCATGGCCACGAGGTGCTGCGACAATTGCGCTTGTCGCGTATCTCGACCCCCATCCTCATCCTGTCGGGCAGCGACGATACCGAAAGCAAGCTCAAGGGATTCGGCTTTGGCGCCGACGATTACCTGACCAAGCCGTTCCACCGCGAAGAACTGGTCGCACGCATTCATGCAATCATCCGGCGGTCCAAGGGACACTCTCAATCGATTATCCGCACGGGCAAGATAAACGTGAACCTCGACGCCAAGACAGTCGACGTGGCCGGGCAGGCCGTGCATCTGACCGGCAAGGAATACCAGATGCTCGAACTGCTGTCGCTGCGCAAGGGGACCACTCTGACCAAGGAGATGTTCCTCAATCACCTGTATGGCGGCATGGACGAGCCCGAGTTGAAGATCATCGACGTCTTCATCTGCAAGCTGCGCAAGAAGCTCAGCGAGGCAACCGAGGGGGAAACCTATATCGAAACCGTCTGGGGCCGGGGTTACGTGCTGCGCGATCCCGAAGAGGACCAGATGCAGGGAAGGCCGCTGGCGATCGGTGCCTGACGGCAACGAACCCGATCACTGGACCTCCGCTGTGACTGCGCCTAAGACGTGGCGCAGGCGGCGGAGGCGTGAACACATCGCGGCGCGTCCCGCTTGACAGGACGGCGGGGGGCCCGATGAGCGACACAACCGATGTGGAGCGTTTGACCAAGTCCGAGGCGCGCACGGAGTTGGCGCGTCTCGCCAAGGTCCTGGCAGAGGCCGACACCGCCTATCACACCGACGACGCCCCGGTACTGTCGGATGCCGAGTATGACGCGCTCAAGGCACGCAACGCTGCGATCGAGGCACGGTTTCCCGACCTCAAGCGCGGTGACAGCCCGTCCGAGCGCGTTGGCGCTGCCCCGGCCGAGGCGTTTGCCAAGGTGCGTCACAGCGTGCGCATGCTCAGCCTCGGCAACGCGTTCGAGCCCGCGGAAATCGACGAATTCGACGCCCGCATTCGCCGGTACCTTGGTCTGGATGCAGAGGCGCCGCTGGCCTATTGCTGTGAGCCGAAGATCGACGGGCTGGGACTCAGCCTGCGTTACGAGAACGGCACCTTGACCCGCGCCGCCACGCGGGGAGACGGCGAGACCGGCGAGAACGTCACCGCCAATGCGCGCACCATCGCCGATATTCCGACCAGCCTGACCGACGCTCCCGACCTTCTGGAGGTCCGCGGCGAGGTCTACATGAGCCACGCAGATTTCAGCGCGCTCAACGACCGCCAGCACGCACGCTCGGCCAAGGTGTTCGCCAATCCACGTAACGCCGCGGCGGGCTCACTGCGGCAACTCGACCCGTCGATCACGGCGGCCAGACCGCTGCGGTTCTTTGCCTATGGCTGGGGCGAGCTGTCTGTGGCGCTGGCCGACACACAGATGGGCGCGATGGAAAGGTTGGTCGCGCTCGGATTCGCGATCAACCCGCTGATCACCGTCTGCGATGGTCCGTCCGAGATGCGGGCGCAATACGCGCGGATCGAACAGGCACGCGCGACGCTCGGCTATGATATCGACGGCGTGGTCTACAAGGTCAACGACCTTGGCCTGCAGGCGCGGCTCGGGTTCCGCTCGACCACGCCCCGATGGGCGATCGCGCATAAATTTCCCGCCGAACTGGCCTGGACCCGGCTCGAGGCGATCGACATCCAGGTGGGGCGCACCGGCGCCCTAAGCCCCGTTGCACGGCTGACGCCGGTGACAGTGGGCGGTGTCGTGGTGTCGAACGCAACGCTGCACAACGAGGATTACATCGCCGGGTGCGACAGCAAGGGCGAGGCGATCCGGGATGGCAAGGATATCCGCGTCGGCGACTGGGTGCAGGTCTACCGCGCCGGCGACGTGATTCCGAAGATCGCCGATCTCGACCTGTCAAAGCGCCCCGAAGACGCGGTACCGTACGCGTTTCCCACGACCTGCCCCGAATGCGGATCGGACGCGGTGCGCGAGCCCGGTGATGCCGCGCGGCGCTGCGTGGGCGGGCTGGTCTGCCCCGCGCAGGCGGTCGAAAAGCTAAAACATTTCGTCAGCCGCGCGGCGTTCGACATCGAGGGGCTGGGCGCCAGGCAGGTCGAGCAGTTCTACCGCGACGGCTGGATCACCGAACCGGCCGAGATCTTCACCTTGCAGGAGAGATTCGGCCGTGGTGCACGGCAACTCAAGAACCGCGAGGGTTGGGGCGAGAAAAGTGCGCAGAACCTTTTCGACGCGATCGAGGAAAAGCGAAGCATCCCCTTTGCGCGGCTGCTGTTCGCCCTTGGCATCCGGCATGTGGGCGAGCAGGCCAGCAACCTCATCGCGCGCAATTACGGCGACTGGGACACGTTCATCGCGGCGATGGATGCCGCCGCGGGGTTCAGCGGGCCAGACTGGGAGCGGCTTCTGGGGATCGACGGCGTCGGTGAGGTGATGGCGCGCAGCCTGGTAGGTGCCTTCGCCGATTCGCGCGAGCGCGCGAGCATCGACCGCTTGGTGGCGCATCTGACGGTCGAGGATGCGGCAAAGCCCGACATGTCCGATAGCCCGGTGGCGGGCAAGACGGTGGTCTTCACCGGCAACCTCGAGCGCATGACGCGGGCCGAGGCCAAGGCCCGCGCCGAGGCGCTTGGTGCCAAGGTGTCGGGCAGCGTGTCGGCGCGCACCGATTTTCTGGTCGCGGGGCCGGGGGCCGGCAGCAAGGCAAAGAAGGCTGCCGAACTTGGCGTCGAGACGCTGGATGAAGACGGCTGGCTGCGCCTCATCGGTCAGGCATGAGCACCCGGCCCGAGATCCTGTTCCCGCTTTTCGCGGGGCTCGACACGCTCGAAGGGGTGGGCAAGAAGACCGCGCAGGCGCTTGGGGCGCTTGACGTCACGCGACCGCGTGATCTGCTCTTTACCCTGCCACATTCCGGTGTGGACCGCGCCCGCCGCGCCACGGTGCAGGGCGCCGAACTGCCCGGCGTCGTGACCGTCGAGGTGACGGTGGGTCCCCACCGCGCCAACACCCGCAAGGGCGGGCCGTACCGCGTGGTGGTCGAGGATGCCGCGACCAGCTTTCACTTGGTATTCTTCCATGCGCGCGGCGATTACCTGCAGCGCATCCTGCCCACCGGCGCGCGCCGCATCGTGTCAGGCAAGGTGGAGCTGTTCGACGGCATCGCGCAGATGGTACATCCCGATCACGTCGTGCCCGTGGACGAGGCGCAGGAGATCCCCGCCTTCGAGCCCGTCTATCCGCTGACCGCGGGCGTCACGCAGAGGGTGATGGCCAAGGCGGTGCAGGCTGCGATCCTGCGTCTGCCCGACCTGCCCGAATGGATCGACCCGGTGCAGAAGGCGCAGGCCGGCTGGCCCGGTTGGGCCGATGCTGTCCGCGCCGCCCATGCCCCGGCCGCGGCGCGGGATCTGTCGCCCGCGCACCCCGCGCGCGAACGTCTGGCCTATGACGAGTTGATGGCGCATCAGATGACGCTGGCGCTGGCGCGCGCCAAGCTGCGCCGCGCCAAGGGGCGCGCGACGGCGGGCACCGGAATGCTGCAGGCAAAGGTTCTCGACGCCTTGCCTTATCCGCTGACCGGCGCGCAGATCCGGGCGATTTCCGAGATCGCCGGTGACATGGCCAGTGAAATGCGGATGAACCGGCTGTTGCAGGGGGACGTCGGCGCGGGCAAGACGCTGGTCGCGTTCAAAGCGCTGCTGATCGCCGTCGAGGCGGGCGGGCAGGGTGTGATGATGGCCCCCACCGAGATCCTTGCGCGGCAGCATTTGCAGGGGCTGCGGCCGCTGGCGGAAGAGGCCGGCGTGGTTCTCGAACTCCTCACGGGGCGCGACAAGGGGGCCGAGCGTCGTGCCAAGCTGGCAGCCTTGCAGCGCGGGGACATCCAGATTCTCGTGGGCACGCATGCGGTCTTTCAGAAGGACGTGGAATTTGCCGATCTTCGGCTGGCCATTGTCGACGAGCAGCACCGCTTCGGCGTGCGTCAGCGGCTGGAGCTGGGGCGCAAGGGCGCGCAGGCGGATGTGCTGGTGATGACCGCGACGCCGATCCCGCGCAGCCTTGCGCTGGCGCAGTATGGCGACATGGATGTCAGCGTGCTTGACGAGAAACCGCCCGGGCGCAAACCGATCAAGACCGCGCTGGTCAACATGGGCCGCATCAACGAGGTTGTCGATCATCTGCGCCGCGCCATCGCCGAGGGACGTCAGGCCTACTGGGTCTGCCCGCTGGTCGAGGAAAGCGAGGTGGTCGATCTGTCCAGCGCCGAGGAGCGCTATCAAAGACTGCGCGCCGCGCTTGGTGAAGGCGTCGTCGGGCTGGTCCACGGCCAGATGCCCCCTGACGAGAAGGACGCGGCGATGGCGGCATTCCAGCGCGGCGAGACGAATGTGCTGGTCTCGACCACGGTGATCGAGGTGGGGGTCGACGTGCCCAATGCGTCGATCATGGTGATCGAACGCGCCGAAAGCTTCGGCCTTGCGCAACTGCATCAGTTGCGGGGCCGGGTGGGGCGCGGCGAGGCGGCGTCGACCTGTCTGCTGATGTATCAGGCCCCGCTGAGCGAGAGCGGTGCACGCCGGCTCGAGACCATGCGCGACACCGAGGACGGGTTCCGGATCAGCGAGGTCGATCTCGACATGCGCGGCGCCGGCGATCTGATCGGCACGGCGCAATCGGGCCTGCCGCGGTTCCGCATCGCCGATCTCGAGGCGCAGGCGGCGCTGATGGCGGTGGCGCAATCGGATGCCCGCAAGCTTTTGCATGACGACCCCGACCTCGAGGCCGAGCGCGGCCGCGCGGCGCGCGTTCTCTTGTGGCTGATGGAGCAGGATCAGGCCATTCGCCTGCTCATGGTCGGCTAATAGGTCCCGCGAGATATATTGCGCGTTCCGAAGTGTTCACAAAAGTTCTTAAAAAGTTCTTTACACGCACGCCCCAAAATGAGAACAAAGTGGCAACAACGGGTCATGGATGGAGGTCCTCTCATGTTGCACCAGATCAAGACTGCCGCGATTCGATCTCGGGCCACGATTGTCGGCGACGCGATCGGGGCCGCTGCGCTGGTGGTCACGCTGGTCGGCGCGCTTTACCTGCCCGGGACGTTCTGACCGCCATGAGGTGATGTTTCTGCCGGGCGGGTCCGGGTCCTGACCGTGCGCATCCCGAATCGGGGTGCCGGCACGAATGCCTGTCCAAGCCGGTCTTCGGGGGTTTGTCCCATTGCGCCCGAAGGCTGTCGGGGTCCGTTGGATCCGCCTTACTTGCCGCCGCCATCCCTTGGATGCGCGGCGGTTTTTTGTGCCGCGCAGGGCCGTCGTGACCGACTGTCAACGCCGAAGATCGCCAAGGCATCCGGCACCGGGAAACACGCATCGACAGCGGGGACTTTGGGGATCGTGTCCAACATGACTGCGCGAGGGCCCTGATCGGAAGGCCGCGTCAAGGCTAGCCGCAGGGTGCTTGCGCCCGCGCCTCTTCCATCGCCTCGGCAGCCGCTTCAAGCGTCAGCAGGATCGAGGCGTGGCGGTTCTTGTAGTCACGTGCGGGGCGCAACACTTCGAGACCGTCGAATGGTGCGGGCGGCGTGGGCCCGTCGTTCTTGAGCATATCCTTGAGCGCGTCGCGCGCCGCACTCACCTGTTCCAGGTCGCAGCCGATGATGCCCTTGCCCACGACGCTCGCGGCCGCCTGGCCGAGGGCACAGGCCTTGACCTCTGCCGCGTAGTCGGTGACCCGACCCTCGGCGCAGGAGATGTCCACGGTGACGGCAGAGCCGCAAAGCGGCGCGCGCCGCTTGACGCTGGCTTGTGGATCATCCAGCCGTCCATGATGCGGAATGTCGGCGGCCAGCTCCAGGATGCGCGCGGAATAGAGTTTGATCAGGTCGGTGTCGCCGCTCATGGCTTTTCCTTTCGCGTTGTTCCCAATAAATAGACTCGCGAAGCCCAGTTTCAAAAGGAAATCCGCCATGGCGTTCGACCCGGCCACACTGACATTCGATGCCGCGGGTCTCATTCCCGCCATCGCGCAGGCGCATGATACCGGCGAGGTCCTGATGATGGCGTGGATGAACGCGGACGCCGTCAAGCGCACGCTGGAGACCGGGCGCGTCACGTATTGGAGCCGATCGCGGCAGGCATTGTGGATCAAGGGCGAAACCTCGGGGCACGTGCAAGACTTGGTCGAGATGCGGGTCGATTGCGACCGTGATTGCCTGCTGTTGCTGATCCGCCAGACCGGGCCCGCCTGTCACACGAACCGGCGGTCGTGCTTCTACACGGCCCTGCGCGGGGGTGAGGAGATCGAGATCATGGCGCCTGTGGCGCGGGCAGATTGAGTATTTATGGAAAGATGAAAATTCAAAGTCCGACGATCGCCCGGATATCCTGAGGGGTCGCCCCGTCCGCACGATAGGCGGTGATCGCCCGGGCGTCGTCGCGTTTGGCAAGGCGGCGGCGTGCCTCGTCCCGGATCAGCCGGTGGTGGTGGTAGGCCGGGGTCGGCACCCCGAGCAAGCGTTGCAGAAGCACGTGGATCTGCGTCGCGTCCTGCAGATCCTCGCCCCGGATCACGTGCGTGATCTTCTGGTCGGCATCGTCGAGCACGACCGCGAGGTGATAGGACGCCCCCATGTCGCGGCGCGCAAGGACCACGTCGCCAACCGTTTCGAACAGGTTTACCGGGAGGATCCTGTCGTCCTTTTCGTGGTAGATCAGCGGGTTCCCGAGTGTCGCGCACGCGCGGGCCATGTCGAGGCGCAGGGCAGTATCCCGGGGCATCGGCCCGGTCGGAGGGGTCGCGGGGCGGCACGTGCCCGGATAGATCACGCCATCTGGCCCGTGCAGCGGCGCGCCTTCCTGCGGGGCGGTGGCCGCGACGCGGATGTCGCGGCGCGTGCAGGTGCAGGGATAAAGCAGCCCCGTGTCCCAGAGCGTGCCGAGTGCGGCGCGGTAGCGCGGCAGGCGCGCCGACTGGTGCATGGTGGGCCTAGGCCAGTCGAGCCCGAGCCAGGCGAGATCCTGGTAGATCTGCACCTCGTATTCCCGCCGGGCGCGGGTCTGGTCGAGATCATCGATACGCAGGTGAAACGTGCCGCCTGCCGCCTGTGCCATGTCATGTGCCAGCATGGCCGAATAGGCATGCCCCAGATGCAGCGGACCGGTCGGTGACGGGGCGAAGCGCGTGACGAACATCCGCTCAGGAAGCGATGCCCATGTCATGCGCGGGTTGCTGCGACGCCAGCCAGTCCGTCCAGGCGGCCTTGGCGCGGTCGGTATAGGCCTTGTACCTATGGACGCGGCCGCGGCGCCCGCCCTTGAGGCCCTCGACCGGCCGGAAGAGGCCGAAATTGACGTTCATCGGCTGGAAGGTCTTGGCCTCGGCGCCGCCGGTGATGTGATGGATGAGCGCGCCCATGGCGCTGTCCTGTGGCACGTCCGGAAGCGACTGCCCCAGGATCTCTGCCGCGGCGAGACGGCCCGCCACGAGGCCCATGGCCGCGGATTCGACATAGCCCTCGACCCCGGTGATTTGTCCGGCAAAGCGGATATGCGGCCGCGTGCGCAGGCGCATCTGCGCGTCGAGCAGCGTGGGCGCGTTGAGGAATGTATTGCGATGCATGCCCCCGAGCCGTGCGAAACGGGCGTTCTCGAGACCGGGAATGGTCCGGAAAACATCCGCTTGTGCGCCGTACCTCATCTTGGTCTGAAAGCCGACGATATTGAAAAGCGTGCCGAGCGCGTTGTCGCGGCGGAGCTGCACGACCGCGTGCGGCTTGATATCGGGCTGGTGCGGGTTGGTTAGGCCAACAGGCTTCATCGGGCCATGGCGCAGGGTTTCGCGGCCCCGCTCGGCCATCACCTCGATCGGCAGGCAGCCGTCGAAATAGGGCGTGCCGTCGGGCGATATCTCGGCCTCGCCGGTGTGAAAGGCGGTCTTCTCGGCGCAGAGCAGCGCGTCGATGAAAGCCTCGTACTGGGCGCGGTCCATCGGACAGTTGAGATACGCGGTGCGCTCGTCTTCGGTCTCGCCCTTGTCATAGCGCGACTGCATCCATGCGGTCGACATGTCGATACTGTCGTAATGCACGATCGGCGCAATGGCGTCGAAGAACGCGAGCGCGTCGGTCCCCGTTTCGGTCGCGATCGCCTGTCCGAGACCTTGCGAGGTTAGCGGACCGGTAGCGATGATCCACTGACCGTCCTTGGGAAGGTCGGTGATTTCACCATGTTGCACGCTGATCCTCGGGTGCTGGATGAGCCTTTCGGTGACGCCTTGTGCAAACCCGTCGCGGTCGACGGCGAGCGCGCCGCCGGCGGGCAGGCGGTGGTGATCGGCCATCTGCATGATGAGCCCCTGCGCGGCGCGCATTTCCCAGTGCAAGAGGCCAACGGCGTTCTGCTCGTCGTCATCCGAGCGGAAGGAGTTGGAGCAGACCATCTCTGCCAGATCGCCGGTCCGGTGCGCGAATGTGCCGACCTTGGGGCGCATCTCGTGGATGACCACGTCCACGCCCATGTTGGCGGCCTGCCAGGCGGCTTCGGACCCGGCCATGCCACCGCCGATGATATGCAATGTGTTTGTCATGAACGATCACCTAGGCGATGACACGGCATTTGCAAAGGTCCTCACTGCGGCCAGTCCGGCTGTCGCTTGTCAAGAAAGGCGTTGATGCCCTCGTCTGTGTCGCGGTCGAGCATGTTCTCGACCATGACCGCCCCGGTATGCGCGTAGGCATCGTCGAGCCCCATTTCGAGTTGTTCGTAGAAAGCGCGCTTGCCGACGCGAACGGCGCTACCAAGCTTGGCTGCGACGGTTTCGGCAAGCGTGAGGGTCTCGGCCTCGAGGGCGTCGGCGGGTACGGCCCGGTTGATCAGGCCAAGCTCTGTCGCGCGGTCGGTTTCGATGAATTGGCCTGTGGTCAACATCTCGAATGCCTGTTTGCGGGGGATGTTGCGGCTGAGGGCCACCATCGGCGTCGAGCAGAACAGGCCGATATTGACGCCGTTCACCCCGAACCGCGTGCCATGCGCCGCCACCGCCATGTCGCAGGACGCCACGAGCTGACACCCGGCCGCGGTGGCGATGCCGTGCGGCGCGGCGATCACCGGCTGCGGCAGGTTTCGGATCGCGGTCATCACGGCCGTGCAGCGCGAAAAGAGATCTGCGAAATAGGCGCGACCGGCATCCTCGGACTGGCGTGCGGCCTGCATTTCCTTGAGATCGTGGCCGGCGCAGAATGCCTTGCCGTTCCCCGCCAGCGTCACGACGCGGATACTGCGATCCGTTGCCAGCCGATCGAACTCGGCCTGCAATTCGGCCAGCATCGCGTCCGACAGCGCATTGAGATTGCCGGGCGAGTCCAGTGTCAGGCGCGCGATTGCGCCCTCGTCGGTACGGTCCAGAATTGCCATCTTGTCTCCTCCAGTGGGTTATGTCCATTGTGGCACGAAAACGGGCCGGGAGGAAAGCATGGGCGTCGTGATGAGCGCACCCGAATTGACCGAGTTTCTCGAACGGGAATTTCCGCAGGTCGGGCAGGACTTCGCGATCGAGGAGGTGGGCGAGATGCGCGTGCGCACGCGTCTTCTGGTCGGCGAGCGGCACCTGCGCCCCGGCGGGACGGTGTCGGGTCCGTCGATCTTCGCGCTGGCCGACGTGTCGGTCTACCTTGCGGTGCTGGCGATGATCGGGCCCGAGGGACTGGCGGTGACCACCAATTGCAGCATCGATTTCATGCGCAAGCCGGCGGCCCGCACGGATCTGATCGCCGAGTGCCGGCTGCTGAAGCTGGGGCGCGTGCTGGCCGTGGGGGATGTGCTTGTCCATTCCGACGGCATCGCGGACCCCGTGGCACGCGCGAGCCTGACTTATTCGATCCCGCCGAAATAGGTCGGACGCCGCCTCTCGCAGGGCCGCATGGACCCCACGCGGGTGGGCCCGTGGAGACGATGTCATGACGGGTCGCAAGGCGGGTGCCGGAGGTCACGGCGGTCATCGTGCCGAGGATGAAGGGCGGAACAGGCAAGTCATTATATGGGGTAACATGATACCCAATTTGCAAGCGATTGTTTTAATTATAATAATTGTCCGGGTGCCGTGTTGACGCCACCGCGGCACCCTTTATAAGGCGAGGATCGCGAGGCGGGCCATGTCTGGTCCGCGTCGGACCGACACGAAGACCAAGCGAGAGGTTCCGCCTGACATGAAGACATTTTCTGCAACACCGGCAGATATCGACAAGAAGTGGATCCTGATAGACGCCGAAGGTGTCGTTCTGGGTCGACTGGCGTCGATCATCGCCATGCGCCTGCGCGGCAAGCACAAGGCCAGTTTCACACCGCACATGGATACCGGGGACAATGTCATCGTTATCAATGCCGACAAGGTGCAACTGACCGGCAACAAGCGCGATAAACCGAATTACTGGCACACCGGCCATCCCGGCGGAATAAAGTCGAAATCGACGGGCGAGATCCTCGAGGGCAAGCACCCCGAGCGCGTCGTCATGCAGGCCGTCAAGCGCATGCTGCCGGGCAACCGCCTGAGCCGCGGCCTGATGACGAACCTGCGCGTCTACGCCGGCACCGAGCATCCGCACGCGGCGCAGACCCCGGAAGTGCTGGACGTCAAGACCATGAACTCCAAGAATACGCGGGTGGCTTACTGATGGCTGAAGAAATCAAATCCCTCGAAGGGCTGGAATCCGTCGCAGGCGACATCGGCGCGACCCCGGAGGCAATGCCCGAACCGCGCGAGCCGGTGCGCGACGCGCTTGGCCGCTCCTACGCGACCGGTCGGCGCAAGGATGCGGTCGCCCGTGTCTGGATCAAGCCCGGCTCGGGCAAGGTCGTCGTGAACGGCAAGCCGATCAACGTGTATTTCGCGCGGCCCGTTCTGCAGATGATCCTGAGACAGCCATTCACCGTCTCCGGCACCGAAGATCAGTTCGACGTGATGGCGACGGTCAAGGGCGGCGGACTGTCCGGTCAGGCCGGTGCGGTCAAGCACGGCGTCTCGCGGGCCCTGCAGCTTTATGACCCGTCCCTGCGCGGTGCGCTCAAGGCCGCGGGCTTCCTGACGCGCGACAGCCGCGTGGTGGAGCGCAAGAAGTACGGTCGCCGCAAGGCGCGTCGGAGCTTCCAGTTCTCCAAGCGCTGATTTCCGGATCACCGGAGACATGCAAGGGCCGCCCATTCGGGTGGCCCTTTTTCATGCGGGATTGACCTTGCGCGTGGCTTGCGTTTACAAATGAACGTGCGTTCAATAAACGGGCCGCTGGGGGAGGGAAGCGATGTTCAATGCCGTGATGCAGTTCGACCTGGGAGAGGATGTGAATGCACTGCGCGACATGGTCCACAAATGGGCGCAGGAACGTGTGGCGCCGATCGCCGCCGAGGTCGACCGCAGCAACACCTTTCCGCCGGAATTATGGCGCGAGATGGGGGATCTGGGCCTTCTGGGGATCACCGTGCCCGAGGAATATGGCGGGTCGGACATGAATTACCTCGCGCATGTCGTCGCCGTCGAGGAGATCGCGCGCGCCTCTGCCAGCGTCTCGCTCAGCTACGGGGCGCATAGCAACCTGTGCGTCAACCAGATCAAGCTGAACGGCACCCCCGAGCAGAAGCAGACATATCTGCCCGGTCTGGTGTCCGGCGAACAGGTCGGGGCGCTCGCGATGTCCGAGGCCGGCGCCGGCAGCGATGTCGTCTCGATGAAGCTACGAGCGGAAAAGCGCAATGATCACTTCAAGCTGAGCGGCACGAAATACTGGATCACCAACGGCCCGGATGCGGACACGCTGGTGGTTTATGCCAAGACCGACCCCGATGCCGGGGCGAAAGGCATCACCGCCTTCCTGATCGAGAAGACGATGACCGGCTTCACCACCTCGCCGCATTTCGACAAGCTGGGGATGCGCGGGTCCAACACCGCCGAGCTGATCTTTGACGATGTCGAGGTGCCGTTCGAGAACGTGCTGGGCGAAGAAGGCAAGGGCGTGAACGTGCTGATGTCCGGCCTCGATTACGAACGTGTCGTGCTGGCCGGTATCGGCACGGGCATCATGGCCGCCTGTCTCGATGCGATCATGCCCTACATGGCAGAGCGCAAGCAGTTCGGCCAGCCCATCGGGTCGTTTCAGTTGATGCAGGGCAAGATGGCGGACATGTACACCGCGATGAACTCTGCCCGCGCCTATGTCTACGAGGTCGCCAAGGCCTGCGACCGCGGCGACGTGACACGTCAGGATGCCGCGGCCTGCTGTCTTTATGCGTCCGAGCAGGCAATGGTGCAGGCGCATCAGGCGGTGCAGGCCATGGGCGGGGCCGGGTTCCTGAACGACAGCCCCGTCGCGCGGATCTTCCGCGATGCCAAGCTGATGGAGATCGGTGCCGGCACCTCCGAGATCCGCCGCATGCTGGTGGGCCGCGAGATGATGGGGGCCATGACATGACATCCCCACGCATCCCGCCGCGCGCCCGGCGCGGCCCTGGATGGCAGCGTTGTTTCGGAACCGGTCGATGCCACGCCGAATGATGGTCTTGCCGCTCGTGGCGCTGGTCGCCGTGGTGGCCGGGATCGGGCTGCTGCTGGGGGGACGTGCGGTCACCACCACCGAGACAGACGTGATCGAGCGGATCGCGGCGCGGTATCTCGACGAGGCGGGCGAGGATGCACAGAGATCCGATTGTTCCGCGCGGCCAGCGGCAAGCGATGATCTGTGGCTCGTGGTGACCTGCGGCCATCATGAATATTTCGTCGATGCCTATGGTCGGCTGGCGCACACGAACGGTCCGGGATCGACCTCATGACGGACATGCGCCCCCTGTTACAGCCCGCCCCCTACGACACCTTGCGTGAAACGTTCCGATGGAACATCGCCCCGCATCTCAACATGGCCGCGCAGGTCTGCGATGACTGGGCCGCCCGCGACCCCGATCGCGTGGCGATCGTGACCCCGTCGGGTGACGGGCTGCAACATATCACGTATGGAACGCTGCGTGACATGGCCGATGCCCTTGCCGGGGCGCTGCATGCGCGGGGCCTCACGCGCGGCGACCGGATCGGCGTGTTGCGCGCGCAAGGGGCGTGGTGTGCGGCGGCGCATATCGCGATCTGGAAAATCGGCGCGATTTCAATTCCCTTGTTTCAACTCTTCAAGCAGGACGCCCTGCGCAGCCGGCTGGAAGACGCGGGTGCAAGGCTTGTGGTGACAGACACCGATTGTCTCGATATCCTGCCAGAGTTGCCCAATCTGGCGACACTGGTGCCAGAACAGGAGAATTTGCCCGAAGGCCGTTTCGAGACCGCCGAAACGTCGGCCGATGATCCGGCCGTCCTGATCTACACCAGCGGCACAACCGGCAGCCCGAAAGGCGCGCTGCACGCGCACCGGGTGCTGACCGGGCATCTGCCGGGGGTCGAGATGAGCCATGATTTCCTGGGCCAGCCGAGTGATCGTCTCTGGACGCCGGCGGACTGGGCATGGATCGGCGGGCTGTTCGATGTGCTGATGCCGGGGCTGGCGATCGGCGTGCCCGTCGTCGCGGCCCGAATGACCAAGTTCAGCCCGGAGGCCTGCGTGAACGTCATCCGTGAGGCTGCTGTGCGAAATGTGTTTTTTCCGCCAACGGCGCTGCGGATGCTGAAGGCGTCCGACGCTCGGATCGAGGGATTGCGCAGCGTCGCAAGCGGCGGCGAACCGCTGGGGGCCGAGATGCTGGATTGGGGACAGCGTGCGCTCGGCGTGACGATAAACGAGTTCTACGGCCAGACCGAGTGCAACATGGTGGGCAGTTCGTGCGCGGCGCTGTTCGACCCGGTGCCGGGCTGTGTCGGGCGTGCGGTGCCGGGGCATGAGGTGGCAGTGATCGATGCCGAGGGGCGCAAGACAGACCAGGAAGGTGACATCGCGGTCAGACGCGGATCGGCGTCGATGATGCTGGGATACTGGAACAAGCCGGCCGAGACGGCCGACAAGTTTCGCGGCGACTGGATGGTGACAGGCGATCGTGGTGTCATCGAGGGGGGCTTCATCCGGTTCGTCGGACGCGAGGACGATGTCATCACGAGCGCGGGTTACCGGATCGGCCCGTCGGAAATCGAGGATTGCCTGCTGACCCATGACGGCGTGGCAACCGCGGCCGTGGTGGGCAAGCCCGACGTCCTGCGCACCCAGATTGTCAAGGCCTATGTCGTGCTGAAACCCGGTGTCACAGTTGCCGCGGAGGAGCTTCAGTCATGGGTAAAGGAACGGCTTGCAAGCTATTCTTACCCAAGGGAAATCGAATTCATCGACGCCCTGCCGATGACGGTGACCGGCAAGGTGATCCGCAAGGAATTGAAGGCGCGCGCCGCGGCGGAGGTCAACCGGTGACCCTGGTACAGATACCAAAAAGGGCCGGCGCGACGGCCGGCCCTGTCCATCCCGACCCTACCGGGCGGGGATCAGAATTTCACCACATAGGCAAGACCGACAACCCAAGGGTCGATCTTGGCCTTGCCGATCTTCTGGCCGTTCAGCTTGACATCGCTTTCGATGTCGATCCAGCGGACGTCTGCGCGCAGCGATGCCGACTCGCTGATGGCGAAGTCCGCACCGGCGTGCAGGGCGACCCCCCAGGAATCGTCGAGGCTGAGTTGGTTGCCGGCAATGGGTCCCTTGGCGGTCTCGTCAAAGAAGAACGTGTAATTCAAACCGGCGCCGATGAAGGGTGTGACGTTGCTTGCATTACTGAAGTGATATTGCAGCGACACGGTCGGCGGCAGATGCTTGATTTCGCCGATCCGGGTGCCCCCGCTGTTGATGTCGTGTTCGAACGGCCACGCGGCGAGCACTTCGATCCCGATATTGTCCGCGACGAAATACTCGAAGGTCACGGAGGGGCGAATGTTTTCGTCGACGTCGATCGGGATCGTCCCGTTCGCAAGCACGCCGTTGTTGTCCTTCGGGATCACGCCATGAAGACCGAGGCCAAGCAGCATGTCCCCCTGCGATTGCGCGAGGGCCGGCGCGGCGGTCGTGCCCATCAGGGCGGCGAGGGTGAGGGCGGTGATGTGTTTCATGGTCTGTCCACTCCTGTTTCGATCGCGCCGGGTATGCGCCGGACCACGCCCCGGGACGTTGACCTGCATCAAGTCGCGCGCCAGGCTGCGCCGCGTGCCATTATTGCAACAGGCGGGGTCGGTCCCGTCCCCGGGCCGGAGACTGTGTCATGCAACTGAAATCGGCGATCCTTCCGGGCTCGGATGCGTTCAGGACCAATGAGGCGGGGCATCTCGCCGCGTTGCGTCAGGTCGAAGCGGCCGCCGCCCATGCCGCGGCGGGCGGTGGTGCAGCGGCGCGTGAGCGTCACCGCGCGCGGGGCAAGATGCCTCCGCGCGAACGTGTGGCGGGTCTGCTCGATCCCGGCAGCCCTTTTCTGGAGGTTGGTGCGACAGCGGCGCACGGGCTTTACGATGAGGCCGCGCCGTGCGCCGGCGTTATCGCCGGGGTGGGCCGTGTGCAGGGGCGCGACTGCATGATCGTGTGCAACGACGCCACGGTGAAGGGCGGCACCTATTACCCGATGTCCGTAAAGAAGCACCTGCGCGCACAGGAGATCGCCGAGGAATGCCATCTGCCGTGCATCTACCTGGTGGATAGTGGCGGCGCGAACCTGCCCAACCAGGACGAGGTCTTTCCCGATCGCGACCATTTTGGGCGGATCTTCTACAACCAGGCGCGGATGAGCGCGAAGGGCATCGCGCAAATCGCCGTGGTGATGGGAAGCTGCACCGCCGGTGGGGCCTACGTGCCGGCCATGTCCGACGTGACGATCATTGTCCGGGACCAGGGGACGATTTTCCTGGCCGGCCCGCCGCTGGTCAAGGCCGCGACCGGCGAGGTGGTCACCGCCGAGGACCTGGGCGGCGGCGACGTGCACACGCGGCTGTCGGGCGTGGCCGATTACCTGGCCGAGGACGACGCGCACGCGCTGGCCCTGGCACGGCGGGCGGTAGGAAACCTCGGGGCCGCGCCGCGCCTTGACTGGGATACGCCGCGAGAGCCTGCCTATGACCCTGCGGAACTGCTGGGCGTGGTGCCGGCCGATCTGCGCACGCCCTACGATATCCGCGAGGTGATCGCGCGGCTGGTCGACGCCTCGTATTTCGACGAGTTCAAGGCGCGGTTCGGCGAGACGCTGGTGACGGGCTTTGCGCATGTGAAGGGCTGCCCCGTCGGCATCGTCGCAAATAACGGCGTGCTTTTGTCCGAGGCCGCCGCGAAGGGCGCGCATTTCATCGAGCTTTGTTCGCAGCGCCGCATACCGCTGGTCTTCCTGCAGAACATCACCGGATTCATGGTGGGGCGCAAATACGAGAACGAGGGCATCGCGCGGCACGGCGCCAAGATGGTGACCGCAGTGGCGACGACGAGCGTCCCGAAGATCACCATGCTGGTGGGCGGCAGTTTCGGCGCCGGCAATTACGGCATGGCGGGGCGCGCCTACGGGCCACGATTCCTGTGGACATGGCCCAATTCACGCATCTCGGTGATGGGGGGCGCGCAGGCCGCTGGTGTGCTGGCGACTGTCAAGCGCGACGCGATGGAAAAGCGCGGCGAGACGTGGTCGGTCGAGGACGAGGAGGCGTTCAAGCGACCGACCGTGGAAATGTTCGAGCGCCAGTCGCACCCGCTTTACGCCAGTGCGCGGCTTTGGGATGACGGGATCGTCGATCCGCGCAAGAGCCGCGACGTGCTGGCGTTGTCCTTGCGTGCCGCGCTGAACGCGCCGGTGGAGGAGACGCGCTTTGGCGTCTTCCGGATGTGAGGGTGGCGGTCGTGGGATTGGAGTATTTTTGGAAAGATGAAGCCGGGGACGGGTCGGATGTTTGAGCGGATCCTTGTGGCCAATCGCGGCGAGATCGCGTGCCGCGTGATGCGCACGGCGCGGGAGATGGGCGTCGAAGTGGTCGCGGTCCATTCCGATGCCGACCGGGAGGCCGCGCATGTGGCGCTGGCCGACCGGGCGGTGCATGTCGGCGGCTCGGCGCCGTCTGAGAGCTACCTGCGCGGCGATCGGATCATCGCCGCCGCACTCGAAACCGGGGCCCAAGCGATCCATCCCGGTTACGGATTCCTGAGCGAGAATCCAGATTTTGTCGAGGCGGTGGAGGCGGCGGGGCTGGTGTTCATCGGCCCGTCGGCGGCGGCGATCCGGGCGATGGGGCTGAAGGATGCCGCCAAGCGGTTGATGCACGAGGCCGGCGTGCCGGTGGTGCCGGGTTATCACGGGGCCGATCAGGAGGACACGCGTCTGGCGCGCGAGGCCGAGGCGATCGGCTATCCGGTGCTGATCAAGGCGGTTGCGGGCGGTGGCGGCAAGGGCATGCGGCTGGTCGAGCAGTCGCAGGGTTTCGCCGAGGCGCTGGAAAGCGCGCGCGGTGAGGCGCGCGGCGCGTTCGGCAATGCGGATGTGCTGGTCGAGAAGTATATCCTAAAGCCGCGGCATATCGAGGTGCAGGTGTTTGGCGACGGCAGCAGGGCCGTGCACCTGTTCGAGCGTGATTGTTCGCTGCAGCGCCGGCATCAGAAGGTGATCGAGGAGGCGCCGGCGCCGGGCATGACGCCCGAGATGCGCGCCGCGATGGGTGACGCGGCAGTGCGGGCCGCCGAGGCGATCGGATATGCCGGGGCGGGGACGGTGGAGTTCATCGTCGACGGCACAGACGGCCTGCGTCCCGACGGGTTCTGGTTCATGGAGATGAACACGCGGCTGCAGGTCGAGCATCCGGTGACCGAGGCGATCACTGGCGTCGATCTGGTGGAATGGCAGCTGCGCGTCGCCGCGGGCGAGGGCCTGCCCATGGCGCAGGAAGATCTGGGCATAACCGGCCATGCCTTCGAGGCGCGGCTTTATGCCGAGGACGTTCCGAAAGGGTTTCTGCCCGCCACGGGCCGGCTGTCACACCTTGTCTTTCCTGCAGGTGTGCGCGCCGATAGCGGGGTGCGCGCCGGTGATGAAATCAGCCCGTTCTACGACCCGATGATCGCCAAGGTGATCACTCACGGGCCCTCGCGCGGGGTGGCGCTGCGGCGGCTGTCGCGGGCGCTGGACGCGTGTGAGGTGGCCGGAACGGTCACCAACCTCGCCTTCCTGGGCGCGCTTGCGCGGCATCCGGGATTTGCCGTTGGCGATGTCGATACCGGCCTGATCGGGCGCGATATCGACAGCCTTGTGGTGGCACCCGCGCCCGATGCGCGCGCGGCGGCCCTGGCGGCGCTGGCCGGGCTGGGCCTGCTGGAGGAGGCGCCGCCCGAAGCGGGCTTCGTGCTGTGGGCGCCGCTGGAGCGCGGGCTGCGCCTGACCCATGCGGGCGAGGAGATCCCGCTGCGGCTGCGCACGCTGTCCGGTGATGCGCATGACATCCTTGTTGATGACACTTGGGTTGCCGCGCGGCGGGTGGACGGGCAGTGGCGTCTGGACGGGCACGCCGCGCCGCGCACCGCGACCTGCGGCACCACGATCACCGTCTTTGCGCAGCATGGTCTGACGTTCGAGCTGGTGGATCCGCTGGCGCGCGAAAGTGCCGCCGGCGGCGATCCCGCACTGATCGAGGCGCCGATGCCCGGGCTGGTCAAGGCGGTGCATGCACGGGCCGGGCAGACGGTCGCCAAGGGCGACAGGCTGGCGGTGCTGGAGGCGATGAAGATGGAGCACAGCCTGCTGGCCGCCTGCGACGGGCTCGTCGCCGAGGTTCTCGTGCAGGCTGGCGACCAGGTGTCGGCCGGCGCGGCCCTAGTGCGACTGGAGGTGACGACATGATAACGCTGCATCACGTGCCGCTGGCGCGATCCTTCCGGGTTCTGTGGCTGATGGAAGAGCTGGGGCTCGATTTCGACATCCGCCATTACTCGATCCGCGACGGGTCGATGCGGACCCCCGAGTTCATGGCGCTGTCGCCAGCCGGGCGCGTGCCGGTGCTGGAGCATCACGGTGCCGTCTGGTTCGAGAGCTCGGCGATCGTCCAGCTATTATGCGAGACCTATCCTCAGGCGGGGTTGGCGCCTGCGCCGGGCGAGGCCGATCGCGCGCAGTATCTTGAGATGCTCGGCTATTCCGAGACGGTGGGGTGCCTGCTGGAGAATCTCAACCTCAACCAGGTATTCCTGCGGCCGCCGGCCACGCCATCCGTGGCCGTGATCAAGCTGCTGAATGCGCGTCTGCGCGCAACCCTGGCGGCGATGGAGGCCCGGCTTGAGGGGGATCATCTGCTGCCTTCAGGGTTCTCGGCGGCGGATATCATGTTCGCATACGGGTTCGAGCTGGCGCGCTATTACGTCGATCTGTCGGTCTATCCGCGTCTCACGGCCTATTGGGAGAGGCTGCAAACACGGCCTGCCTACATCCGGGCCAAGGCACGGGACGGTGTGCAGGACATCTATACGCGGGATTTCTATCCTGTGCCGGAGGATGGGTGATGGCCGAGCGCGTCGAGATATTCGAGGTCGGCCCCCGCGACGGGTTGCAGAACGAGGCGCGGGCCATTCCCGCCGCCGACAAGATCGCACTGGTCGATTGTCTCAGCGGCGCGGGGTTTTCGCGTATCGAGGTAGCCAGTTTCGTCAACCCGAAACGAGTGCCGCAAATGGCCGGATCGGGCGAGGTGCTGCGAGGTATCTCACGGGTGCCGGGCGTCCGGTATGCGGCCCTTACCCCGAACATGCGCGGGCTGAGCGATGCCATCGAGGCCGGTGCCGACGAGGTTGCTGTATTTGCCTCGGCCTCGGAAGGGTTTTCGCGGGCCAATATCAACGCCACGATCGCCGAAAGTCTCGCGCGGTTCTCGCCGGTGCTTCAGGCTGCGGAAATCGAGGGGCTGCGCGTGCGGGGCTATGTCTCCTGTGTGGTGGACTGCCCCTATGACGGTGCGGTGACGCCGGCACGGGCGGCCGAGGTGGCACAGGCCCTTTGGCAGATGGGCTGTTACGAGATCAGCCTTGGCGATACCATTGGACGGGCCACGCCCGAGGCGGTCGATGCGATGCTGGCCGCAGTCTGCGAGGCCGTGCCGGTGACACGGCTGGCGGGGCATTTCCATGACACCGCGGGACGCGCCGTGATGAATATCGAGGCGTCGCTTGCGCGCGGCGTGCGCGTTTTCGATGCGGCGGTCGGGGGCCTGGGCGGCTGTCCGTTTGCGCCGGGGGCGGCGGGAAACGTGGCCACGGAAGATGTGCATGACATGTTGACGGCCCGCGGGTTCGAGACCGGGCTCGACCGCGAGGTGCTGGAGCGTGCCGCGGGGATGGCGCGCGCGATGCGCAGCCCCGGATAGAAACCCTGACGCGATTCCTGCGTGTCGTTCGCAAAAGTCCGGAACCCGGAGGAGGGGACATGACCCAAACCATCAGCATCGAGACCGATGCGCGCGGCGTTGCAACGCTGTGGCTGGACCGCGCCGACAAGCACAATGCGATGTCGGCCCGGATGATCGCCGAACTGCACGACGCAGCGCGCAGCCTTGGCACCGATGATCGGGTGCGCGTCGTGGTGCTGGCGGCGCGCGGCAAGACCTTTTGCGCTGGCGGGGATCTGGACTGGATGCGCGCGCAGTTCGAAGCCGACCCGCAGCAGCGCGCGACAGAGGCCGCCAAGCTTGCGTATATGTTGCAGGCGCTCAACACCTTGCCCAAGCCGCTGATCGGACGGGTGCATGGCAATGCCTTCGGCGGCGGTGTCGGCCTGCTGAGCGTCTGTGACGTTGCCATCGGTTCCGACCAGGTGCGAATGGCGCTAACCGAGACGCGGCTGGGGCTGATCCCCGCGACGATCGGTCCGTATGTGGCAGCGCGCATGGGCGAGGCGCGGGCCCGCCGCGTGTTCATGTCGGGCCGGCGGTTCGACGCGGCCGAGGCGGTGGATCTCGGGCTGCTGGCCGATGTGCGGTCCGACGCGGAACTCGATGCCGGGGTCGAGGCCGAAGTCGCGCCATACCTGGACTGTGCGCCCGGTGCGGTGGCACGCGCCAAGGCGCTGTTGCGCGGTTTCGGTCCTGCAATCGATGAACGGGCGATCGGGCAGAGTGTCGACGCACTCGCCGAGTGCTGGTCGGGGGCAGAGGCCGCCGAGGGCATAACGGCCTTTTTCGAAAAGCGGACACCATACTGGCGCGCCTGATCGGACGGGGCCCGCGCCGCCTGCGGTGAGGTGACGCGCTCGGGGCTGGTGTCCGGGCCCGAAGAAATCGTATGCCTCGGCATACAAGGCCGCGAAATACGGCAGGGGCCATGCGCATTCACCGGTGCGCTCGGTTGACCCCGTGGCGCCGCGGGACTACATCGGAGGAAATGCAGCCATCTTGGTATGCGCCGCTGCGCGCATGAAAGGAGCCACGCCGTGGAAGAGATGCTGAGGGAATACCTCCCCATCCTGATCTTGCTGGCCATCGCCATAGGCCTTGGTCTTGTGTTGATCCTCGCGGCGGTCGTGCTGGCCGTGCGCCATCCCGATCCGGAGAAGGTCAGCGCGTATGAATGTGGCTTCAACGCCTTTGATGACGCCCGCATGAAATTCGACGTGCGCTTCTATCTGGTCTCGATTCTTTTCATCATCTTCGATCTCGAGATCGCGATGTTGTTTCCATGGGCGGTTGCGTTTCAGGATCTGAGCATGGCGGCATTCTGGTCCATGATGGTGTTCCTCGCCATCCTGACGGCCGGGTTTGCCTATGAATGGCGCAAAGGAGCGATGGAATGGGAGTGAACGATCGAAACGATGCGCTGGTGACCGAAACGCAAGGGCAGGGCGCACAGAGTGAAAGGGTCAAATCCGGCCCGTCCAGCCTTGCACCGGTCGAGGCATTCGATGCCGGACAGACCTTTGACCCCGCAACGCAGGCCTTGAACAACGAGTTGAAGGACAAGGGGTTTCTGCTGACATCGACCGAGGACATCATCAACTGGGCCCGCACCGGCAGCCTGCACTGGATGACGTTCGGCTTGGCGTGTTGCGCCGTGGAAATGATGCACACCTCGATGCCGCGCTACGACATGGAGCGCTTCGGCACCGCGCCGCGGGCCAGCCCTCGGCAATCCGACCTCATGATCGTGGCCGGCACGCTGACCAACAAGATGGCGCCGGCGCTGCGCAAGGTCTACGACCAGATGCCGGAACCGCGCTACGTCGTGTCGATGGGATCCTGCGCCAATGGTGGTGGCTACTATCACTACAGTTATTCGGTGGTGCGCGGCTGTGACCGGATCGTGCCGGTCGACATCTACGTTCCCGGTTGCCCGCCGACAGCCGAGGCGCTTCTGTACGGTATCCTTCAACTTCAGCGCAAGATCCGCCGGGTCGGGACGATGGTAAGATGAGCAAGGCACTCAAGGAACTGGGCGCACATATCGAATCCAAACGGCAGGACTGCGTTCTCGGTTGGGCGATCGCGCGGGACGAGCTGACCGTCGACGTGGCATTGCCGAACATTGCCGGGTTCAGCGAATTTCTCAAGACCGACAGGACATGCGCCTTCTCGACGCTGGTTGACATCACCTGTGTCGATTATCCCGAACGTCCCAAGCGGTTCGACGTGGTCTACCACTTTCTGAGCATGTACCAGAACCACCGCATCCGCCTGCGGGTCGCGGCACGGGAAGAGGACATGGTGCCGTCGATCACCGACGTTTACCCTGCTGCCAACTGGTTCGAGCGCGAGGTGTTCGACATGTACGGCATCCTGTTTTCGGGTCATCCGGACCTGCGCCGCATCCTGACCGATTACGGGTTTCGCGGGCATCCGCTGCGCAAGGATTTCCCGACAACGGGTTATACCGAGGTGCGCTATGACGAGACACGCAAGCGCGTCGTCTACGAACCGGTGAAACTGGTGCAGGAATACCGGCAGTTCGATTTCATGTCGCCATGGGAAGGCGCAGATTACGTGCTGCCCGGCGACGAGAAGGAGGAAGCGAAATGATGGGTGGTCCCGGAATGGGCGGCGCCGGCATGGGCGGTGGCGGTATTATCCTCATGCTGATCTTCGCAGCCCTCATGATCATTCCGCTGTGGCGGCTGTTGCCACAATTTCGCATTCCGAGCTGGGTGTCGCTGCTGGCGATCATTCCTTTCGGCGTTATCGTGCTGTTGTGGGTCATGGCATTTCGCGACAAGCTTGACGGAGGACGGTCGTGATGGACGGAACGAAGTTCGAAGATACCCTGACGGGCGAGCAGAAGATCCGCAATTTCAACATCAATTTCGGGCCGCAACACCCTGCGGCTCATGGTGTTTTGCGTCTGGTTCTGGAGCTTGACGGCGAGATCGTGACGCGCTGTGATCCGCATATCGGATTGCTTCATCGCGGCACCGAGAAACTGATGGAAAGCCGAACGTATCTGCAGAACCTGCCCTATCTGGACCGGTTGGATTACGTCGCGCCGATGAACCAGGAACATGCGTGGTGTCTGGCGATCGAACGGCTGACCGGTGTCGAGGTGCCCCGCCGCGCAAGCCTGATACGCGTTCTTTATTCCGAGATCGGACGCATTCTAAGCCATCTGCTGAACGTGACCACCCAGGCGATGGACGTAGGTGCGCTGACCCCGCCGCTTTGGGGGTTTGAGGAGCGCGAAAAGCTGATGATCTTCTACGAGCGGGCCTGCGGCGCGCGCTTGCATGCGGCCTATTTCCGCCCCGGTGGCGTCCATCAGGATCTGCCGCCGGAACTGCTGGACGATATCGAGGAATGGTGCCGGGAATTCCCCAAGGTTATCGACGATATTGACGGTCTCTTGACGGAAAACCGGGTGTTCAAGCAGCGCAACGCCGATATCGGCGTCGTGACGCAGCAGGAAGCGCTCGACTGGGGCTTCAGCGGTGTGATGGTGCGCGGGTCGGGCATGGCATGGGACCTGCGTCGGTCGCAGCCCTATGAATGCTATGATGAGTTCGATTTCCTCGTGCCTATCGGCAAGAACGGCGATTGTTATGACCGCTATTTGCTGCGCATGGAGGAAATGCGGCAATCGCTGCGGATCATGGAGCAGGCGATCGAGAAACTGCGCGCGCCCGAGGGGCAGGGTGACATCCTTTCGCGCGGCAAGATCACCCCACCGCAACGTGGCGAGATGAAAACCTCGATGGAGGCGCTCATCCACCACTTCAAGCTGTACACCGAAGGGTTCCACGTGCCGGCCGGCGAGGTGTATGCCGCCGTCGAGGCGCCCAAGGGTGAATTCGGCGTATACCTTGTGTCGGATGGCACGAACAAACCGTACCGTGTCAAGCTGCGGGCACCGGGATATCTGCACCTGCAAGCGATGGATCATGTCGCCAGCGGGCATCAGCTGGCCGATGTCGCGGCGATCATCGGCACCATGGATGTCGTGTTCGGGGAGATCGACCGGTGATATTGCCCTTTGGCGTTGCACATCGGTGCAAGCATCCGGTGCGGCTGCTGTGCGGGCTGTCCGCCGGCGCGTTTCTGGCCGCCTGTGCCACGATACCCGAGGGTGTGACCGAGGCCGATGTCGCGCGGTACGACGCGGCCGTGGAAAGCCTTGGCTGCACCATCGTGACCGAGCCGGATTATCTGGCGGTCGAGTTGCAGACCGGCCTGTCGCGGGCGCAGTTGATGGATATCACCGCTTACAGACTGTCCTCGGACGGGGCCGAACGGCTACCCGGCGGAGGCGTTAAACTGATCACAGGAGGCTGTGCCTAGATGCTACGCCGTCTTTACCAAGAGCAACCCGAAAGCTTTGCCTTCACCCCGGCCAATCAGGAGTGGGCAGAGGGCGAGATCACCAAATATCCCGAGGGACGGCAGGCGAGTGCCGTCATCGCGCTATTGTGGCGCGCGCAAGAGCAGGAAGGCTGGCTGACCCGCCCGGCGATCGAGCATGTCGCAGAAATGCTGGAGATGGATTTCATCCGGGCGCTCGAAGTTGCGACGTTCTATTTCATGTTCCAGCTGCAACCCGTGGGGCGTCTTGCACATTTCCAGGTCTGCGGTACGACACCATGCATGTTGTGCGGAGCAGAGGAGCTGATCGCGGTCTGTCAGGACAAGATCGCCAAGAACCCGTACGAGCTGTCCAAGGACGGTAATTTCAGTTGGGAAGAGGTGGAATGCCTCGGGGCCTGCGCCAACGCGCCGATGGCGCAGATCGGCAAGGATTACTACGAGGACCTGACGGCCGAAAGCTTTGCGGCGATTATCGACGATCTCGCCGCCGGCAAGGTCCCGATGCCGGGATCGCAGACCGGGCGCTACGCGTCCGAGCCGCAGTCGGGTCTGACCTGCCTGACCGCGTTCGAGGCTGATCGTCCGGCGTATAACGCCAGCGTGGAGCGCGCCGTCGATATCGGTGATACGATCAGACGCATCGACGGCACGGAAATTCCGCTGCAAACGCCGTGGCGCGACAAGGGCGCGATGCACGCGCCCGCGACGCCGGATGTCAAGCACAACGACGAGCCGGTCAAGATCACCAGCACCGCCTCGGTCGCGGCAGTCGCAGAGCTTGTGACCAAAGGTGGCGCAAGCAGCACGGCCCGCCCTGCCAAGGCCGACGCGACGCAAGAGAAACCCGCGGCGCACGCGTCTCAGGGTGATCCGGAGGCGTCCGCGAAAAAGCCCGAAACGCTTGATGCACCGCGTGATGGGGCGGCGGACGACCTCAAGCAACTCAAGGGTGTTGGCCCAAAACTGGAGCAGGTTTTGAACGAGGCCGGGATCTTTCATTTCGACCAAGTGGCGCGCTGGACCGCCGACGAGGTGGCTTGGGTGGACCAGAACCTTGAAGGTTTCAAAGGACGGGCCAGCCGTGACGAGTGGGTCGAGCAAGCGAAACAGCTAGTGAACAGTCGATAGACTCGATCTGCCGACCGTGGCAGAAAGGTGATGCTGCGGAAACGTCCCGCTCGATCAACACAAGGGGATTTGTCATGTCGGATACATCAAAGCTGAGCACCTGCCAGATGGTCTGCTGGGGTCTTGCCAGCCTGACCGGGCTTATGGTGCTTCTGGCGTCGACCCGGTCCCTGGGCCTGGTTCCGGGCGTGATGCTTGGTGTCGCGGTGGCAGTCGTGCTTGGCGTCGTTTTCAGATGGCTGGTTTGCACGGATTATCCCGACGGTGATCGCGGCATCGAAGGGCGCGATGTCGTCCGCGCATTGCGCAACGCGACCGGGATCACGGGGTACAAGGCCCCGTTGGATCAGGCCAGTGTCATGGATGTGGCGATGGGATCGAAATCCGCGGCGTCGCGCGCCCCGAGCGCAGATGCGGCCGTGAAATCCGACACCGTGCTTGACGGCGAGCAGGAGCTGGCAGAGCGCAAGGGAGAGTGGCGGTTCGATGCGCAAGAGGCGGACATGAACGATCCCGCGTCCGCATCGGTCGACGACATGGTTGGCGTGCGCCCGACGGGACTGAATGCGCCGAGGGGTGGACAGGCAGATGATCTGAAACAGATCAAGGGTGTGGGTCCGAACTTGGAACAACTGTGCAATGACTTCGGGTTTTACCATTTCGACCAGATCGCGGCATGGACCAAGGACGAGGTGGACTGGGTCGATGAAAATCTCGTTGGCTTCAAGGGCCGCGTCAGCCGTGATGACTGGGTCGCGCAGGCAAAGGTGCTTGCGGCTGGCGGGGACACCGGTACGGCCGGGCAGGTCGCCGGGGATGATGCCCACTGACGAGGGTGCGAGATGACCGACAACGAGACCCGGATCGCACGAAAAGGCCGGGCCACCGCGCTGGTCATCGCCGGGACGGCGGCGCTATGGGTGGTGGCCACCTTCATCGGTCGCCAAGCCGGGCTTGGACAAAGAGAGCTTGCGCTGTTCGACCTCATGGCATTGGCGGGGTTCATATGGGCCTTTGTCTTGATTTATCAGATCTGGCGCGCACGTCAGAGCAATCAGAGGTAACGAGATGCTGAAAGACGAAGATCGTATCTTCACAAACCTGTACGGGATGCATGATCGCAGCCTCAAGGGGGCGATGGCGCGGGGCCATTGGGATGGCACCGCCAAGATGCTGCAGAACGGCCGCACGTGGATCGTCGATCAGATGAAGGCAAGCGGGTTGCGCGGTCGCGGCGGCGCCGGCTTTCCCACCGGGCTCAAATGGTCGTTCATGCCCAAGGAAAGCGACGGGCGGCCTGCCTATCTCGTGGTCAATGCCGACGAGTCCGAGCCGGGCACCTGCAAGGACCGCGAGATCATGCGCCATGATCCGCACACGCTGATCGAGGGCTGTCTTGTCGCCAGTTTCGCGATGAACGCGCATGTCTGCTTCATCTATATCCGCGGTGAATACATCCGCGAGAAAGAAGCGCTTCAGGTGGCGATCGACGAGGCGTACGAGGCCGGACTGGTCGGACGCAACGCGTGCGGGTCCGGCTGGGATTTCGACATATACCTCACCCATGGCGCCGGCGCGTATATCTGCGGCGAAGAGACGGCCTTGCTTGAAAGCCTTGAAGGCAAGAAGGGGATGCCGCGGATGAAGCCGCCCTTCCCGGCGATGGCCGGCGTTTACGGCTGCCCGACCACGGTGAACAACGTCGAATCCATCGCCGTGGCGCCGACGATCCTGCGCCGCGGGCCGGAATGGTTTTCGAGCTTTGGCCGCGCCAACAATGCCGGCACCAAGATTTTCGCGATCTCGGGGCACGTCAACAACCCCTGCGTGGTCGAGGAGGCGATGTCGATCTCGTTCGAGGAACTGATCGACAAGCATTGCGGCGGCGTGCGCGGCGGAATGAAGAACCTCAAGGCGGTGATCCCCGGCGGGGCCTCGGTGCCGTGCGTGCGCGGCGAGAACATGCGCGACGCGATCCTCGATTTCGACTACCTGCAGAAGGAACTGCGCTCGGGCCTCGGGACGGCGGCGGTGATCGTGATGGACCAGTCCACAGATGTCATCAAGGCGATCTGGCGACTGTCGAAATTCTACAAGCACGAAAGCTGCGGCCAGTGCACGCCCTGTCGCGAAGGGACCGGCTGGATGATGCGGGTGATGGACAGGCTGGTGCGCGGCGAGGCCGAGGTCGAGGAGATCGACATGCTGCTCGACGTGACCAAGCAGGTCGAGGGGCATACGATCTGCGCCCTCGGCGATGCCGCGGCGTGGCCCATTCAGGGGCTGATCCGGAACTTCCGCGACGAGATCGAGGACCGTATCAAGGACAAGCGCGCGGGCCGCATCAGCGCGGTGGCGGCGGAATGACGGCAGTCCCGGATACGACGCGCAGCCGCACGCGTTTCATGCGGGGTGCCTGCGTGGCGGGCCTCGGGCTGATCGTACTTGCCGGATGCGCCGACAGGTCGGAACGTGTTACGTTCGATGGCAATTACTATCCGGCCAAGAGCCGTACGGAAACGCAGGATCGTCGTGAGTTCACGGCATCCGTGACGCGGGCGTCGCGCGGTATCGACGGGGCGCGGCGGGCCGTGGTGCACGAGGCCACCCGGTACTGCCTGCATAATTTCGGGACGTCCGATATCGTGTGGGCCGCCAACGAGGTCGAGTCTGAAAGACCGGTCTATGCCCGCGCAGGAGACCGGGTTTCGGTGACCGGACGCTGCGTGATATGGTAAAAAAGTGTGACCAGCCGCGCTGTTTCGGCAACGATACGGGGCGCAAAAGACGCGATGCAACAGGGGCCGCGCCAGCAAAGCGTCGGTCAGCGACTGAGAAGGGAACCTTTCCATGCGCGTAACATTGTCGCTCGTGCTTTGGTTCGCGATGACTGCGACCGTCGTGGAGGCGCGCGCCGGATCCTTGGCATCGGAGAAGGATATCAACACCGGCCTGTTCAACGTGGCCGTGGCCGACAAGATACGCCGGCAATGCGACGAGATCTCACCGCGGCTGTTCACCGCCATGAGCTACTTACAGGCATTGAAGAGCGAAGCCCGTAAAAGGGGATACTCGGACGCGGAGATTGATCGATACATCGAAGATCCGGCCGAGAAGAGCAAGATGCGCGCGCGTCGCGACGCCTATATCAGAGCAAGCGGGGCGGAACCCGATGAAGGTCCGAGCATGTGCACCCTCGGGCGACAGGAAATCGCCCGGCAAAGCCAGATCGGCCAACTTTTGAAAGCAAGGTGAGTAGAGATGTCTGACCTACGCAAGATCGTCATCGACGGTCAGGAAGTCGAGATCGAGGGCCGGATGACCCTCATTCAGGCCTGCGAGCAGGTCGGGGTCGAGATTCCGCGCTTCTGTTACCATGAACGCCTGTCGATTGCGGGCAATTGCCGGATGTGTCTGGTCGAGGTTCAGCCCGGGCCGCCGAAACCGGCGGCCTCGTGCGCGATGCAGGTCAAGGACATGCGCCCATTCCCGGACGGCAGCCCGCCCCAGGTCAAGACCAACAGCGCGATGGTCAAGAAGGCGCGTGAAGGCGTGATGGAGTTCCTGCTGATCAACCATCCGCTGGATTGCCCGATCTGCGACCAGGGCGGTGAATGCGACCTGCAGGATCAGGCGATGGCCTACGGCGTGGATTTTTCGCGCTACCGCGAACCCAAGCGCGCGACCGAGGATCTCGATCTCGGGCCGCTGGTCGAGACGCACATGACGCGCTGCATTTCCTGCACACGCTGCGTGCGCTTCACCACCGAGGTGGCAGGCGTCAACGTGATGGGCCAGACCGGACGCGGCGAGGATGCCGAGATCACGACCTATCTGGGCGAGGTGATCGATTCGAACCTGCAGGGCAACATCATCGACCTGTGCCCGGTCGGCGCGCTGGTGTCCAAGCCCTATGCGTTCACCGCGCGCCCGTGGGAGCTGACCAAGACCGAATCCATCGACGTGATGGACGCGCTCGGGTCGTCGATCCGGGTCGACAGCAAGGGGCGCGAGGTCATGCGCATCCTGCCGCGCAACCACGATGGCACGAACGAGGAATGGATTTCTGACAAGACTCGGTTTGTCTGGGATGGTCTGCGTCGTCAGCGTCTCGACCGGCCCTTCATCCGCGAGAATGGCAAGCTGCGCGCCGCGACATGGCCCGAGGCCCTTGGCAAGGCGTCCGAGGCGATCAAGGCTGCGGCAAAGCCTGTCGGCCTTGTCGGCGATCTGGCACCGGTCGAGGCGGCCTACGCCCTCAAGCAGCTGATCGAAGGGCAGGGCGGTTCGGTCGAATGCCGCACAGACAAGGCGCGACTGCCAGCGGGCAACAGAAGTGCCTATGTCGGCAATGTCGCGATCGAAGAGCTTGATACGGCACGCAATTTCGTTCTGATCGGCACCGATCCGAGCGTCGAGGCACCGGTCCTCAACGCCCGGATCCGCAAGGCGTGGATCGATGGGGCGAACGTGACTGTGGTCGGACCGCGCGTCGATCTGACATATGATTATACTCATGCCGGCACGGATCGCTCTGCACTCGACGGGTTGAGTGTCGCCGAGGACACCATCGTGATCGTTGGCCAGGGTGCGTTGCAGGAGGCGGACGGCGAGGCGGTTCTTGCCGCCGCACAGGCGCTCTCGGGGCGCATGCTCGTGTTGCACACTGCCGCATCGCGTGTCGGGGCCATGGATGTCGGCGCAGTGACCGAGGGCGGGATTGATGCCGCGATCGACGGGGCGGATGTGATCTATAATCTCGGTTCGGACGAGATCGAGATCGCGGACGGTCCCTTTGTCATCTACCAAGGCAGCCACGGGGATCGCGGCGCGCACCGCGCCGACGTGATCCTGCCCGCCGCAGCCTATACCGAAGAGCAGGGGTTGTTCGTCAACACCGAAGGGCGTCCGCAATTGGCGTTGCGTGCCGGGCACCCACCGGGGGACGCCAAGGAAAACTGGGCCATCCTGCGCGCGCTTTCGGGCGAAATGGGGGCGGTGCTGCCCTATGACAGCATGGCGCAACTTCGGCAGAAGCTTGTGCAGGATGTCCCACATCTCAAACAGATCGACGAGGTGCCGCAGAACGACTGGCAGCCATTGGGCAAGGCCGCGCTTGGCAAGGCGGATTTCCGGTTGACGATCAGGGACTTTTACCTGAGCAACCCGATCGCACGGTCAAGCGAGCTTATGGCGGAACTCAGCGCCAATGCGCGCGCCCGCGCAGAGCGGCCGATTGCGGCCGAGTGAACCGGGCGGGGACTGTCCCTTCGCCATTTTGGCGCTTAGGCGTCCGGCAAGGGTAGCATTGCGGTGCGCGATGCGGTTAACAGGGTCGTGACAGCCGCGTCGCGTAAGCTGGCGTTTGTCAAGACCGGCGCGGCAGCTCGGCGGGCGCGCTGAAACAGACTACCGATGGTGTGAGGACCTGATGGCTGAATTCTTTACAACCCCGCTCGGGATCCTGGTGATCATCCTTGCGCAATGCCTCGCGGTCGTGGGCTTCGTGATGATCTCGCTTTTGTTTCTGGTCTACGGTGACCGCAAGGTCTGGGCCGCCGTGCAGATGCGTCGGGGCCCGAACGTGGTCGGACCATGGGGGCTGTTGCAGACTGTCGCCGACGCGTTGAAATACGTGATGAAAGAGGTCGTCGTGCCGGCCGGGGCCGACAAGACCGTGTTCATCATGGCCCCGATGACAAGTTTTGTTCTCGCCATCCTTGCCTGGGCGGTCATCCCCCTCAACGAGGGCTGGGTCCTCTCGGACATCAACGTGGCCGTCCTTTTCGTCTTCGCGATCTCGTCGCTTGAGGTCTACGGCGTGATCATGGGCGGATGGGCCTCGAACTCGAAATACCCGTTCCTCGGTAGCCTGCGATCGGCCGCGCAGATGATTTCCTACGAGGTGTCGATCGGGCTGATCATCATCGGGGTGATCATCTCGACCGGATCGCTCAACTTCGGCAATATCGTCGCGGCGCAGGACACGGCCTTTGGGTTCTTCGGCTGGTACTGGCTGCCGCACCTGCCGATGGTGTTCCTGTTCTTCATCAGCGCGCTGGCCGAAACCAACCGGCCGCCCTTCGACCTGCCCGAGGCCGAGTCGGAACTGGTGGCAGGGTACCAGGTCGAATACACATCGACGCCGTTCCTGTTGTTCATGGCGGGCGAATACATCGCCATGTTCCTGATGTGCGCGCTGACCTCTCTCTTGTTCTTTGGCGGGTGGCTGTCGCCCATTCCGGGTCTGCCGGACGGGGTGTTCTGGATGATCGCGAAGATGGCGTTCTTCTTTTTCATCTTTGCGATGGTCAAGGCGATCACGCCGCGGTACCGCTACGACCAATTGATGCGGATCGGCTGGAAGGTGTTCCTGCCACTGTCGCTGGGATGGGTCGTGATCGTGGCATTTCTTGCGAAATTCGAAGTGTTCGGCGGGTTCTGGGCCCGTTGGGCGATTGGAGGCTGACCAATGACGCAGATCGATTATGGACGCGCGGCCGGGTACTTCCTGCTCACTGACTTCCTGAAAGGCTTCAGGCTGGGCTTCAAGTACTTCTTCGCGCCCAAGGCCACCGTGAACTACCCGCATGAAAAGGGCCCGCTTTCGCCGCGGTTCCGGGGCGAGCATGCGTTGCGCCGGTATCCGAATGGCGAGGAACGGTGCATCGCGTGCAAGCTATGCGAGGCAGTGTGCCCTGCGCAGGCGATCACCATCGACGCCGAGCCGCGCGATGACGGGTCGCGCCGCACGACACGCTACGATATCGACATGACGAAATGCATCTATTGCGGCTTTTGTCAGGAGGCGTGTCCGGTGGATGCCATTGTCGAGGGGCCGAATTTCGAGTTCGCCACCGAAACCCGCGAAGAGCTGTTTTACGACAAGGCCAAGCTGCTGGCGAACGGCGACCGCTGGGAAGCCGAAATCGCCCGCAACCTCGAACTGGATGCGCCGTACCGATGACAGATCAGACAAACCCCTTCGAGATGATGATGCGCCAGGCCCAGGAAATGGCCAAGGCGATGAACCCCGCGATGGAGGCGTTTTCGCCCAAGGGGTTTGAGGCGATGTGGCCGACGATGCCGAAGGAGTTCATGGAAATGAGCTTTGGTCGTGGCATGAGCAAGGAAGGTCTTGATGCCAAGACGCGGCTCTTGATCACGCTCGCGGGGTTGACGATGCTGGGCGCGCAGAGCGATACGCAGATCCGACTGACCGTGCGCCACGCCCTGGAGGCCGGCGCGACACGCGACGAGATCGCCGAGACCATCGCGCACATGGCGATGTTCGCCGGCATCCCGTCGATGACCCGCGCCATGGAGACCGCGCGCGAGGTTCTGGACGACATGGGCGAGAAAGGACCTGAGAAATGACGATTGCGGCAGTTTCGTTCTACCTCTTTGCCGTCTCGCTTCTGACCGGGGGACTGCTGACCGTAATCAGCCGGAACCCGGTGCATTCGGTGCTTTGGTTGATCCTGTCCTTCATCAGTGCGGCGGGGCTGTTCGTGCTTCTGGGCGCGGAATTCGTCGCGATGCTGTTGATCATCGTCTATGTCGGGGCGGTCGCGGTGCTGTTCCTGTTCGTCGTGATGATGCTTGACGTCGATTTTGCCGAGCTAAAGGCCGAAATGGCCCGGTACATGCCGCTGGCGCTACTGATCGGGGTGATCCTGCTGATGCAGTTCGGCATCGCGTTTGGCAACTGGACCGCGGCTGACGGGGCCGAGGCCGCACGCCGGTCCGTGACGCCGACCGACATGGAAAACACGGCCGCCCTCGGGATGCTGCTGTATGATACGTATTTCATCCTGTTCCAGCTGGCCGGGCTGATCCTGCTGGTGGCCATGATCGGGGCGATCGTGCTGACCCTGCGGCACCGCACGGACATCAAGCGTCAGGATGTGCTGGCGCAGATGTACCGCGACCCGGCCAAAGCGATGGAGTTGAAGGACGTGAAACCGGGTCAGGGTCTCTGATCCGGGCACGTCTTGGGGTGACGCCACCCTGTATTCCGGGACAAGCGCCGGGATGCGACAAGAAACGATCCGGGTGATAACCGGACCAGCGGGAACAAGAAAATCGGGCACGGCCCGGAGGGACAGACATGATCGGACTTGAACATTATCTCACGGTTGCGGCGGCCTTGTTCGTGATAGGCATTTTCGGGTTGTTCCTGAACCGCAAGAACGTGATCATCCTCTTGATGTCGATCGAGTTGATGCTCTTGTCGGTGAACATCAATCTTGTCGCCTTTTCCGCGCATCTCGGCGATCTGGTGGGGCAGGTTTTCACGCTGTTCGTGCTGACCGTGGCCGCCGCCGAGGCCGCCATCGGCCTTGCGATCCTTGTCTGCTTCTTCCGCAATCGGGGCACGATCGCGGTCGAAGACGTCAACGTGATGAAGGGCTGACGTCATGGAAACGATTGTTCTTTTCGCGCCTCTGATCGGGGCGATCATCGCGGGGTTTGGCTGGCGTCTGATTGGCGACATGGGGGCGCAATATGTCACCACGGGGCTTTTGTTCCTGTCGGCGCTGCTAAGCTGGGTTCTGTTTCTCGGGCATGACGGCGTGACCGAGCGCATGCATATCATGGATTGGGTGCAATCGGGGACGCTCGATACGGCCTGGGCCATCCGGATGGACCGTCTGACGGCGATCATGCTGATCGTGATCACCACGGTCTCGGCGCTCGTGCACCTTTACTCCATGGGCTACATGGCCCATGATGAGAACTTCCGCGAGAACGAGAGCTACCGCCCGCGTTTCTTCGCGTATTTGTCGTTCTTCACCTTCGCCATGCTGATGCTGGTGACCTCCGATAACCTGCTGCAGATGTTCTTCGGCTGGGAAGGTGTCGGCGTCGCCTCGTACCTGCTGATCGGTTTCTATTACCGCAAGCCTTCCGCGAACGCGGCGGCGATCAAGGCGTTCGTGGTCAACCGGGTCGGTGATTTCGGCTTTCTTCTGGGCATCATGGCGCTGTACTTTCTGGTCGACTCGATCCGCCTGGACGACATCTTCGCCGCGGCGCCTGAGCTCGCCGAAACCCAGCTCAGCTTTCTCTGGACCGAATGGAACGCGGCCAACCTGATCGCCGTGCTTCTGTTCATCGGCGCGATGGGGAAATCGGCGCAGCTTTTCCTTCATACCTGGTTGCCCGACGCGATGGAGGGTCCGACGCCGGTGTCGGCATTGATCCACGCGGCGACGATGGTCACGGCGGGCGTGTTCTTGGTCTGCCGGATGTCTCCCCTGATGGAATACGCGCCGGAGGCGATGAATTTCGTGGTGTTCGTCGGGGCGACGACGGCGTTTTTCGCGGCGACGGTCGGTCTGGTTCAGAACGACATCAAGCGCGTGATCGCCTATTCGACCTGTTCGCAGCTTGGTTACATGTTCGTCGCGGCCGGGGTGGGGGTCTACTCGGTCGCGATGTTCCACCTGTTCACGCACGCCTTCTTCAAGGCGATGCTGTTTCTCGGCGCGGGCAGCGTGATCCACGGGATGCATCACGAACAGGACATGCGCAATTACGGTGGCCTGCGAAAGAAACTGCCTTACACGTTCTGGGCGATGATGATCGGGACGCTGGCGATCACCGGAGTAGGTATTCCGTTTACCTATATCGGCTTTGCCGGGTTCTTCAGCAAGGACGCCGTGATCGAGAGCGCCTATGCCGGCACGTCGGGCGGCTATGCCTTCTGGATGCTGGTGATCGCCGCGCTCTTCACCTCGTTTTACAGCTGGCGGCTGATGTTCCTGACATTCTTCGGGACGGCGCGCGGGGACCAGAAAAAACACGCGCATGCACATGAAAGCCCGATGACCATGATCGTGCCGCTCGGCGTTCTGGCGGTCGGTGCGGTGTTTGCCGGCATCATCTGGTACGGGCCGTTCTTCGGCTCGACCGAGCAGGTCACCGACTGGTTCGGCGACTCGATCCTGATGGTCGAGAGCAATACGGTGCTGCACGACGCGCATTACGTCAGCGCATGGGTCAAGGTCAGCCCCTTCATCGCGATGGTGATCGGGTTCCTGACCGCCCTGTGGTTCTATGTCCTCGATCCCTCGATGCCCGGCAAATGGGCGGAAACGAACCGTCCGCTGTACCTATTCCTGCTCAACAAATGGTATTTCGATGAAATCTACGATTGGGTGATCGTGCGACCGATCCGTGCACTTGGCACGATGCTGTGGAAGCGCGGGGATGGCGACGTGATCGACGGGTCGATCAACGGCGTCGCCATGGGCCTTATCCCGCGGCTGACGCGGATCGCCGGTCGGGCGCAGACCGGATATATCTTCACCTATGTTCTGGCCATGGTGATCGGGATCGCGGTTCTGGTCACGTGGATGACGATCTTCGGAGGGGCCAACTGATGGATAACCTTCTTTCCATAGTGACCTTCATCCCGGCTGTCGCCGCGACTATCTTGGCGGTCTTTCTGCGCGGTGAGGATGCGGCGGCACAGCGCAACGCCAAGTGGGTGGCGCTGATCGCAACCACGCTGACATTCGTCGTGTCGCTGTTCATCCTGTTCGGGTTCGATCCCGCCAATACCGGCTTTCAGTTCGTGGAAGAGCGCGACTGGCTGCTGGGGTTGAAATACAAGGTGGGCGTGGACGGCATCAGCGTCCTTTTCGTTCTGCTGACCACGTTCATCATGCCCCTTGCCATCGCCGCCTCGTGGAACGTGAGCGTGCGCGTCAAGGAATACATGATCGCCTTCCTGATCCTCGAGACGCTCATGCTGGGTGTTTTCGTCGCGCTGGATCTGATGCTGTTCTACCTCTTTTTCGAGGCCGGGCTGATCCCGATGTTCCTGATCATCGGGATCTGGGGCGGCGCGGCGCGCATCTATGCGTCGTTCAAGTTCTTCCTCTACACCTTCCTCGGCTCGGTGCTGATGCTGGTGGCGATGGTGGCGATGTTCGCAGAGGCCGGCACCACGGACATTCCGATGTTGTTGCGCCACGAGTTCGCGTCCGACAGCTTCTCGATCCTCGGGGTTCACATCATCGGCGGGGCGCAGACGCTGATGTTCCTGGCCTTCTTCGCCAGCTTTGCCGTGAAGATGCCGATGTGGCCGGTGCATACCTGGCTGCCTGATGCGCACGTGCAGGCCCCGACCGCCGGATCGGTCGTGCTGGCTGCGCTTCTGCTGAAGCTTGGCGGGTACGGATTCCTGCGGTTCTCGCTGCCGATGTTCCCGGTGGGGGCAGAGGTGCTGACGCCGCTGGTGCTGTGGATGTCGGCCATCGCTATCGTCTATACCTCGCTGGTTGCGCTGGCGCAGGACGACATGAAAAAGCTGATCGCGTACAGTTCGGTGGCGCATATGGGATATGTCACGATGGGCATTTTCGCCGCGAACCAGCAGGGCCTGGACGGCGCGATCTTCCAGATGATCAGCCACGGGTTCATTTCCGGCGCATTGTTCCTGTGTGTCGGCGTGATCTATGACCGTATGCACACGCGCGAGATCGCGGCCTATGGCGGCCTCGTGAACCGGATGCCGGCCTATGCGCTGATCTTCATGTTCTTCACCATGGCTAATGTCGGCCTGCCGGGCACCAGCGGGTTCGTCGGCGAATTCCTGACACTGGTGGGCGTGTTCCAGGTCAACACATGGGTTGCGGCGGTCGCCGCGACGGGTGTCATCCTGTCGGCAGCCTACGCGCTGTGGCTGTACAGACGGGTGGTGCTCGGCGATCTGATCAAGGAAAGCCTGCGTACCATCGGCGACATGACACGACGCGAGCGGGCGATCTTCGCGCCGCTCGTGCTGATGACACTGCTTCTCGGGGTGTATCCCCGTCTGGTCACCGATATCACCGGCCCCTCGGTCGAGGCGCTGATTTCCAATGTCGAGATGGCACAGGCCGTGGCGAAGTCCACGAGCCAGGTCGCCGTCGCGGATCACTGAACCGGAGGCCCTGAATTATGCACTCTGATCTCAACGTCATCCTGCCGGAGATCGTGTTGTCGGTCTACGCCATCGGTGCGCTGCTAGGCGTGGCGTACACCGGCAAGGACAGGATGGCGGGCATGCTGGTCTGGTTGACCGCGGCGGTCCTGGTGGCGATGGCGCTGTGGATCGGGGCCGCGTCAGAGCAGGGCACGCGCACCGCGTTCGGCGGCATGTCCAACGATGACGGGTTCGCCCGGTTTGCCAAGGTTGCAATCCTTCTGTCGGCGGCTGCCGTGCTTCTGCTCGGGCAGGATTACATGGAGCGGCGCGGCATCCTGCGGTTCGAGTACCCGGTGCTGGTGACGCTGGCCACTGTCGGGATGATGGTCATGGTCAGCGCCGGTGATCTCATGGCGCTTTACATGGGCCTCGAGTTGCAATCCCTCGCGCTTTACGTGATCGCCTCGCTGCGCCGCGACAGCGCCAAGTCGACCGAGGCGGGTCTGAAATACTTCGTCCTCGGGGCGCTGTCCTCGGGCCTGCTGCTGTACGGGGCCTCGCTGACCTATGGGTATGCAGGCACGACGCTGTTTTCCGGCATAATAAATGCCGCCGACGGGCAGGCGCCGCTCGGGCTGCTTCTGGGGCTGGTGTTCGTTCTGGCCGGCCTCGCGTTCAAGATTTCCGCGGTGCCGTTCCACATGTGGACACCGGATGTCTATGAAGGCGCACCGACACCGATCACCGCGTTCTTGGCGACCGCGCCCAAGATCGCGGCCATGGCGCTTGTGGCGCGTGTCGTTCATGACGCCTTCGGTGACGTGGTGGGGGATTGGCAGCAGGTGCTGGCGGTGCTGAGCCTTCTGTCGATGTTTCTTGGCGGGATTGCCGCGATCGGACAGACGGACATCAAGCGCCTCATGGCCTATTCCTCGATCGCGCATATGGGCTATGCGCTGATGGGGCTTGCCTCCGGGACCGCGTTCGGGGTCCAGGCGATGCTGGTCTACATGGCGATCTACGTCACGATGAACGTGGGCACCTTCGCCTTCATCCTGTCGATGGAGCGGGACGGACGCCCCGTGACGGATATCCGAAGCCTCAACATGTACTCCAAGGCAGAGCCGGGTCGGGCGCTTGCGATGCTGATCCTGCTGTTCAGCCTGGCCGGGGTGCCGCCGCTTCTTGGCTTTTTCGGCAAGCTTTACGTCTTGCGCGCGGCCTACGAGGGCGGGCTTGCCTGGCTGGCGGTGGCCGGCGTGATCGCGTCGGTGATCGGTGCGTTCTATTATCTGCGCATCGTCTACTACATGTATTTCGGCGAGGAAGGCGAAGGCCTGGAAACGGGCCGATCGCCGGTGCAGTGGGCGTTTCTGATGGTATCGGCCGCGGTGATGCTGGTCGGAATCATCAACATGTTCGGTGTCGAGGCGATGGCGCAGGTCGCAGCGGCAACGCTTGTCGACTGACGGGGTCGGCCGGGTTGGACGACATCGTGACGCGCCTGCCGGGCGCGTCGCTTTATTTGTGGCACCCCTGTCGGGGTGCGGGCCTCCGGCGGGAGTATTTGTGGAAAGATGAACAAGGATTCCGTGAATGACTGGCCCGCAGGGTATGGATGCCGGGTGATGGCGTGCGTGGACAGCACCAATGCCGAGGCCGTGCGGATCGCGCCAGATCTGCGGGGACCGGAATGGATACTGGCGCTGGAACAGACTGCCGCGCGTGGCCGACGCGGGCGGTCGTGGGACAACCCGGCCGGAAATTTCGCGGCAACCCTCGTGCTGCGCCCATCGGAATGTCCGGACAAGGTCGCTTTGCGGTCTTTCGTGGCGGCGCTGGCGCTGTGGGAGGCGCTGGTTGCCGTGACCGGGCGTCGCGACGCGTTCGCTTTGAAATGGCCCAATGATGTGCTTTTGAACGGGGGCAAGCTGGCTGGCATCCTTCTGGAGAGCGCCGGTGCGGGCCGGGGCCTGAGCCATCTCGCCATCGGTATCGGAGTCAATCTGCGCATGGCGCCGGGCGGCGCGGCGTTGCAGGCGGGGGCGTTGCGGCCCGTCTCGCTCTTGTCGGAGACGGGCGTGGCCATGGGGCCGCAAGCGTTCCTGAATGTGCTCGCCCCGGAATATGCAAGGTTCGAGGCGCAATTCGCCACCTACGGGTTCGAGCCGATCCGCCGCGCATGGCTGGGCCGTGCGGCGAAACTGGGGGATGTGATCACCGCGCGCACAACGCGCGATACCGTCGAAGGCCGGTTCGAGACCGTGGACGCGGCGGGTCGTCTTGTTCTATCGACGCCGCAAGGCCGGCGTGAGATCGCCGCTGCCGAGGTTTTCTTTTGATGCGTGCGGAGGGTCGTGATGCTGCTGGCGATTGATTGCGGGAATACCAACACCGTTTTCTCGGTCTGGGACGGCGAGACATTCCTGTGCACGTTGCGCACGTCGACTGAGCATCAGCGCACCGCGGATCAGTATTTCGTCTGGTTCACCACGCTGCTGGCGCATCACGGGATCGAGGCGACCATCGATGCGGTCGTCATCAGCGCCACCGTGCCGCGCGTGGTCTTCAACTTGCGGGTCTTTTCGGACAGGTACTTTGGCTGCCGTCCGCTGGTGGTGGGCAAGCCCGACTGCCGCCTGCCGGTGGATGTGCGGGTTGATGCGGGCACGGATGTAGGCCCCGATAGGCTGGTCAACACGGTGGCGGGTTTCGACCTGTATGGCGGGGACCTGATTGTCGTGGATTTTGGCACCGCCACCACCTTTGACGTGGTCGACAGCGATGGCGCCTATATCGGCGGGGTGATCGCGCCGGGCGTGAACCTGTCGCTTCAGGCGCTGCACGAGGCCGCGGCGGCATTGCCGCATGTCGATGTCACCAAGCCCGAGCGCGTGATCGGCACCAACACGGTGGCGTGCATGCAATCGGGCGTATTCTGGGGTTATGTCGGCCTGGTCGATGGGATATGCGCACGGATAAAGGCCGAACGCGGCCGCACCATGACGGTGATCGCAACAGGTGGGCTGGCACCTCTCTTCCAGCAGGGAACGGACATGTTCGACATGTTCGAGGATAACCTCACGATGCACGGTCTGACCGTGATCCACCAATACAACAAGGAGGGCTGACGCCCCATGAGCACTGAACGATTGATTTACCTTCCCCTTGGCGGGGCGGGTGAGATTGGCATGAACGCCTATGTCTACGGCTATGGCGCGCCGGGAAAGGAACGCCTGATCCTTGTCGATCTGGGCCTGACCTTTCCGGACATGGACACCACGCCCGGTGTGGACCTCATCCTGCCGGACATCACGTGGCTGGCCGACCGGCGCGACCGGCTCGAGGCGATCTTCATCACCCACGGGCACGAGGATCATATCGGGGCGGTGGCGCAATATTACGACCGCCTTGGGGCGCCCATCTATGCACGGACCTTCACCGCGAACCTGGCCCGCCGCAAGATGGCCGAATTCGGACATCCGGAAAAGGCGGTCAAGACGGTGTCACCGTGGCCCGAGGCAACGCAAGTTGGCCCCTTTGGCGTTGGCTATGTGCCGATCTCGCACTCGATCCCGGAAAGTTCCGGGCTGGTGATCGATACGCCCGGTGGTCGCATCGTGCATACCGGGGATTTCAAGATCGACCTTACGCCCGGTGTGGGCGAACCGTTCGATCACGCGCTGTGGGAAAGCCTTGCCGAACCGGGCGTCAAGGCGCTGACCTGCGATTCGACCAACGTCTTCAGCCATCATGAGGGCCGGTCCGAAAGCTCCGTCGCAGAGCCGATCACCAATCTTGTGGCACAATCGAAGGGCATGTTCGTCTGCACCACCTTCGCCAGCAACGTGGCCCGGCTGAAAACGCTGGCCGAGGCCGGCGTGCGCGCGGGCCGGTCCGTCTGCCTGATGGGGCGTGCGATGCAGCGCATGGTCGAGGCCGGCAAGGAGACCGGTGTGCTGACGGGGTTTCCGGCCACGATCAGCCCGGAAGAGGCCAAGGCGGTCCCGCACGAACAGCTGATGCTGATCGTGACCGGCAGCCAGGGCGAACGTCGCGCAGCAAGTGCGCAGTTGGCGAGCGGCAAGTATAACGGCATGGCGTTGCGGGACGGCGACACGTTCCTGTTCTCGTCAAAGACCATTCCGGGCAACGAACGCGGCGTCATTCGCATCATGAACCAGATGTCCGAATTGGGCGTCGATGTCATCGAGGGCGAGGACCGTTACCACGTTTCCGGCCATGCGAACCGCCCTGATCTCGACGTGATGCACAAGCTGCTGAAGCCACAGATGCTGATCCCGATGCATGGCGAGCACCGGCACCTGCGCGAACATGTCAAGCTGGCCAAGGCCAACGGGATCCAGGGGATACTCGCGGTCAACGGCATGATGATCGACCTTAGCGGCAATGCGCCGAAAGTCGCCGAGTATGTCGAGACGGGGCGCAGCTATCTCGACGGCTCGGTTCGGGTCGGGGCGCTTGACGGTATCGTGCGCGACCGGATCCGCATGGCCTTGAACGGGCATGTCATGATCAACGTCATTCTCGACGAAGAGGACGATCCGCTGGGGGATCCTTGGGTCGAGACCATGGGCCTGGCCGAGACAGGGCGCAGCCGCGCGGCGCTGGTCGATGTTCTGGAAGAGGATCTGGCGCAATTCATGGGGCGTGCGACCGACAAGACGCTGAAGGATGACGGCAAGCTTGAAGAGGGATTGCGCAAGGTCGCACGCCAGAGCACGCAGACCGAAATCGGCAAGCGGCCCGAGGTGACGGTAGTGATCAGCCGCCTGACCGAGTGACGGGTCGCGATGCGGATCGGCTACATGACGGCCGAGGGGGTCGGTAATACCGACCTCTTGCTGCACGCGCTTTCCGAACGCGCGGCAGCGCGAGGATTGCGCGTGTGCGGCACCGTACAGATCAACGCGAATTGCGGCCCCGACAGGCCCTGTGACATGGATGTGCGGATTTTGCCCGACGGTCCGGTGATCCGCATCTCGCAAAGCCTTGGGCCGGGCGCTCGGGGATGTCGGCTTGACCCGGCCGCGCTGGAAGCTGCGGTGGTAACAACCGCCGAGCGACTGGCGGAAGGCTGCGATCTGCTGATCGTCAACAAGTTCGGCAAGCAGGAATGCGACGGGCGCGGCTTTCGGGGCCTGATCGCCGATGCTCTTGGCGCGGACGTGCCGGTGCTGGTGGGGGTGAACCAGCGCAACCTTGCCCCCTTCGCGGCGTTCACCGAAGGCATGGCCGAGCGGGTCGCGCCCGACGGAGCAGCGCTTGATGCGTGGCTTGCCTCTCTGTCCGCCACAGCCCCTACGGAGTGAGCCACGGGGTCGGCCTTGCCCGTGGGACGGACGCCCCCGTGGGCGCCTGTCAGGCGACCATGGCCTCGACCGAGGCGCCGAAGGACGACGGCGTCGGCACGATCGTGACGCCCGCTTCCGACAGGATCTCGACCTTTTCCTGCGCAGATTCGCCGAAGGCCGACACGATTGCCCCCGCATGGCCCATGCGCCGCCCCTTGGGGGCCGACAGGCCGGCAATGTAGGCCGCCACAGGCTTGGTCATGTGGTCGCGGATGTAGGCCGCGGCCTCGGCCTCTTGCGGGCCGCCGATCTCGCCGACCATCACCACCGCATCGGTGCCCTCGTCGTTCTCGAAAAGCTCCAGGATGTCGCGGAAGGATGAGCCGTTGATCGGGTCGCCGCCGATGCCCACGGATGTCGACACGCCGATGCCGCGCGCCTTCATCTGGCTGGCCGCCTCGTAGCCCAATGTCCCCGAGCGTCCGACGATCCCGATCCGGCCCGCCGCGTATATGGACGGCGGCATCAGCCCGGCAAAGGCCTGTCCCGGCGTGATGATCCCCGCGCAGTTGGGCCCGATCAGGCGCATCCGCTTGTCGGCCTTGTAGCGGCGCATGTAGCGCTTGACGCGGATCATGTCGCGCGCCGGAATGCCGTCGGCGATGCAGACACATGTGCCGATCCCGGCATCGGCGGCCTCCATGATCGAGTCGGCGGCGAAGGGCGGCGGCACGAAACAGATCACCAGATCCGCCGCGGTTTCGGCCACCGCGCCCTTGACGGTGTTGAAGACAGGCAAGCCGTCATGCGTGGTGCCGCCCTTGCCGGGGGTGACGCCCCCCACGACGTTGGTGCCATGCGCGATCATGTCCTGGGTGTGAAAGCTGCCGATGCGCCCGGTCAGCCCGGTGACCAGCACGCGGGTCGATCTGTCTATGAGAATGGCCATCACACGGCCTCCTTCGTCTTGAGGGATTGCCATGCGCCCACGACCTTTTCGCCGGCCTCGGCCAGCGTTTCGGCGGTGATGATGTCGAGATCGCTTGCGGCCAGCAGCGCGCGCCCCTCCTCGACATTGGTGCCCGACAGCCGCACCACGACGGGCAGCGTCAGCTCCAGCTCGTGCACCGCGCGGATCACGCCCTCGGCGATCCAGTCGCACCGGTTGATGCCGGCGAAGATGTTCACGAGGATCGCCTCGACCTTGGGATCGTTGAGCACGGCCTGAAACGACATCAGCACCCGTTCAGGGCTGGCCCCGCCGCCCACGTCGAGAAAATTGGCGGGTTCGCCACCGGCCATCTTGATCATGTCAAGCGTGGCCATCGCCAGACCCGCGCCGTTGACGATGCAGCCGATCTGCCCGTCGAGGCCGATGTAATTCAGCCCGCGATCGCTGGCGAAGGTCTCGCGCGGGTCTTCCTGGCTCTTGTCGCGCAGTTCGGAGATTTCTGGGCGGCGAAACAGCGCGTTATCGTCAAAGCTGACCTTGCCATCCAGCGCCATGATCTCGCCCGCGCCGGTCACCACCAGCGGGTTGATCTCGACCATGTTGGCGTCGGTTTCCTCCATCATGCGGTAGGCGCCGATGATCGTCTTGACGGCCTGCGGGATAAGCGCGGCGTCGAGCCCCAGAGAGAACGCGATCTCGCGCGCCTGAAAACTTTGCATGCCGACCGCCGGATCGACCACCGAGCGGATGATCGACTCGGGCTCCTGCGCCGAGATATCCTCGATCTCCATCCCGCCCTCGCCAGAGGCGACGACGACCACGCGCTCTTCCTTGCGGTCCATCACGAAGGCCAGATAGATCTCTTGCGCGATATCGGTCGCCTCTTCGACATAAAGCCGGCTGACCAGCTTGCCCTGCGGGCCGGTCTGATGGGTGACAAGCATGCGCCCCAGCATCCAAGACGCGGCCTCGCTGATCTCTTTCTCGGACTTGCAGATCTTCACGCCGCCCGCCTTGCCGCGCGCGCCGGAATGGATCTGCGCCTTGACGACCCACTTGTCGCCCGACAGCTCGGACGCGCGGTAGACCGCCTGTTCGGGGCTGTAGGCGATGCCGCCGCGCGGCACCTGCACACCGAACTTGCGCAGCAGGTCTTTGGCCTGGAATTCATGGATATCCATGTCCGGGTTCCTTTCCTTATCCCTTGGCCGCGATGGCATCGGCCACGCTCAGGACGTTGTTGGCCATGCGTTCGCTTGCCGCGTCGATCATCTTGCCGTCGAGGCTGGCGGCGCCCTTGCCCTCGGCCTCGGCCTTGCGCATCTCCTCGATGATGCGGCGCGCGCGTGTCACTTCCGCCTCGGGCGGAGAGAATACCTCGTTGGCAAGCGCGATCTGGCTGGGATGGATGGCCCATTTGCCCTCGATCCCGAGGGCCGCGGCGCGCTTGGCCGACAGGACATAGCCGTCGGGATCGGCGAAATCACCGAACGGCCCGTCGATGGCGCGCAGCCCGAAGGCCCGGCAGGCGACGGTCATGCGCGACAGCGCGAAATGCCACTGGTCGCCAGGATAGTCGGGGTTCAGCCCGCCGATCACCACGGTGCGCGCACGGTTCGAGGCGGCGTAATCGGCGACCCCGAAATGCAACGCTTCAAGCCGTCCGGGTGCCGCCGCGATCGCCTCGACATTGGCCATGCCGAGCGCGGTCTCGATCAGCGCCTCGATGCCGATCCTGTGGGTCAGGCCGGTGGCCTGCTCGATCTGGCTGACCATGGTTTCCACAGTGTAAAGGTCCGCTGGCACCCCGACCTTGGGCACAAGGATCGTGTCGAGGTATTGGCCCGCCTGTTCGACGATCTCGACCACGTCGCGATACATGTAATGCGTGTTCAGCCCGTTGATCCGGATCGAGACGGTCTTGCCCTTGGCGGCCCAGTCGATGTCGTTGAGCGCCTGAATGATGTTGGCGCGCGCCTGGATCTTGTCGGGCGGGGCGACCGCGTCCTCGAGATCGAAAAAGATCACGTCGACCTCAGAATTTGCGGCTTTCTCGATCATCGACGGGTTCGAGCCGGGCACCGCCAGTTCCGAGCGGTGCAGGCGTTGTTTTTTCAGAGGGTGAAGCGTGTAGCTCATGTGTCTTGTCCTTTCACGCAGCGCGCGCATCCGAGGGTTGCCCCGGCATCGGTGTTGATGTTCGAAACGCTTCCTGCGCGGCCGCGACGCCACGGCCGGGCGTGATGTTTGCACCCGTGTCGCGCAGCGCCATCTCTGCGGCCGACAATGCCCCGCAGAGCATCACGGGGTTCATCGACCCCAGGTGCCCGATCCGGAATGCCCGCCCTGCCAGCCTGGCCAGACCGGACCCGAGCGATGTCTGGTACTTGAAATAGGCCGTCTCGATTACCTCGCGGGCATCGATACCCTCGGGGGTGTAGATCGCCGCGACCGTGTCGGATTGCCATTCCGGGCCCTCGGCCACGAGACGGCACCCTTCCCATTCGGCAATCGCGGCGCGCACGCCCTCGGCCAGCCGGTGATGCCGATCCCAGACAGTCTCCATCCCCGCGCCGAGCAGCATGTCGAGCGACACGCGCAGTCCGCGCAAGAGTGGCGTGGGCGGGGTGTAGGGGAAATAGCCCGTGTCATTGAGGCGAATCATGTCGGCAAAGCTGAAAAAGCAGCGGGGCATGTCGGCGTGCTCGTGCGCCGAGAGCGCCTTGTCGCTGACGCCGAGAAACCCCAGCCCGGCGGGCAGCATGAACCCTTTCTGCGAGCCGGCAACGGCGAGGTCCACGCCCCAGCGTTCCATCTCGAACGGGATCGACGCGATCGAGCTGACGCCGTCGACGAACAGAAGGGCAGGGTGGCCCGTGGTGTCCAGCGCCCCGCGAATGGCCGCGATATCCGAGGTCACGCCGGTCGCGGTCTCGTTATGGGTTGCGAAGACCGCCTTGATGGCGTGCGACGTGTCTGCCGCCAGACGCGCCTCGTACTCTGCCACCGGAACACCTTTGCCCCAGTCCACGTCGATCACGTCCACGTCGAGGCCAAGCCGCGTGGCCATATCGACCCAAAGTGTTGAAAACTGGCCGAAACGCGACATCAGCACCCGGTCGCCGGTGTTCAGCGTATTGGTGATCGCGGCCTCCCATGCCCCCGTGCCGGAACCGGGAAAGGCAAACACGCGGCCATGTTCAAGGCGGAACGCCCGGCGCAGATCGTCGAGAAGCGGCATGATGAAATCGCAGAAATCCGGGGCGCGCATGTCCTCCATCGGGATGTTCATCGCGCGGCGAACCTCCTCCGGCACATTGGTCGGGCCGGGGATGAAAAGATGGCTTTGGCCGTACATCGAGGGACTCCTTGTTGTCTTTGTCCATCATGCGCGTCCTGTCCCGTCCGCGGGAATGCCCGCGCGCATGGAAAAGCTGCGCGACAAGGGGGGCGATCCGGCCCGCCGGGTAGGGCATGCCTACCCGCGCCGATCTGTGCGGCATGCGGCGGCATGCCATGAAATCGTTTGATTTCACGGCGTTCATTTGTCTTTCTGTTCGACGGGAAGAGGAGATGCAGATGCGGGACGTGGTGCAGGCATCCACCGGCGAGGTGGACAAGACGGTGCCCGAGGTCATCGTGGCCGACCGCCAGATGATCGTCTGTCAGGGTCTGGGGTCGCTTGTGGCCAATATCCCAGAGGTGCGCCTGGGGGCGTTCGCAAGTGACAAGGCAAGCTTGCGCAAGGCCTTGCGCCGCTGCCCCGGGCCGGTAATCGTGGTGCTGGGTGTCAGGCTTGCCGATGCCGACCTGAGCCGCGTGCTGGACATGATGCGCCGCGACCACCCCAAGGTCATGGTGGTGGTCGTGGCCGAAGAGACCGAGTTCGCCTTCATCCGCACCGCGATCAAGGCGGGGGCACACTCGATCTGCATGATGGGGGATATTTTCACCAGCCTGCCGCGGGTTCTGGGGCGTCTGATCGAGGGGCATTCGATCCTGCCGATGGAAGTGCTCAAGCGGCTGACCGGAGAGCAGGGCGACACCCTGACCCGGCGCGAGCACGAGATACTGGGCCTTCTGGTGGACGGTCTGACCAATTTCCAGATATCTGCGCGGCTCGGGCTGTCGGAAAACACGGTCAAGTATTACCTCAAGGCGATCTATCAGAAGCTCGAGGTCAACTCGCGCGGGGGTGCCATCGCGAAATACGTCGCGGGAACGTATTGAGCCGCGCGGCTGCCCGTCGTGTCACGATCCATGCGGCGGGCGGGGTTTGCGCCCCATGATGATGGCGAGCATGATCAACGCCGCGCCCGGTACGAAACCCGGCCCCGCCGTTTCGCCCAGCAACGCCATTGCGATCAGGATCGCTGCCAGCGGCGAAAACGACGTGGCCAGCGACAGCACATCCGATGGGGCATATTTCAGCGCCAGGTTCCAGGTGACCTGTGCCAGCACGATGACGATCCCGGCATAGATCCAGATCCATGACCACAGCACCGGCGCGAAGATGTCGCGGAACGCCTCGGGGCCGATCGTGAGGCATACCAGTGCGAAATACATCCCCGAGCCCATGATCGTGCGACCGACCGAGAACAGGCCGACGGGGATGTCGCGCAGGCTGGTGCGTGTCACCAGCGTCGATGCGATGTAGGACAGGGTGGCCCCGACGGCGGCCCATTCGCCCTTGCCAAGGGCGCCCAGACCACCGCCGTCGCGCAGGCTGATCATCACGACCGCCCCGGACAGCGCGACCAGCCCCCCGATCAGGGCGCGACGGCTGAGCGTCTCGTTGAGAAAAACCGACGCCGCGAGCAGAAAGAGCGGCGGTTCTATCCGGGTGATCAGCACGATGTTGGTCACACTTGTATGGGCGAGCGCATAGAAGAACAGCCCCGGCGTGATTGCACAGGAAAGCAGCGCCGACAGTGTCAGGAAACGCCAGTTGTGCGAGGTCAGCCTCTGGACATTCGACCGGGTCAGATCGCGCCGGAACAGGACACACATCGGAAGGATCGAAATCAGCGATCCCAGAAGCAACAGGTTCACGTAGGTGATGGCATTGCGGCCACCGGCAACCGGGGCCGCCTCGCCGATCGAGACCAGAAGGGACACGATGGAATTGGAAGACGCGTAGATGATCACGGCACTCCAGGCGCAGATCACGCCGATATGCGACGGTGACAGGGCGAATGACCGCGGTGTCGTGGTCCAGAGGCCAGTTGGGCTGAATGTTGCGGTGCTGCTCATGGATCATCTCTCTTTCAATCGCCGAAGGGGTCTTGCGACCCGCACAGATCCGGACGTCAGACCCTGAAATCCCGCCGCTGGCCGGGCACATCTTTCCCAAGGCGTTCAATGAACACTCACGCGGTATCGCGGGGAAAGTTTCGTTACGTGCCGATCAGGTTCGCGTTGCGGTCAGAGGATTTCGGTATCCGCTTGCCCGAGCATCCGGGGATGTCGGTCCCGTCTGCCTGATCTCACTGTGTCCGATCCGGACGAGCGCCGCTGTGAACGGGATCACGTATTGGGAAGATTTTTGATGATTTCTGCCGGGCGGTGAATTTGAACAATGCCGCGCGCCATCGAAATCATGCCTTGATCCTGCAATGATTTCAGCTGTTTGTTCACGGCCTCTCGCGTGACGCCAAGCATCTCGGCAAGGGCCGTTTGTGAAAATTTTCGCCCAAGATCCAAGCCGTCTGCGGTCAGCGAGCCATGCTGCAACCCCAGTTCGGTCAGTTTTTGCAGCAATCTCCGCTGCAAGTTCCCGAAGGCGAATTCCTGAAGGGTCGCGTTCGAATGGCGCAGCCTATGTGACAGGAATCGGATCAAATGCACGGCCAAGGTGGGTTCTTCTGCCAGCAATGTCAGGATCGTTCCGGTTTCAAGATGAAGCAGGCTGGTCTCTTCGAGTGCGGTGATCGTGGCCGACCTGGGGTCGGGGCTGACCAATGCCATTTCACCCAACGGGGCCCCGTGTGTCGGCAAGGACAGGGTCAGGACATTGCCATCGTCGTCGGTGATACTGACGGCCACAAGCCCCGAGCACAGCACGTACAGCCCGTTTGATGGATCACCCTGATGGAACAGCACCTTGCCGCGCGGCAACGTCACCTTGCGGGCCCGCGGCCCGATTCGCAGGATCACATCGTCTTCCAGGTCCCGGAACAACGGGCAGGCCCGCAGATATCGTTTCGTCTGCTGCTCGGCGATGTCCAATCGATATTCCCTCCGGTCCGACCCCCCCCAATCTAACGCAGGTTACCCAAAATCGGGAACAGGTTTTGACTTGGCTGATCGACATGCGCGACCGCGCATCGCGGCATCATTGCCGGGACACGCGGCGCAACATGCCCCGCGCGGACTGGCCCCTTGATACCAGATCAGCAGAGTCCGCTTGCATCATGGCCATGGCAGCCCTATCAGGCACGGGATTCTGACCGCCGCGGACGCCTCCGCGGCCCGATGCATAGAGAAGGACGAACATGCAGGTCACCGAGACACTCAACGAAGGTCTGAAACGGGAATACAAGCTGGTCCTGTCGGCCCAGGACCTTGACGACAAGGTCACGGAAAAGCTGAAGGAAGCCCAGCCCGAGGTCGAGCTCAAGGGGTTTCGCAAGGGCAAGGTTCCCCTGCCGCTTTTGAAAAAGCAGTTCGGCCAGAGGGTTCTGGGCGAAGCGATGCAGGAAAGCGTCGACGAGGCCATGAAAACGCATTTCGAAGAGCAGGGCGTGCGCCCGGCTGCCGAGCCCAATGTGAAGATGGCCAATGACGACTGGAAAGAAGGCGACGACGTCGAGATCGATCTGAGCTACGAGGCGCTGCCCGACATCCCGGACGTCGATCTCGGATCGCTCAAGCTGGAGCGGCTGGTCGTCAAGCCCGACGAGACGGCGGTCGACGAGGCGCTCAAGAGCCTTGCCGACAATGCCAAGGATTTCGAGGACAAGGACGACACTGCCCCGGCCGAGGATGGCGATCAGGTCGTGATCGACTTCGTCGGCCGTGTCGACGGCGAGGCCTTCGAAGGAGGCAGCGCAGAGGATTATCCCCTGACCCTCGGGTCCGACAGCTTCATCCCCGGTTTCGAAGAGCAGCTTGTCGGCGTCAAGGTTGGCGACGAAAAGGCAGTGACCGTCAACTTTCCTGACGAGTATCAGGCCGCGCACCTTGCCGGCAAGGAAGCGGTCTTTGACTGCACCGTCAAGGCCGTGAAGGCCCCCAAAGCGGCCGAGGTTGATGATGATCTGGCGCAAAAATACGGGGCCGAGGATCTCGAGGCGCTGAAGACCCAGATCCGCGAGCGGCTGGAGCAGGAATACGCCGGGGCCGCCCGCGCGATCCTGAAGCGGCATGTTCTGGATCAGCTCGACGAGAAGGTCAGCTTCGACCTGCCCCCCAGCATGGTCGAAACCGAGGCCAAGCAGATCGCGCATCAGATCTGGCACGACGAAAACCCGGATGTCGAAGGCCACGATCACCCGGAGATCGAGCCGACGGAAGAGCATCAGAAGCTGGCAGAGCGGCGCGTCCGTCTCGGGCTGCTTCTCGCGGATCTTGGACAGAAGGCCGAAGTCGAGGTGACGGATGCCGAAATGACCCAAGCGGTGATGAACCAGGCGCGGCAATATCCCGGGCAAGAACGTGAGTTCTTCGAATTCGTGCAGAAGAACCCGCAGATGAGCCAGCAGCTTCGGGCACCGATCTTCGAGGACAAGGTGATCGACTACGTGGTCGAGCTTGCCGATGTCACCGAAGCCGAGGTGACCAAGGAAGAGCTCGAAAAGGCCGTCGAAGAGATGAACGACGAAGAATAAACGTTTTGCCTGTCGCCAATTATTTGGGCCGCCCCGTTTGACGACGGGGCGGCCCTTTTCTTTGCTTCCGCCGGACCTTTCGGTTTGGTCCGGCGAAACCTCTTATGCCATGTCAGGCGTGGGACCCGATCTTGTCCGCAAGCGCGGCCTTGAGACGCAGGGCCGCGACCCGTTCATGCTCGGTCGAGGCGGCAGCGATTTGTTCGTCGCAATATTCCTCGAGATGCGATTTCGCGGGTCTGGCCTCTTCGGCGCTGGCCGTCTGCTTGTGAAAATGGATTTCACGCTCCGGCTTTGCGACGTCGTGGCGAGCGGATATCGGAGATGGAACCACGTCTTCGTCTTCAAGGAAGACATTGCCTTCGATACCCGCGAACTCGCGGATTCTCTGGATCCGCTCATCCGAGCAGTCCAGAAGAGCCGCCAGCACGGACACTTTGCCCATATCGGTTGTCTTACCGAGATAGTCGTAGGGGGCATTACCCGACCGGATCATGACCCTGTTCATGACAGGGTCGATAACTGCAACTGCGTCGAGAACCCCGGCCTTCTGACCGTATTCGAATGCTCCGACCATCACCTCGGACGTCACATAGCTGATCGAGTTTTTCGCCCGACCCTTGCGCGTCAGACGCTCTGTATCGACGCAGAAACGGGTCGCTTCCCAAATCTGCGGGTCGCGCAGCGGTGGCTCGCCATCCAGAACCTTGGCAAAAACGTCGGCGAGCATGTGCGGCCCCGTCGTTTGCAATAGCCGCATGCAGCCCACGACATTCCCATCTTCGTCGATAGAGACGACATGCGCCGGATCGAGCGCATCGAACTCGTCTTTTTCAAGCCCATCATGCACCTGTACGTCCCAATCGAGACGATCCCGGAATACGCGCGCACGAAGGCGGTACGTTTCCTGCAGTATGGTTTCGTAGCGTTTTTTGTTGAGTGCATCGATAACGATGATCATGTTTGTTCCCCAATATTGTCGATCCTGCGACGACCCTCTACCATTGGCAGAGAATGTTCTATTAGGGGTTTCCCTTAGTACCGCGGTCAAGGGCAGTTCAGCATTGAATAATTTTAGCTAAATACCGTTACCGAGTTGCGTGTGCAGACAACTCAGCTTGGCTTTACGATACCCAGTCCAACGGCCCGACCAATGGCTTGAGCCGTGGTAAGCGCGGCAAGCTTGGTCCGTGTCGAGCGCAAATGCACCTCGACCGTACGATGAGATATGTTCAGAATGTCACCGATATCCTGTTGCGATTTCCCATCGGCGACCCATTGCAGGATTTCGCGTTCGCGCGTGGATAAGGCCGGCCGGTTGAACACGGCGCGCGTGACGTCAGCCGCAATCACGTTGTCATGCATGTGAACCGCAGCGACCTGGAGATCACCGATGATCTTCTTCTTCAGGTTTTGCCAGTCGGAATCTGTGCAATCTCGCGTTACGCTCAGCAGCCCGACATCCCCATACGGCCCGCGAACGGGCACCGTCAAACCGCGGTCGGAGACTCCGAAATCCGGGGCATCCGCAAAGACAGAGCAGAAATGCGCATTGCGTTCCAGAAAGCTCCAGTCAACCGGTGCAATCGATTTCCTGCTCAGATGGATCGTCGGGTCGATCCGATGAAGACTTTTTTTCGAGTAATGCGAAATCCACTCTGGCCGATAATTCGCAAACCCCTGGACTGCGCCGGTTACAGGGTTGAATGTTGCGTAAGAGGCGTGATCAAATTCCATCCGATCGCAAACGTCGTCGAGGAATCGTACGAACCGATCATCCGACTTTGGTATTTTGCTGAGATCGATCAGATCCATCAAAATGTCCGTTTGCAGGTGCGAATTGTCAAAACGTAACGACAGCCCCACTAAATTTCAACGTCGATTTTCCTGCGGGTCACACCGGCGGTGCGCCAGAGCATCATGAAATGCCACCCGCACGTCATTACGGCTTTTGCGTCGGAGCATTTATTATGTTCGGAATCAGACGAGTAGGGCTGGGGATACTGGGGTATGGCGGCCGCGCATCTTGGGGATACGCGACCGCCAGTCAGCGACCGTGTTGCGATCAGCTATCGTCGCTGCGGGGTTTCGTGGACGGATCCTCGATCACTTCCGACAGGTTGTCGTCGTCCTCGGCCGCTGCACCGATATCCTCGAACAGCTCGGCAATCTCGTAATCGGCGGCTTCGTCGGCCTCGGCGGCGGCGTCCTGGATGGACTTGCCGGTCGCCTGCAATTCGGCCTCGTTCTCGGTGCGTGCGACGTTGAGCTGGATCTTGACCTCGACCTCGGGGTGCAGGGTCACGATGACGTCATGCAGCCCCAACTCCTTGATCGGACGGCTGAGCGCAACCTGCTTGCGGTCGACGGTAAAGCCGTTCTCGGTTGCGGCATCGGCCGCATCGCGGGTGCTGACCGACCCATACAGCGCGCCACCATCAGAGGCTTGGCGAATCACCGTGAACTGCTTGCCGTCGAGGTCCTTGGCCATCGCCTCGGCCTCTTTGCGGCTTTCGAGGTTCTGTGCCTCGAGTTGCGCCTTACGCTCTTCGAAATCGGCGATGTTGCGCGGCGAGGCCGACAGCGCCTTTCCTTGCCGCAGCAGGTAGTTGCGCGCGAAACCGGGCTTGACGTCCACGACCTCGCCCATCTGGCCAAGCTTGGCCACGCGTTCCAGAAGGATCACTTGCATAGTCTCGTCTCCTTATTTCACGGCGTAGGGCAGCAGGGCGAGGAACCGTGCGCGCTTGATGGCGCGCGCCAGTTCACGCTGCTTCTTGGCCGACACGGCGGTGATGCGCGACGGCACGATCTTGCCACGCTCGGAGATGTAGCGCTGCAGCAGGCGTGTGTCCTTGTAGTCGATCTTGGGCGCGTTGTCCCCCGAGAAGGGGCACACCTTGCGGCGACGGAAAAACGGTTTGGTTGCCATGAGTTATCGTCCTTTCTTCAGGAAATGGATCAGCGACGCTCGCGGCGTTCGCCGCGTTCCTCGCGCTTTTGCATCTGCACGGATGGTCCCGCTTCATGCGCATCGACCTTGATGGTCAGCACGCGCATCACGTCATCATGCAAGCGCATCAGGCGTTCCATTTCCTGCACGGCCGGTGCCGGGGCATCCGTGCGCAGAAAGGCGTAGTGGCCCTTGCGGTTCTTGTTGATCTTGTAGGCCATCGTCTTGACACCCCAATACTCGCTATCCACGAGGGTGCCGCCATTATCCGACAGCACGGTGCCGAAATGTTCGATCAGGCCTTCGGCCTGCGCGTTGGACAAGTCCTGACGCGCGATCATTACATGCTCATAGAACGGCATGTCGTCTCCATTTTTATCAAGGCGCATTTCAAAGGCGGGCCTATGACCTTTCGCGACCCGTCCACGAGAGCCTGCGCGGTTCATCCATGATGCGAAAGGTATCGGGCGTGTACATGGCCCCTTCATGGTGTGCAAGTCCGATGCCGCACGCGGCACGGATTGCCCCGTTGTCCGGGCCGCCCGTGCGCGGGCGACCCGAAAGGATATCAGGTGACCTCGGCCCGCAGGCGCTGCATGCGCGTGTTCAGCAGCTTCTGTGCGGTTTCATCCTTCAGACGCCCATCGTCGTCGAACGCGTCCATCGCACCGGCCACGCAGACCGCCGGGCCGGGGATCAGGCGCGCCTGATGCTGCGACAGGCAGTGCTGGGTCATGAATTGCGACGTCTCGCCCCCGGTGCGCCCCGCCGACGCCGAGACAACGACCGTCGGCTTGTCCTTGAACGCGCCGCCGGGCACGCGGCTGACCCAGTCGAGGGCATTCTTCAGAACGCCGGTGATGCCCTTGTTGTATTCGGGCGCGCCGATCACGACCGCATCGGCATCCGTGATCTGTTGCACCAGCGTGTGCACTTTTTCGGGCACGCCGTTGGCCTCTTCCAGATCGCCGTTGTAGAGCGGCAGGTCGAGATCGCCTTCCGTCACTTCGGCGCTACCGAACGCGCGGGCGGCGAGGATGATCAGCATCCGGTTGTAAGATCCTTTGCGCAGTGATCCTGACAGTATCAGCAGTTTCGGGTCTGCCATCAGCATTCTCCTGTAAATTTACAATACGTCATGACCACGTGGAGCCTGAAGGCAGGTTTGGCAATCGCGATTTCACGGTATGCGGCAATTATCCATGATACCCCTTTCGAGGCGTGTCGCGGCCGCGGGATGCTGACGGGTCGGGTTTCCGTGCAGGGCAGGCCGTGCTATTTGCAAGCCACATGGAATAGGGCCACGGGGCAGGGATCCGCTTTTGAACATCACGTGCGATCCGCCCCGCTGTCTTGTCACAGGGCCCAACGGTCGTCTTGGCCTATTGTTGCAGGCCGCGTGGCTGGCGGAACCGGACATTGCCCCGATCCTGTGCGCGCGCAGGACGCCGGCAGATATAGTCTGGTCACCGGGCCAGCCCGTGCCGGCATTGCCGCCATGCGAGACCGTGATCGCCCTGTGGGGCCGAACAGACGGCGATGCGGACACCCTCGGGCTGAACCGCGATCTGGTGTTCGAGGGGGTGCGCCTTGCACAGGCATGCGGAGCAGGGCGGATTTTTCACCTGTCCTCGGCCGCGATCTACGGCCCTGGCACGTGGATGCCAGAGACCCGCAGCCCGGCCCCTGCAAACGCCTATGGTGCGGCCAAGCGGGACATGGAAGGCACCATCGCGGCGCTGCCGCCGGAAGGCCCGCGTCACGTGATCTTGCGGCTGGCCAATGTCGTGGGGGCAGACAGCCTTGGCGCGGCGCTGCACGACCATACGCACCCCGTCACCCTGGACCGCTTTGCCGATGGGACGGGGCCACGTCGAAGCTATATCGCGCCGGGCGACCTTGCACGGGTGCTGTCCGCGCTTGCGCGCCTGCCGGTGGATCGCGTGCCGGACATCCTAAACGTCGCGGCGCCAGAGCCGGTCGCGATGGTCGATCTGGCGCGGGCCGCCGGGCGACCGGTCGTCTGGCGTGATGCGCCGCCCGGCGCCCAGCCCTGCGTGTCGCTGGATACGGGGCGGCTTGGGCGCGTCCTGCCGGGTGTGATCCGGTGCACGACACCCGAGGCGATGATCGCGGATTGGCGCGGTCTGGCACCCGCGCGATGATCGCGCGCCGCACGGCAGCACCGCGGTCTGAACCAAACATCCTGTCAAACGCTGTCACAGGTCGGTGAGCGTGATTGCGCGCGCGCAAGATCGCGCGGTATGTATCGAATCGAGCCAAAACAAATATCTGGTCTGGCCGGATGGAGATCCGTCGTGTTTCACAGGATGCTACGAAGCATACGCAGCGGGCTGGTCGCGGCCCTGCCGAGGCGGCGGACCGCGATCCGGCAACGCGATCATTCCACGGTGGCCCCCCGCATCCACGTGCTGATCTACGGCGCAGGGCGTACCGGGCGACAGCTTGCGGCGGCGCTCGCGCATGATGACACGATCCGGGCTGTAGCGTTCGTCGATGACGATCCCCGCCTGCAATCGCTGACCATCGAAGGGCTGCGGGTGTATCCGGCGCGGGAGATCGACGTGATTGTCGCGCGGCAGGACATCCGCCGGATCATCCTTGCCATGCCCGGCCTGACGGACGGTCAGCGCGAGCGCCTCGATCGGGATTTGCGCCGGACGGGCTGCGACGTGCATGCATTGCCGTCCTTTGCCGATCTCGTGACCGGCACGGCGCAAAGCCGTTTCGACAGCCGCCCCGTCGATCCCGCCACGCTTCTGGGACGTGACGCGGTCGAGGGGAACATGTCCGACGTGACCGATATCTATGCCGGGCGCCGGATCCTCGTCACCGGCGCGGGAGGGTCCATCGGCTCGGAACTGTGCCGCCAGTTGGTAAGATGTGCGCCAGAGACGCTGATCCTGATGGATCACGGCGAGCATGTGCTGTTCGAGATCGAGCGCGAACTGCGCACCCTGTCGCCTGATCTCGACATCATGCCGATCCTCGGCTCTGTCTGCGATGCGGCCCTCGTCAACGTGCTGATGAGCGCCAGGAAGATCGACGTCGTGCTGCACGCCGCGGCCTATAAGCACGTGCCGCTGGTCGAATCGAATGCCATCGAGGGGATGCGCAACAACGTCATCGGCACGCGCACCGTCGCCAATGCCGCACGCGAGGCCGGGGTGGAACGGTTCATCCTTGTGTCCACCGACAAGGCCGTGCGCCCGACATCGGTGATGGGCGCGTCGAAACGCTTTGCCGAGATGATCGTGCAGGATCTCGCGACACGCTCGCAGCACACCCGGTTTTCGATGGTGCGCTTCGGCAATGTCCTCGGGTCGTCGGGATCGGTGATTCCGACCTTTGCGGATCAGATCGCGCGCGGCGGGCCGGTGACCCTGACGCACCCGGACGTGACGCGCTATTTCATGACCATCCCCGAGGCTGTGCGGCTGGTGCTGCTGGCCGGCACGTTTGCGCACGACGGCGATGTGTTCGTGCTGGACATGGGCGCGCCCGTCAGGATTCACGACATCGCGCGCCGCATGATCGCGGCCTCGGGATATACCCTGCGCGATGCCGAAACCCCCGACGGCGATATCGGGATCGAGATCAGCGGCCTGCGGCCCGGCGAGAAACTGCACGAGGAATTGCTGATCGGGTCTGACATGCTGACCACGCCGCATCCCCGGATCCTGCGCGCGCAAGAGGGCCACCTGTCCGAGATCGAACTGGCCAAGGCGCTGAAATCGCTGGCCGAGGCAATAGAGACGCGCGACGTCGCCTTGCTGCGCAGCATCCTTGCGCAATGGATGGAACATGCCGAGCCCGACGAGGCCATCAACGACTGATCCCGGCACCCGCCCCGACGTCACCCGGCCGGATAACGGGGGTGACACCGGGGGCAGGGACCGGACAAGGGTCACTCGTCCGTCGGGGCGTCCTCTTCCGAATGTTCGGCGATCCAGGCGACCGAGACCACTTCTTCGCCCGCGCCGGTGTTGAACACCTTTACACCACCGGCCCCGCGCGACCGGAACGAGATGCCCATCACCGGCACGCGGATCGACTGGCCGCGTGACGTGGCCAGCATGATCTGATCATCCTGCGTGACCGGAAAGGACGCGACGACAGGCCCGCCGCGCATCCCCTTGTCGATCGCCGCCACGCCCATGCCGCCGCGTCCGCGCACCGGGTAATCGTGGCTTGACGACAGCTTGCCCGTCCCGCGCGCGGTGATCGTCAGGATCAGCGTCTCGCCCGCGCGCATTTCCTCGAACCGCGCAGGCGTGATGGCTGTCTCGACACCGCCCATGTCGTCGATGCCCTCTTCCTCGGGCGCACCGGCAGCGGCGCGGCGTCTCTTGAGATAGGCCGCGCGCTCATCTGCGCTGGCGTCGAAATGGTCGATCACCGACATCGACACGACACGATCGGCGCCCTGCAGGCGCACGCCGCGCACGCCGGTGGACTTGCGGCCCTTGAAGACCCGCACATCGGTCACCGGAAAGCGGATGGCGCGTCCCGAACTGGTGATGAGCATCACGTCCTCGCCGGGCGAACAGATCCGCGCGTTCACAAGCTCCACGCCCTCGGGCAGGTCCATCGCGATCTTGCCGTTGCGTTTGACGTTGGTGAAATCCGACAGCGCATTGCGCCGCACGTCGCCCGCCGATGTTGCAAAGACGATCTGCAAGTCGTCCCAGTCTTCCTCGGCGCGGTCCACCGGCATGATCGCGGCGATCGAGACGCCGGTGGGGATGGGCAGGATATTGACCATGGCCTTGCCGCGCGAGGTGCGCCCGCCAAGCGGCAGCCGCCATGTCTTGAGCTTGTAGACCATGCCCTCGGTCGTGAAGACCAGAAGCGGCGTGTGCGTGTTGGCCACGAACAGCGTCGTGACCACGTCCTCGTCCTTGGTCGCCATGCCCGACAGGCCCTTGCCGCCGCGTTTCTGCGCGCGAAAATCGGCCAGTGCGGTGCGTTTGACATAGCCGCCCTGCGTCACCGTCACGACCATGTCTTCGCGTTCGATGAGGTCCTCGTCCTCGAGATCGCCGGCCCAGTCCACGATCTCGGTTCGGCGTGGCACGGCGAACTGGTCGCGCACCTCGCGCAGCTCGTCCGAGATGATCTGCATGATCCGCTCGCGGCTGGCGAGGATGGCGAGGTAATCCTTGATCTTTCCGGCAAGGTCGCGCAGCTCGTCGGTGACCTCTCGCACACCCAGTTGCGTCAGGCGCTGCAGCCGCAGATCGAGGATCGCGCGCGCCTGCGTTTCCGACAGGTTGTAGGTTCCGTCCTCGTTGGCGCGGTGGCTGGGGTCGTCGATCAGCGCGATGTATTCAAGGATGTCGCCCGCCGGCCAGCGCCGGGTCATCAGCTTTTCCCGCGCCTCGGCGGCATCGGCCGAAGACCGGATCGCCGCGACGACCTCGTCCACGTTGCTGACGGCCACAGCCAGACCGCAGAGCACATGCGCCCGCTCGCGCGCCTTGCGCAGATCATGCGCGGTACGGCGCGCGACCACTTCCTCGCGGAACTGCACGAAAAGCGACAGGAACCGGTGCAGCGTCAACTGCTCGGGCTTGCCGCCGTTCAGCGCCAGCATGTTGCAGCCGAACGACGTCTGCATCGGGGTGAACCGGAACAGCTGGTTCAGCACCACGTCGGGCGTCGCGTCGCGCTTCAGTTCGACGACCACGCGCACGCCGGTGCGGTCGCTCTCGTCCTGCACATGCGCGATCCCCTCGATCCGCTTGTCGCGCGCGGCCTCGGCGATCCTTTCGATCATCGCGGCCTTGTTGACCTGGTAGGGCACCTCGTCGATGACGATGGCGAACCTGTCCTTGCGCAATTCCTCGATGCGGGTCTTGGCGCGAATGACGACGCTGCCGCGCCCTTCCAGATACGCCTTGCGCGCCCCGGACCGGCCCAGCATGATGCCCCCCGTCGGGAAATCCGGGCCCGGCACGTAGCGGATCAGATCGGCGCTTTCGAGATCGGGATCGTCGATAAGTGCCAGCGTCGCCTCGATCACCTCGCCCAGGTTATGCGGCGGGATGTTGGTCGCCATGCCAACGGCGATACCACCCGCGCCATTGACCAGCATGTTGGGAAAACGCGCGGGCAGGACCGTCGGTTCGCGATCCTTGCCGTCGTAATTGTCCTGGAAATCAACCGTCTCTTTCTCGATATCGGCCAGCAGATACGAGGCGGGCTTGTCCATGCGTACCTCTGTATAGCGCATGGCGGCGGCGTTATCGCCATCCATCGAGCCGAAATTGCCCTGGCCGTCCAGCAGTGGCAGCGACATCGAGAAATCCTGCGCCATCCGCACCAGCGCGTCGTAGATCGCCGAGTCGCCGTGCGGGTGGTACTTGCCCATGACGTCACCCACGGCGCGCGCCGACTTGCGGTAGGGCTTGTCATGCGTGTTGCCGCCCTCGTGCATCGCGTAGAGAATGCGCCGGTGCACAGGTTTCAGGCCATCGCGCAGATCGGGGATCGCGCGGCTCACGATCACGCTCATCGCGTAATCGAGATACGAGGTTTTCATCTCGTGCGTGATGGAAACCGACGGCCCGTCGTAAGCGGGCGGCATTTCGTCATTGGTTTCAGGGGGTTGAGGCGTATCGCTCACGTTTTTACCGTCCTGTGATCTGGCGCAATATCTTGTCAAGAACCTATATCAGAGCCACCACATAGGGTGCAATGGCCCTGAAGACGTGCTTTTATCAGCCACTTGAGACGAGTGGTAACAAACTGTTTTCATTGAAAAGTAAAATCTTTCGGGCATCATCGAAGGGTCTACGGAACAGGAGCGACACATGGAGACCTCGGAAACCGAACTGATGCTCAAGGGATATGGCCTGACCACGGCGGAATTCTTTTACCGGATGCCCGACCATCAAAGCGTGCTCAACAGCTATCTCTGGCAGGACTACGACCTTGCCCCGGATCACCCCAAGCTGTTCGAATTCATCGAGTTCTGGCAACGCGAGATCGAGGGGCCGCTGCACTCGGTACGTTTCACGCATCGCAAGATGGTCGCCGCCGGAGAATGGCGAAACGTGGTCGGCGAATTCACCGTGAACTGAGCGGGCGTCGCGGCGCGCCCGATGCGGGTCGTCATGCCGCATGCCCGGATGTCGGATTGTCGTTGGCGCTTTTCACCATGGCGTGAAGCGGTGCGCAGGACGCCTTGTCGTGTTGCGGGCAGGGGCGTAAGACGCATCGGCAATCACAACGTCTCACGGAAAAGGATCCCGACATGTTGATGAAGATACGCGCCGCCTGCATGGCCGCGGCCATGGCTGTCGTGCCGGCCGTCGCGCAGGCGGAGCTTGGCCCGCTCGTGGACCCTGCGGGGCTGCGCGAGGCCATCGACACGACCGATCCGGTCGTCCTGGATATCCGCAGTGCGGCGGCTTACGAGGACGGGCATGTGCCCGGTGCGCTGAACGCCCCTTACGGCCTCTTTCGCGGCCCGTCCGACAATCCCGGCCAGCTTGTCTCCGAGGATCACATCACGCAGGTGCTGCGCGGTCTCGGAATCGACGCCGAGACGCCGGTCGTGGTGATTCACCAAGGCACGGACCAGACCGATTTCGGCGCCGCCGCGCGCGTCTACTGGACACTCAAATCCAGCGGTATCAGCCCCCTGGCCATCCTGAATGGGGGCATGAACGCCTGGACAGGCGCCGGCGAAGAGGTCGCCATCGGCGCAGCCCCCGAGGTGAACCCCAGCGAGATCACCGTCAATTTTTCCGATGAATGGCTGGCCACGCGCGCGGATGTGAAGGCCATCGTCGATGGCGAGGACACGGCGCAATTGATAGATGCCCGTCCCGAGGCGTTCTGGCAGGGCAAGACCAAGCATGGTGCGGCCGCACAGCCCGGCACCCTGCCGCAATCACGCTACTTCACGCATGATCGCTGGTTTGGTGGGGACGAACCCGCGCGCATCGACCCCGACCTGATCCGCCGGCTGGCGGCCGAGAACGGGTTCGCGCAGGACGACAGCCTGGTGTCTTTCTGCAACACCGGGCACTGGGCCGCGACCAACTGGTTCGCCCTGAGCGAGGTTGCGGGTATCGACACTGTACGGCTTTACCCCGAATCCGTGGTCGGCTGGTCCAACGCCGGGTTCGAGATGGCCAATGTGCCGGGACTTTTCCAGAACCTCTACAACAAGATCATGGGCCGTTACTGACGGCCTGAACGAGAGCGCAGCACAGCATGACCACGACATCCGACGGCCCCGCATCCATCGCCACCGCGCCGGGACATCTGTCACGGGCGGCGGTTCTTCTTGTCGTTGGTATGGGCGTGCTTGCGGTGACGCTACTGGCCGGGCCGCGCTACGGGTTGCTGCTGCTGATCGGGCTCGGGTTCGGACTGGCGCTCGAAGGGTTCCGCTTCGGCTTTACCGGGCCGTGGCGGCGCATGATCCTGTCTCGTGATCCATCGGGGCTGATCGCGCAGCTTGTCTGCATCGGTATCGTGGCCGCGGTCGCCTTTCCCCTGCTGGCCGCGAACGGTGCCGAATTGAAGGGCGCACATGCCCCGATCGGCGTCGCCATGATCGGCGGGGCGTTCGTGTTCGGGGCGGCGATGCAGGTGGTCCTTGGCTGCGGGTCCGGCACGCTGGTCAATGCCGGCAGCGGTAATGCCATCGGGGCCGTCGCGCTGCCCTTCTTCGCGATCGGCAGTTTCGCCGGGGCGTATCACCTGTCGTGGTGGACCTCTCTTGGCAGCCTTCCGATGATGACCCTGTCCGGCACGGGCGGGCTGATCGTCACGCTTGCGGGGCTGGCGACAATTGGCGCGGTGGCCTTCTTGCTGCGCGCCAAGGGCACGTTCCGGACGCCGGCGCGCTATATCGGCGCGATCGGGGTTCTGGCCGCGCTCGCGATCCTGCACCTGGTCGTGGCCGGACAGCCCTGGGGCGTGGTCTACGGGCTTGGCCTGTGGGTTGCCAAGGGCGTGGTTGCCGTGGGCGGCGACCTGTCGGGATCGCCGTTCTGGTCCGCGCCCGCCAATGCCGCGCAGGTCGAGGCCAGCCTTTTGACCGACATCACCTCGCTCACGGATTTGGGCCTGATCGCCGGGGCCGCCCTGATGGCGTGGTGGCGTGCGGGCCTCGCCTCTCCGGTGGGCAAACTGCCCGCGGGCGCCTGGATCGCGGTGATCGCGGCGGGCCTTGTGCTGGGCTACAGCTCGCGGCTGGCCTTCGGCTGCAATATCGGCGCGTTCTTCAGCGGGATCGGCACGGGGTCGGCGCATGGCTGGGTGTGGTTCATCGCCGCATTCGCGGGCTCTTGGGCCGGTATCCGTCTGCGCCCGCATCTGGGACTGGAGGCGCGGCAATGAAACGCGTGCATGTGACGCTTCTTGTGGCGCTTGGTGCGGTTGGCCTCATCGTGCTGGATCAGTCCCAGTCTGCACCGCTCAACCCCTACACCGCGCCGCCGATGCTGGCGCTTGGTTCGGGGTTGGCGGCGTCGGGCGCGCATTGCGCGGCGCCGCCGCCGCCGCAATGAACGGGTGATCCGCCCCTTTGCGGGGCGTGATCCGCGCCCGTCATCCGACACATGGTGCGGTTACGACGGGTTCAGGTAGTCACCCGGATCGACGCTGTCGAAACCATCGCGGACCTCGAAATGCAGAACGGCCGAGCCATCGCGACGAATTTCCGCGATCTTCTGCCCGCGCGTGACGCTGTCCCCCTTTTGCACCGTCACCCCGCCGACATTGGAATAGACCGTCAGAAGGTTGCCCGCATGCTTGATCACGATGATCGGGATGCCGTTCGTATCCTCCGTGATGGCCGCGACAGAGCCCGCATCCGCGGCATTGACGGCCGTTCCGGGATCGGCCGCGATGTCGATGCCTTCGTTGCGGCCCTTGGCGTAATCGCGGACGATGTCGCCCTGAACCGGCGAGACCATGCGCGCGGCGCCCGAGTCGCTTTGGTCGGTGCCGAGATCGGGTGCCGCGACCGGTTCGGTCGGTTCAGAGGCGGGCGGCGTCTCCTCCTCGGGCAAGGGCTGCGAGGCGCTAGGCGGTGTCGGCGCGGGTGACCCGCTGCCCGGCGGCGTGACATCGTCCGCCTGTGCCGATCTGTCGTCTGCGCCGGACGATGCCACCGGGATCAGCAGGAACTGTCCTTCGCGCACGGAGAAATCCGGCCCGAGGCCGTTCCATTCGGCGAGCGTGCGGATCGGGACGTCGTATAGCCGCGCGATGCTGAAGGCCGTTTCGCCGCGCTCGACGCGGTGGCGCACCGGCTCGACCGCCGTGGACGTTGTGGGCTCAAGCTGCGACGTCTCTACCTGCTGACCGTCCGCACGGCGGATCGCCTCACCGGCGAGGCTGTCGATATCGACCCCGCCGGGCGACCGCATCGGACCGCCCTCGGGTTCCGATACACGACCGGGCAGGGCGATGACCTCGCCCTCGCGCAGCGGATCGCCGGTCTGGATGCCGTTGTAACGCGCGAGATCCTGTGCATTCGCCCCGATCCGGGTCGCGAGCTTGGCCAGCGTGTCACCGCGCCGGGCGACGGCCACCTGGTAACCGGGATACGAGATGATGCCGCGCGCGTCCGGTTCGGGCCGCCCGGTTTGTGCCGTGCGCGCGGCTTCGGTCGTGCTGGGCGCGTCGCCGAACGCGCCGCGCAGGTCCATGTCAACGGGCCGGTCACATGCCGCGACTGTCAGGCCGAGGCCGGCCCCGAAGACCAGATTTCGCGAAAGGTGGCGCATCGTGATCGTCCTTTGTCCCGCCCCGTGTCGCGGGGGCAAATGTTCACTGTTCGTCACGCCCCATGCCTTCGACCAGAGGCACGAAGCGGACCGGGCGAAACTCGTCATACTCGAACCCCGTCTCGGTCCGCGTCACCCGAATGAGCCGCTGCACGGCGTCCGACTGACCGACCGGAACCATCATGATACCGCCGATCTTCAACTGCGCCAAGAGCGGCCCGGGCGGATCCTCGGCCGCGGCCGTCACGATGATCCGGTCGAACGGGGCCTGATCGGGCAGGCCGAAGCTGCCATCGGCGGTGATCGCCGTGATGTTGGTCAGATCGAGGCGGCGGAACACCTCGGAGGCCTCGTTGACCAGCCGCCGGTGGCGATCCACCGTGTAGACACGCCGCGCGAGCTGGCTGAGGATCGCGGCCTGATAGCCCGAGCCGGTGCCCACCTCGAGCACCTTGTCGCGGTTGCTGACCTTGAGGGCCTGTGTCATCAGCCCGACCACCGAGGGCTGGCTGATCGTCTGGCCGCAGGCAATGGGCAGGGGCATGTCCTCGTACGCGCGGTCCGTGAAGTAGCCCCGGATGAACGGGGCGCGGTCGATCTTTTCCATCGCGGTCAGAACGCGCGTATCCGTCACCCCCTTGGAGCGCAGCGCGAACAGGAACTGCATCTTGCGTTCGGCGGTTTCGGGATCAGTCTCGCTCATTCGATCGCTTTCAGCGCCTCCAGCGCGTCATGCGCGGTCAGATCTGCCCGCATCGGGGTGACGGAAATATAGCCCTGCAGGTTCACATCCGCGTCCGAGCCGGGGCTTGTCGGTTCGTGCTGCGGCGCACCCGTCACCCACAGGAACCGTCGCCCCGAGGGGGCCGTGTGCGGCTGGACGCCAAAGCCCATGTCGCGGCGGAACCCCTGACGCGCGGCGCGCAGCCCCATGACCCCCGAGGCGGGCACGGGCGGAAAGTTGATATTGTAGAAGATGCCGTAATCGTCATGGCTCCACACGCCCTTGTCGAGAAGGCGTTGCAAGGTCGCCAGCCCGTGCACGCGCGCGGCCTCGAACGTGTCGTCGAGATCGCGGTTGTCGGGCCCGTAATACTGGCTGAGCGCGACGGCCGGGACACCCTGCAGCGCGGCCTCCATGGCCGCCCCCACGGTGCCGGAATAGACCGCGTTTTCAGCGGCGTTGTTGCCACGATTGACGCCCGACAGCACGAGGTCGGGGCGCGCGTCCTTCATCACGTCATGCAGGCCCGCGAGCACGCAATCGGCGGGGCTGCCCTCGGCGGCGTAGCGGCGCTCGGCCATTTTCGAGATCATCATGGGCCGGGTGTAGGAGATGCAGTGCCCCACGCCGGATTGCTCGAAGGCCGGCGCGACGGTCCAGACTTCGCCCCCGTCACCGGCAAGCGCGTTGGCGATCTCGTCGAGCACTGCGAGGCCCGGTGCGTTGATGCCGTCGTCATTGGTGATCAGAATGCGCATGCATGTGCCCCGTCATGTGTCGTTCGGCCCCCTGTGTAGCGGCGCACCGCATGAGGGGCAAGGCGCGCGCCCTCTACAACAGGGCCAGCAGTCGCGCCGCTTCGTCGCGCGGATGGCTCAGAGCCGCGCGATCCTCTCCGGGGAAGAACCGCGCGCGGGTTCCGGTCGGCATCGGGGCCGGCGTCAGCACGTGCACGCGCGGGCCGGTCCGTGCGCTTTCGGCCTGCCAGCTGCGCGCAAGGGCGATCTGTGCCGCCTTGGTGGCGCCGTAGCTGCCGAAGAACTTTGCGCCGACGGCATCGGGATCGTCGAAGAATACCGCCTGGCCATTCTCGCCGAGAAGCGGCGCAATGAACGGGATTAGGGTGCCCATTGCCGTGACATTGCAGGCGACCGATCTGGCCCAGTCCTTTTCCGACAGATGCGCGGCAGGGGTCAGCGGGGCCGCGTGAACCGCCGTGTGAACCCACATCGCGAGCCCGCCCCAGCGGTCATGGATCGCGCGGCAAAGCTGCGCCAGCTTCCCGGTATCCGTGATGTTCATCGGCGCCAGCGTGGCGTGCCCGCCCTTGGCCTGGATGCGGTCGTCAAGCTCTTCGAGCGCACCGGTGGTGCGCGCGACCGCGACGATATGATGGGTCGGGGCCAGTGCCTCGGCCATGGCGGCGCCGAGGCCCCGCGAGGCCCCGGTCACGAGCGCGAGGGGAACGGTGTCATCCTGTATCATGGTTTGCAAATCCCACCGCATGGCGGCGTGTTCAAGGACAATCGCTTGACTTTCGCAGCAGTGCAGCGAAAAACTGCGCCCTGACATGCATCAAGGAGGGACGCGACATGACGCGCGACACAGTTCTAGCCAAGGCCGTCACGGGCCATGACAGTTTGCTTCGCAAGGCCGGGCTTGTGCTCGGGGGGTCCTTGTTCATCGCGATCGCGGCGCAGGTCAGCGTGCCATTCTTCCCGGTCCCGTTGACCTTGTCGACGCTGGCGATCCTGATCGTCGGTCTGACCTTCGGCTCGCGCCTCGGGGCGGCGACGGTGTTGGCCTATCTGGCCGAGGGGGCCATGGGCCTGCCGGTCTTCGCGGGCGGCATGAACGGGGCGTCGCTTGTCGGCCCGACGGCCGGGTTCCTTTACGGGTTCATTGGCATGGCATGGTTTGCCGGTCTTGCGGTGGAAAAGGGGCTGGCCCGCGGGATCGTCTCGACGGCGCTTTGCGGCATCGGGATCTCGGCGCTTCTGTACCTGCCCGGTCTTGCATGGCCGGCCGCGGTGATGGGGACCAGCATGCCGGATCTCTGGGCCTACTGGATGGCGCCATTCCTGCTGGGTGACGTGGTCAAGGCCGTGCTTGCGGCGATGGTCGTCTGGGGCGGCTGGAAGGCGTTGGCGGCGCGCCGCGGCTAAGCTGCGCGACAGATCCCCGAGGTGGCGAAAGGCCGTGCCCGGCGATGCGGGCACGGCCTTTTTCATGCCGGGCCTCAGCCGTCGGGCAGGGTCAGCCGCTCGGCGCGGCCGCCGCGGCTGAGGACGACCACGCTCTCGCCGACCGCGACCACCGTTGCACGGTCGAGCGTGTCGCCGGCCTGAACGACGGACACCCTGCCATCGTGGCTGACGAGGGCCCGCCCTGTCGATGGGCCGTGCATGGTTCCCAGCAGGATCAACCGACCCTGCGGCAGCGCGCCCGTTTGTGTGGCCGCCGCCAACGTGGCGACGGGTGTGTCTGTCTGATCTGTCATGCGTGTGTGTGCCTTTCTCGCAAGCATGCGCGCCACTACGCGTCACGCCTGTCGGTGAAAAGCCTGCATGTGAAGGCTCGGCAAGATCGCGCTGCATCGCGGCAACGGCGCGCGCATCCATGCGCTATTCGGCAGCCTCGACCTTCATCTGAAAGCCCTTTTCGATCTGGTCTGACGGAACCACCGGATAGTCACCGGAAAAGCAGGCATCACAATATTGCGGGCACGCGGCGTCGCGCCCGGACGGCACGCCGACAGCACGATAAAGCCCGTCCAGCGACACGAATCTCAGGCTGTCCACCTTGAGATGCGCGCACATCTCGTCCTCGGACATCGTCGCGGCGAGCAGTTTCTCGCGCTGCGGCGTGTCCACACCGTAAAAGCACGGCCAGGATGTCGGCGGTGAGGCGATGCGGAAATGTACCTCGGTGGCACCGGCATCGAGGATCATTTCCTTGATCTTGCGGCTTGTCGTGCCGCGCACCACGCTGTCATCGACAAGGATCACGCGCTTGCCCTCGATCAGGGCGCGATTGACGTTGAGCTTCAGACGCACGCCCATGTTGCGGATCTGCTCGGTCGGTTCGATGAAGGTGCGGCCCACGTATTGATTGCGGATGATCCCCATGGCGAAGGGGATGCCCGATTCGTGGCTGTAACCGATCGCGGCGGGCGTGCCGCTATCGGGGACCGGGCAGACCAGATCGGCCTCGACCGGCGCCTCGCGGGCCAGCTCCACGCCGATCTGATGGCGCGTTTCATAGACCGACCGCCCGCCGATGATCGAATCGGGGCGCGAGAAATAGACATGCTCGAAGATGCAGAAGCGCGAGGGCCGCGGCCGGAAGGGAAAATGGCTCTCGACGCCGTTCTTTTCGGAGATGACGACCATTTCGCCGGGTGCCACCTCGCGCACGTAGCGCGCCCCGAGAATGTCGAGCGCGCAGGTCTCCGACGACAGCACCCAGCCCTCACCCAGTTGTCCCAGCACCAGCGGCCGCACACCCAGCGGATCGCGCACGCCGATCAGCTTGGTCCGGGTCATGGCGACGATCGAGAACGCGCCCTCGACCCGGCGCAGCGCATCCTCCATCCGTTCGGGGATGGTGCGCTGCAACGACCGGGCCATCAGGTGGATGATGCATTCGCTGTCAGAGCCGGACTGGAAAATCGACCCGCGGTCGATCAGTTCGCGGCGCAGCGCGTCGGCGTTGGTGATGTTGCCGTTATGCGCAATCGCCGCCCCGCCCATCGAGAACTCGCCGAAGAAGGGCTGCACGTCCCGCATCTGCGTGGGCCCTTTCGCCCCGGACGTGGAATAGCGCACATGCCCGATGGCCAACGGCCCCGGCAGCGTCTCCATGAGGCTTTGACGCGTGAAGTTGTCGCGCACGTAGCCGAACCGGCGGGCGCTGTTGAAGCCCAGCTCGGCCTCGTGGCTGACGATGCCGCCGGCCTCCTGTCCGCGATGTTGAAGGGCGTGCAGCCCGAGGGCGACGAAATTGGCGGCATCCGGCAGGCCGACGACGCCATACACGCCGCACTCCTCCCGCAGCGTGTCGTCGTCGAACGGGTGGGCGGGGGGCATTTGGGTGGACAAGAGTGGCAGCTCCGAATCCTGTGTCAGTCGTGTGACGCCTGCATACGCGCCTGAAGGCCGCATGTCACGAAACTATCACACGGGGAAGGATCGGACCGGCCCATCGATCACAGTTGCGTGTCGCCGCAGGCCCCGATCAGCTGCTCGTACTGACGGGTGATCCAGCCAAGCGCCTCTTCGGGGTTCTCGTCCTCGATCTTCCCGGTGAGCTGCGCGAACACCTGCGCCGAGCGGCTGTTGTCGATCATCTCGACGGATTGCGAGCCGATCACCGTTTCATAGACGAAATAGGCGATCGCGATCAGCAGCACCCCGCGCGCCACACCGAAGACGAAGCCAAGCCCCTGATCGATACCGCCAAGGACAGAGCGTTGCACAAGCGACGAAAAAAGCGGCGTGATCAGCGAGGCCACGATCAGGCCCACGGCGAACACGGCGGCGAAGGCGGCGATCATCGAAAGCTCGCAGCTGTCAGAGATGAACTCTCCCACCACCGGCACTTCGGTGACCAACGGCTCGACCTGCGGCGCAAAGACGAAGGCGACGATGCCCGCCACGACCCAGCCCGCGATGGCCAGCCCTTCGCGCACGAAACCGCGCGAATAGGCCAGCAGCGCCGACAGGATGATGAACAGCGCCACGGCACCGTCGATGATGGTGAAACCTTGCATATGCCGTGTCCTGTCCCTTTGGCGGCGTCTATCCCGCGCCGAAAATGTCACCCACGAACGCGGTCAGATCGCCCATCCGGGTGAGGCTCAGCCCGCTTTCTCCGCCGATCTTGCCGCCGGACGGAATGATAGCCGAGGTGAAACCAAGTTTTTGCGCCTCTTTCAACCTGTTTTCGGACTGCCCCACCGGACGCAAGGCCCCCGACAGGCTGATTTCCCCGAAAATCACCGTTTCGGCGGGCAGGGCGGTGTCCTCACGCGCGCTCAAAAGGGCCGCGGCGACGGCAAGATCGGCGGCGGGCTCGGAGATGCGCAGACCGCCGGCGACGTTGAGATAGACATCGAGACCCGCAAACGGAATGCCGCAGCGTGCTTCGAGCACGGCGAGGATCATCGCCAGCCGCGCGCCGTCCCAGCCGACGACCGCGCGCCGGGGCTGCGCGTGCGGGGTGGGCGCCACCAGCGCCTGCATCTCGACCAGCACCGGCCGGGTGCCCTCGATGCCGGAAAACACCACCGATCCGGGCGACGGCGAACCGCGCCCCGACAGGAACAGCTCGGACGGGTTGGCGACCTCGGCCAGCCCGCTGCCGGTCATCTCGAACACGCCGATCTCGTCGGCGGGGCCAAAGCGGTTCTTGACGCTGCGCAGGATGCGGAACTGGTGCCCGCGCTCGCCCTCGAAATAGAGGACGCAATCGACCATGTGCTCGACCACGCGGGGACCGGCGATCTGGCCGTCCTTGGTGACATGACCCACAAGGATGACCGAGGTGCCGAAACGCTTGGCGAACTGCGTCAGCTCATGCGCGGCGGCCCGGACCTGTGACACGCTGCCAGGCGCCGCCTCGACCGTGTCGGACCAGATGGTCTGGATCGAGTCTATGATCACCAGATCGGGTTTCTCGGTCTCCAGCGTCGTCAGGATGTCGCGCAGCGACGTGGCCGCGGCAAGCTTGACCGGCGCGTTCTCCAGCCCGAGCCGTTGTGCGCGCATCCTGACCTGCGCACTGGCCTCTTCGCCCGAAACGTAGAAGGTGCGCAGTCCCGTCTGCGCGAACTGCGCCGCGGCCTGCAACAGAAGGGTGGATTTCCCGATGCCCGGATCGCCGCCCACCAGAACCGCGCTTGATGGTACGAGGCCGCCGCCCAGTACGCGGTCCAGTTCACCGATCCCCGACAAGGTACGCGGCGGCGGGGCCTCTTGTGTCGACAGGTCCGTCAGGGTCAGTTGCGCGCCCCGCTTGCCGCCCAGGGTCTTGCCCTTGGGGCCAGTCGACAGCGGCGCATCCTCGACGATCGTGTTCCATTGACCGCAGGCGTCGCAACGCCCCGACCAGCGGGTATGCACCGCGCCACAGGAATTGCAGGAAAAGGATCCGGGTTTTGCCATGGCGCGGTCATGCCCCAAGGCTCATGGGCGGTCAAACCCGAAATGGCACCGGGTCGTGGCCCGGCCCGCACCGGTCCGGGGGGCACGCTGATGTCGCCCGACCGGCTTGAACAGGACGCATCTGTGCGACACATGTATACCGGAAGTGGAAAACGCGGCGTTGATTATTGCGTCTGACCGCGTGAAGGAGCCAAGGACATGGAACTGACCGAGATCACCTTTTCCGGAGCCACCCCGATCGACGGCTACGGTCCGGGATTTTTCCGCGTCGCCGGCGAGGTCGTCGAAGGGCCCATCGTCGTGACCATCGCGTCGGCGCGCGGCTGGGGCGGATATGACGACAGCGCGCCCTTGCTTGACCTGGCCGAGGATGTCGACGTCATCTTCATCGGCACCGGGGCCGAGACGGCGCAGATCCCCAAGGGTCTGCGCCACGTTCTGGAAGATGCCGATATCGGGATCGAGGTCATGAGCTCGCCCGCCGCCTGCCGGACCTACAACGTGCTTTTGTCCGAGGGGCGTCGCGTCGCGTTGGCGGCCTTGCCGGTGTGACCCGCTGTGCGGGTTTGGCGCTTTTCGCGCCCCGGTCATTGGGATAGAGCGCAGCGCATGACACTGACCGTCTCGGATCTGAACATTGCGCGCGGCGGGATTCCCGTACTCGAAGGGGTGGGCTTCACGCTCTGCGCCGGGCAGGCACTGGTGCTGCGCGGACCGAACGGAATTGGCAAGACGACACTTCTGCGCACCATCGCAGGGTTGCAGCCGCCCCTGTCCGGGCAGGTGACGACACCCGAGGACAGTCTTGTTTATGCAGGCCATGCCGACGGGATCAAACCCACCCTGACCGTCGTGGAAAACCTGTGCTTCTGGGCGCAGGCCTTTGGTACCACGGATATTTCGCCGGCCCTCTCCGCGTTCGATCTCGCCCCCCTATCGCAGCGGGCGTCCGGCGCGCTTTCGGCCGGGCAGAAACGCCGTCTGGGGCTCGCGCGGCTGTTGGTGACGGGACGTATGATCTGGATCCTCGACGAGCCGACCGTCTCGCTCGACACGGACGCCGTGGCGATGTTCACGGCGGCGGTGCGCGCCCACCTGGCCTGCGGTGGTATCGCGCTGATCGCCACGCATATCGACCTTGGACTGTCCGAAGCGCGGGTGCTCGATGTCGCGGGTTACCGTGCCAAGCCACTGGACATGGATGATTTCGATGGGGCCTTCCTGTGATCGCGCTGCTGGTTCGCGACATGCGGCTGGCGATGCGCGCGGGCGGGGGGTTTGGCCTCGGGCTGTCGTTTTTCCTGATCGTCGTCGTGCTGGTGCCGTTCGGCGTCGGGCCGCAGGCCGCGATCCTGTCGACGATCGCGCCCGGCATCCTGTGGATCGGTGCGCTGCTGGCCTGTCTCTTGTCGCTGGACCGGATATTCGCGCTCGACTGGGAGGATGGCAGCCTCGACCTGCTCGCCACCTCACCCTTGCCGATGGAGGGTATCGTCGCCGTAAAGTCGCTGGCCCACTGGTTGACGACGGGGCTGCCCCTTGTGCTTTTGGCGCCGGTGCTGGGCGTACTGTTGAACCTGCCGGGGCCGGGATTTCTCTGGCTGACCCTGTCGCTCCTGCTCGGCACGCCGGCGCTGAGCGTGATCGGCACCTTCGGGGCTGCGCTGACCGTGGGGTTGAAGCGTGGCGGGTTGCTCCTCAGCCTGCTTGTGCTGCCGCTTTACGTGCCGACACTTATTTTCGGCGCGGAAATCGCCCGGCGGGGGGCCGAAGGATTGACCACCGCGACACCGCTGTTCTTGCTGGCGGGCATCACCTGCGGCACCATCGCCCTGCTGCCGTTTGCCTCGGCAGCGGTATTGAAAGCCAACCTGCAATGACACGAACGCGACGACCAAAGGAAACGGGATGAGCCGCAATTCGCTCTGGGAATATGCCAACCCCCTGAAATTCATACGAACCGCCGACAGGGTACTGCCATGGGTCGCGTGGCTGGCGGCGTTGACGCTGATCGTCGGACTGGTCTGGGGGTTCTTCTTCACGCCCGACGACTACCGGCAAGGGTCCACGGTCAAGATCGTCTATCTGCACGTGCCCGCCGCGCTGATGGCGATCAATGCATGGCTGATGATGCTGGTCACGTCGCTGATATGGATTATCCGCCGGCACCATGTCAGCGCCTTGGCGGCGCGGGCGGCCGCGCCGGTGGGGATGGTCATGACCGTGATCGCGCTGCTGACCGGCGCGATCTGGGGGCAGCCGATCTGGGGCACGTGGTGGGTGTGGGACCCGCGCCTGACCTCGTTTCTGATACTTTTCCTGTTTTATCTCGGCTATATAGCCCTGTGGGAGGCGATCGAGAATGACGACACCGCGGCCGATCTTACCTCGATCCTGTGCCTTGTCGGATCGGTCTTCGCGCTGCTCAGCCGGTACGCGGTCAACTTCTGGAACCAGGGGTTGCACCAGGGGGCCTCGCTGTCGGTGGCGCCCGGCGAGCGGATGGCGATGACCTTCAAGCTGCCATTGTATGTCAGCATGACGGCCTTTGCGTTGCTGTTCATAGCCCTTGTGCTGGTGCGGACACGCACCGAGATCCGGGCACGGCGGATACGGGTGCTTCTGGCACGTGAACGGATGAGGGGGGCATGATGCCGGATCTTGGAAAATACACCGACACCGTGCTGGCCTCCTACGCGGTCTCGCTGATCTTGCTCGCGGGTATCGTCCTGCTCAGCCTCTACCGGTCAAAGCGCGTGAAGAAAGAACTTCAGGAGCTTGAAACGAAAGTGAAAAAAAATGGCTAGAATGTCGCCGTTGATGGTTGCGCCACTGGTGATTTTCGCCGGTTTCGCGGGCCTCGCCCTCGTCGGTCTGGGCCGCGACAACCCCGACGAATTGCCATCTGCATTGACCGGTAAAGCAGCGCCCGACGTTGTCCTGACACCGTTGGGCGATGGAGACCCCTTTACCGACGCGGACCTGCGGGACGGCGATGTGGCGTTGGTGAATTACTGGGCCAGTTGGTGCGCCCCCTGCCGGGTCGAGCATCCCAACCTTGAAGAGCTGGCCAACGAGGGCATCACGATCTACGGGGTCAATTACAAGGACAAGCCCGGTAACGCCTTGGGGTTCCTCGAAGAGCTGGGCAATCCCTATACATCCCTCGGGGCCGATCCCAAGGGTCGAATGGCGTTGGACTGGGGGCTTTACGGCGTCCCCGAGACCTATGTGATCGACGGAGACGGACAGATCGTGCTGCGCTTTGCCGGACCCATCACTGACCGGATCATGGAGAACACGATCCGTCCCGCAATAGAAAAAGCGCGGCAGTAGCGCACCTGCGCGCGCTATCGCATTTTACCGCGATTGCGGGGCCGTGCAGTGATGGGCACTTGATTTCGGCAGTGGGCAGGTCTTTTCGCGGCTGCTGTCGCCCTGCGCCCCGATGACCGCCATCAGGCTGAGAAAGGCCGCCTGCGCGAGAATGATCGCTGTCCGCATCGTCTGTTCCCGTCAAATCCTAATTCCAAGTATGCCATTGTCGCGTGAGACTATTAAATTTTATTGACGTGACCGGTCTGGACGCGGCGTGATCGGCGGAAATCCGTGCAAACCGGGTCGCCTGTGCCGTCAGTTTGCGCGCGTTGCAAAACCGGGGGCTATCCGGTCGCGCGCCCGTTTCGATCCAGCCGCTTTGCGAATCGCACGAGATCGGCCAGGTCGAGCGGATAGTGATCGGCGTCCTTGATCAGGCGGCTCTTGTCGAAATCCGCGTCCGGCTTGGCGATACAGGCATCCGGCCGCCATTCACCCGTGACGAATTTCTCGACGAACGTGTCGTCGCACAGGCGCAGCATCCCGCCGAACACCTCCATCAGGATGGCGGATCCCAACGGACCGTAGCGCGCGCCGCCTGACACGATCTCGCTTTCACGCAGCAGGTAATAGAACAAAGGTGTCTTCTTGGACAGGTCGGTGCCGGATTTGTGCAGCACGGCCTCGACACGCTTCCACTCGTGAACCTCGTCCAGCGCGAGATCGGTGACAGTCAGCGGATAGCCCTTGGATCTCATCTCGTCCGCGATCTCCTGTCCCGAGGCCACCCCGAGCGCCGATGCGCGCATCAGGTTGCGAAACGCAAGAGACCGGTCATTGGGGTTGCGGCTGCCGACGATCGGCAGGTCCATCAACTCGTCCGCGAAGGCCGGGTCGAACGCCTTGGCCATATGCGGGGTCACACACGGGTCGAGATCCAGCATGTACCGCCAATCGGGGGCCAGATCCTCGGGCAGGGCGGTAAACCCGAGGGTGCCGAACGACTCGTCGAACAATTCGACCTCTGTGTGCCGGGCATTCAGCGCGTAACGGTCGCGCACCATCGTGTGCCCGACGCGGTAGGCGGCGGTCGAAAACTCCACCGGCATCGGCAGCTTGCCATGGTCGTCCAGCCCGTAGCAAAGGGGAAAATCACCCTTGTCCCCGCAGATCCTTTCGGCCGCAAAGGCAAAGATCTTTGGATCGCAGATCCGCTTGAGGAAATCGAACAGCACGACGAACTGGTAATGATACCGCGTTTCCTCCTGCGCTGCCTCGAACCGGTTCCACCCACGGGTGGAAATATCGCGCTGGTAGACGCGTTCATCGAAGATGCGGTTGTGCAACTGATGCATCACCAACTGGATCTGTCCGATGAAGATATTCTCGTCGTTGCGTGGATCTCCGATCAGCGCAACGCCACCGGGAGAGCGCGCAAGATCAACGCCGTTATCCGCAACAGCCAGATGTTCGCCGTCATAGATATGCGGGCTGGCTTCCGGGCCGAATCCGTAGACGCAATCAAGGTCCAGACTGGCCGAGCGGACGTTGCCAAGCGTCTTGACGAAACTCGTCACGTCCCTGGCCTGGTCGCTGTCCGGCGACGGTCGCAGCACGCTAGTCGCGTCAAGGGTGATGTCGTGATCCATGAACTGCGCAAAGAAGATATAACCCGCCGGAACGGCCGAGTCGGGCGAGCCGCTGTCGAAATCGTGCATCACGCCACCGGGTCCACCGATGGCGGCGGCCTCGTCCTCGGTCAGGACAACGGGATCAAGTTTCGGAAAAAGATGGGAAAACGTGCCGACCGCGACATGAGAGCATCCGCGTGTCTTGGCCATGCCATGATGACAGGGGGGCTGGGGCTGCATGATAGTCTCCATTTTATAAAAGTTGTTTTTCACGTGCAGAGGCGGAAATACCCTCTGTCGATCAGGGTAGTGTTAACCATTTCTCAATATCAAGGAAAAAGTGACGCAACGTCACCCTTGCCATTTTGATTTCCCGAAATTTGTACGGCGCTATGCAGCCGACTTGAACCGTGCCACCCGCGTCAGGGAAGGGCGCAGGACGTCGGTGCGTCATGGTGCGCGGCCAGCCTGCGCGCGATCGCCGCGATGTGTTCGGGGCCGGTTTCGCAACAGCCGCCGACAATGCGCGCGCCCTGCGCAACCCAGTCGATGGCATGCGCCGCGTAACGCTCCGGCCCGAGATCCTCGCGCGCCTGCAGACTGTCCACGGCGGCCTTGGCGCGCCGGAAATCCGGACTGATCCGGGTAAAGGCGTTGGCATAGGCCCCCACCGGCAGGTCGGCGGTCGCCAGCGCGCACAGCGCATCCGGCATCGATTCGGGAACCGAGCAATTGGCGAGCACGGCCGTGGCCCCTTCGCCCGCCGCGATTGATGCGACATCCGCCACGGCCTCGCCCGAGCGCAGGCGCGTGCCGTCGTCATCATCGACCGTGACCGCCAGCCAGACGGGCACACCGGCGGCATGTGCGCCCCTCAGGGCCGCGCGTGCATGGGTCATCGAGGCCACGGTTTCACAGATCACCAGATCGACGCGCCCGGCCATCAGCGCCGCACATTCGGTATAATATGGCACCGCATCCATCAGGTCGGGATGCGCGTCGGGTCTGTAACTGCCATTGATTGGCCCAAGCGCGCCCGCGATCCGGCCCGATCCGTGCGCGGCGCGCGCACCCTCGGCCGCCCGTAGTGCGGCATCGAAGAGTTCTTCGAACCGGTCCTCGAACTCTGTTCCCTCCAGCCGGTCCCGATGAAGCGCGTAGGTATTTGCGGTGGCGATCTGCGCGCCCGCGGCGAAGTAATCCGCGTGTACCTGCTGGACCAGGCCGGGATTGTCGATCATCAGCCGCGTGGACCACATATGTGTCGGGGCGTCGCCCGAGCGGCGCAGCAATTCTTGGCCCAGACCGCCGTCCAGAAGCGTGATATCGTCCATCTCCGTCTCCTCCTGCCACCCGATGTGGAGCGCCGAGCGTATGTCCGCAACGCCCCCGAATATCAGAGCTAGCCACAGGCTGAACGGGATCAAACTGTCACGACGGTGATTTGTCGTCTTCGCCTGAGACAAATGGTCCGGACAGGGCGGGACTGCCGCCACGCCATCCGCAAACGAAAAGGGCGGCGATGACGCCGCCCTTTTGTATTACTGTGCCCGATCGGGGCGTGTCAGGCTGCCGATTGCGCGAGGTCGCGCAGCACGTAATGCAGCACGCCGCCATGCTCGACATATTCCTTCTCGATGGCGGTATCGATCCGGCATTTCAGCGTGATCTCTTTCTCAGTACCATCGGAATAGGTGATCGTGCAGGGCACTTCCTGCTGCGGCTTGATCGTGTCCAGACCGCTGATCGACACGCTTTCATCGCCGGTCAGTCCTAGCGTCTTGCGCGTGTCGCCGCCCGTGAATTCGAACGGGATCACTCCCATGCCGACGAGGTTCGACCGGTGGATGCGCTCGAAGTTCTCGGCGATCACCGCCTTGACACCAAGCAGGGCCGTGCCCTTGGCCGCCCAATCACGGCTGGAGCCGGCACCGTATTGCTCGCCGGCGAAGATCACCAGCGGCGTGCCCTGGTCCTGCCACGCCATCGCGGCGTCGAAGATCGACGTCTGTTCACCGTCGGGACCCTTGGTGTAGCCGCCCTCGACCCCGTCCAGCATCTCGTTGCGGATGCGGATATTGGCAAAGGTGCCGCGCATCATCACTTCGTGGTTGCCGCGCCGCGAGCCGTACGAGTTGAACTCGCGCACCGGGACCTGACGTTCCTGCAGGTAGCGCCCGGCCGGCGTGTCCGGCTTGAAGGATCCTGCCGGCGAGATGTGATCGGTCGTGACCATGTCGCCGAGAACCGCAAGGACGCGCGCGCCCTCGATATTGTCGATCGTGCCCGGCTCGGCCGACATGCCCTTGAAATACGGCGGATTCTGCACGTAGGTCGATTGCGCGGGCCAATCGTAGGTCTCGCCGCCCGACGTGTCGATGGCGCGCCATTGCTCGTCACCCTTGAAGACGTCGGCGTATTTCTCCTGAAAGGCCTCGCGGGTGACGGTGGCCTCGACCAGCCGCGCGATTTCCTTCTGGGTGGGCCAGAGATCCTTCATGTAGACGGGGTTGCCGTCGGTGTCCTCGCCAAGTGGCTCGCGGGTGACGTCGATATTCATGTCACCGGCCAGCGCGTAGATCACCACGAGCGGCGGGCTGGCAAGATAGTTGGCGCGCACATCCGGGCTGATCCGGCCCTCGAAGTTGCGGTTACCCGACAGCACCGACGTGGCCATCAGGTCGCCCTCGGCGATCGCCTGCGAGATCTCGGGCTGCAAGGGGCCGGAATTGCCGATGCAGGTGGTGCAGCCATAGCCCACGAGGTTGAACCCGATGGCGTCGAGATCGTCCTGCAGACCGGCGGCCTCCAGGTAATGCGACACGACCTGAGAGCCGGGCGCGAGCGAGGTCTTGACCCAAGGCTTGCGCGTCAGGCCCTTTTCGCGCGCCTTGCGCGCCACGAGGCCCGCGCCGATCATCACGTAAGGGTTCGAGGTGTTTGTGCAGGAGGTGATCGACGCGATCACCACAGAGCCGTCGCGCAGCTCGTAATCCTCGCCCTTGACCTTGACCGATTTGCGCGGATCGCGTCCGGTATCGGGGGCAGGGGCCTCGGCCAGCATGTCGCGCGCTGCGTCGCTGTCGTCGTAGCCGCGGAAATCGCAGACCTCGTCATAGAATTTCGCCGCCGCGTGATCCAGCGCCACGTGATCCTGCGGCCGCTTGGGGCCGGAGATCGCCGGCACCACCGTGCCCATGTCGAGCGTCAGCGTGTCGGAATAGACCGGCGCATAGCCGGGGTTCCGCCACAGGCCGTTCTCCTTGGCATAGGCCTCGACCAGCGCGATGCGGTCCTTGTCGCGGCCGGTCTGTTCGAGATAGCGCAGCGTCTCGTCATCGATCGGGAAGAACGCGCAGGTGGCGCCGAATTCTGGGGACATGTTGCCGATGGTCGCGCGATCCGCGAGCGGAAGATGGTCGAGCCCGTCGCCGTAGAACTCGACGAATTTGCCCACGACACCCTTCTCCCGCAGCATCTGTGTGACGCGCAGCACGAGGTCGGTGGCGGTCGTGCCCTCGACCATGGCGCCCGTCAGCTCGAAGCCCACGACCTCGGGGATCAGCATCGAGATCGGCTGGCCGAGCATCGCCGCCTCGGCCTCGATCCCGCCGACACCCCAGCCGAGCACGGCAGCGCCGTTGACCATGGTGGTGTGACTGTCGGTGCCGACAAGCGTGTCAGGGTAGGCCACCGTCTCGCCCGACTGGTCGGTATCGGTCCAGACCGTCTGTGCGAGATATTCGAGGTTGACCTGGTGGCAGATGCCGGTGCCCGGTGGCACGACGCGGAAATTGTCGAACGCGCCCTGACCCCATTTGAGGAATTCGTAGCGTTCCATGTTCCGCTCGTATTCGCGGTCCACGTTCATCTGCAGCGCGCGGGGGTTGCCGAACTCGTCGATCATCACCGAGTGGTCGATGACGAGATCGACGGGGTTGAGCGGGTTGATCTTCTGCGCATCGCCGCCCAGTGCCTTGATCCCGTCGCGCATCGCGGCGAGGTCGACGACCGCTGGCACGCCGGTGAAATCCTGCATCAGGACGCGTGCGGGGCGGTAGGCCAGCTCATGATTGGCGCGGCCGCCATTGTCGGCCCAGGTCGAGAAGGCCTTGATGTCGTCGGTCGTGACGGTCTTGCCATCCTCGTAGCGCAGCATGTTCTCGAGCACCACACGGAGCACGATAGGCAGGTTCGAGAAGGTTCCGAGCCCCGCCTTCTCGGCGGCGTCGATGGAATAATAGGCTACCTTCTGGTCGCCAACGGTGAGGGTCTTGCGGGTCTTCGCGCTGTCTTGTCCGACGCTGATGGGCATGAGCCGTCCTTTCATGGTCGAGTCTGGATCGCTTACCGCAGGTTTTGACCGATTTAGGGCATCCGATCAAGGGCGGTCAGCGCTATTTGTATACTACTGCACACAAATAGGGCCGGTTTTGCGGATTTTCACCCCCCTCTCTCTAAACGGTGATTGGCGACAGGGCGGGGAACGCCCTAGTATGCAACTGTATGAAACATTGGTTCGGGGCACGGGCGTTTATCGTGACAAAAAAGACAATCCTTGCGGCATTCGTGGCGCTTATGACGGTCGGGACAGGGTCGCTCACGGCGGCGGACCGCCCGGTCGTGGTCGAACTTTTCACCTCTCAGGGATGTTCGTCCTGTCCGCCGGCGGATGCGTTCCTTGAAGAGCTTGCGATGCGCGACGACGTGATCGCCTTGTCGCTGCACGTGGATTACTGGGATTACATCGGCTGGGCGGATACGTTCGGCAGCCCCGCACACACCGCCCGGCAGCGCGGCTATGCCAAGGCGCACGGGCACAAGATGGTCTACACGCCGCAGATGATCGTGGGCGGTACGGATGCGGTGGTGGGCACGCACCGCGCCGAGGTGATCGACCTGATCGACAAACATCTGGCGCAAGACACCGCTAACATAACGCTAGAGGTGGCACGCGACGATGACACTGTCACGCTGCGCGCCAGCATGGCGCAGCCGCGCGACACGCCCCTTGTCGTACAACGCGTGCGCTTCAAACCGCAGGAAAGCGTCCGTATCAAGCGCGGCGAAAACGCGGGCCGGACGATCACCTATGTCAATATCGTCACCGGGATGGATCATCTTGTAACCTGGGACACGCGGACACCGCTTGCGGTGCAGTTCGACGCGGCGGGTGAGGGGGCGTCGGTGATCCTGTTGCAGGCCGGCCGGCACGGTCCCATCGCGGCGGCGGTCCGGATCAGCCCATGAGGGCCGATCCAGTGAAACTGACTGTCGGTCTCGGACGCTGTATCAGCCGCGCGCGGCCCTGCGGCGGCGTAGACCCAAAAGACCCATCGGCACGGCGCCAAGGACAAGACCGGCACGCGGCACCGGAACCCGAGACACGGGCGTGGTCGCAGCGTATGCAAAGGGACCTGTGGCAACGCCAGAGGACTGGCCCTTAATGGTGACAAAGGAACCGTTGGCATATCCAAAGCAGAGTTGGGTTATGCCCCCCGCGTCGTCAGCGCGTCAGCACCAGCTTGCCGCCGGTGATCTCTATGCTGGAAAACAGTTGCAGGTAGCTCATCCCCAGCAGCGAGCCCTGCATGTCACCCTCATTGACCACGGCGCGCACATCCTCGTGCCGGACCGGGCCGACAGCGATGCTGTCCAGCCGCACCGGGGCGGTGCGCACCTCGCCATTGGCGGTGAACGCACGCCCGAGGTAATTGAGCGACTGCGTGTCTATGCCGACCTTCTCGGCATCGGCGCGGGTCAGAACCACCTGACTTGCACCCGTATCCACGACAAAACGCAGGGGCGTGCCGTTGACCTCGGCGGTCATGTAGTAATGCCCGTCAGGGGCGCGCGGCAATTCGATCCTGTCGCCCGAGACAACGCTTTGCGCCGGGCGCACGGTCTGCCGGATATCGTCCCACAGACCAACGGCGGCAAGCGCCCCCAGAAAGATCAGCGCCCAGATCAGCGCCTGCTGCAAAAGTCGCCCGATCGACTCGCGGCCCTGCACCACGAACCACAGCACAAGCACGGACCCGAGGATGACCAGATAGGTCAGTCTGGCGAAATCGAACTGTTCCATTTGCCCCTCCTTCAGCCTGCCAGACCGAAACCGCGCAGCCCGTCCAGCACGAACTGCACCGCCAGCGCCGCCAGCAGCATGCCCAGAAGCCGTGTCACCACGTTGATGCCCACCTTGCCGAGCGCCCTTTCAAGAATGCTGCCGGTCAGGAACATCAGGAACACCAGCAGCACCAGCGACAGCATGACCCCGATCACCATCGCAAGACCTTCGGGGCCGGGTTGCTGGCCGACCAGCAGGATGACCGAGGCGATGGCGCCCGGACCCGCGATCAGCGGGATGGCCAGCGGAAAGATAGACGGATCGTCGCCCTCATCCTCTTCGGCGTCGTCGGCCTGACCCTGCCGGCGTTTCGCGCGCCGCTCGAACAGCATATCGAGGGCCGTCAGGAACAACAGCACCCCACCGGCGATGCGAAAGGCGGGCATCGAAATACCGATGAAGCCCAGCACGGCCTCGCCGAAGGCCGCAAACACGATCAACAGCAGCGCCGATGTCACACAGGCGCGTAACGCGATGGCCCGACGGCGCGCCGCGCTCATGCCCTGCGTGAGTGCCACGAAAAGCGGTGTCATGCCGATCGGGTCGATGACCACGAAGAGCGTGACGAACGCGGTGATGAGAAACGCGGTATCCATGCACCGCAGCCTAGCGCGGTTTCGACCGGGACGCCATGCCACGCCAGACCGTGCGCCCGGATTTCAGGCGTCACGCACCCGTGCCAATCAGTCGCCACGACGTATCCGGATGGGGCAGGCGACGCAGTCGGCGGGCCTGTCGCTTATTGGAAACATCGCGGTGGTCAATGCTTTCGCGCGACGGCATGACAGGGATCAGGGTCTTGCCGTGCTCTCATGACACCGGTGTCGCGGATTGCGGCAGCAGGAAGGGTGTGTCACCGGCCGGAGTGACGTTGACCCGCAGGTCGCAGTCATAGACCCGCGACAGGATCCGCGAGGTGATAACCTCGTCCACGCGACCTGCCGCGGCGATCCGGCCCTCGTGGATCATCACAACCTGGTCGGCGAACATCGCGGTCAGGTTGAGGTCGTGCATCACCGCAACCACCCCGCCGCCGCGCGCGGCAAAGTCGCGCGCCAGGCGCATCACTGTCAGCTGGTGCCCGATATCAAGGCTCGACACCGGCTCGTCGAGGAACAGCCAGTTGGCACCGTCCGGTCCCACGGGGGCCCAGATTTGCGCCAGCACGCGGGCAAGTTGCACGCGTTGCTGTTCGCCGCCCGACAGATCCTGATAGACCCGGTGCGCCATGTGACCCAGACCCACATGCGTCAATGCGCGACCGGGCAGGTCGGGGCGGTCGGCGAACCGCCCGGCATGTTGGCCGATGCGCACCACCTCGGCCACGGTGAACGGAAAGGCCAGCCGCGTGGCCTGCGGCAGCACGCCCCGGCGCGCGGCAAGCGCGGGGGCGTGGCGCGGATGCACCGGCAGCCCGTCAAGCGTGATCCGTCCCTCGGCCGCGATCTCGGCGGTGAGCGCGCGCAAGAGGGTCGTCTTGCCCGAGCCATTGGGCCCCGCGATCGCGGTCAGCGCGCCGGGGCGCGCCGTCAGGCTGACATTCTGCAGGATCGGTGTGCCGCCAAGGCACACGGAAATCTCGGAGGCATGCAACATCACAGATCCACCATGCCGCGCCGCTGCAAGAGGATCCACAGGAACACCGGCGCGCCAAGCACGGCCGTCACGATTCCGATGGGCAGTTCGGCGGGGGCGATGACGATGCGGCTGATCATGTCCGCCGCCAGCAGCAAGCTCGCCCCCAGAAGCGCGCAGTTGATCAGCAACGGGCCGTGATCCGGACCGGTCGAGAGGCGCAGCACATGCGGCACCACGATGCCGACAAAGCCGATCCCGCCCGACACGGCCACGGCCGCGCCGGTGGCGGCGGCGACGGTAAGGACGGCGAGGTTCTTGACCCGTTGCACGGGGATGCCAAGGTGCAGCGCGGTCGCCTCGCCAAGCGCCAGTCCGTTGAGGCCGCGCCCCAGAAGGGCCGCGCCCGCGATCGCGACCGCGATGATCGGCGCGGCAATGGCCAGCTTGTCCCATGTCGCCCCGGCGAGCGAGCCGAGACCCCAGAAGGTCAGGTCGCGCAACTGCTGATCGTCGGCGGCATAGACCAGCAGCCCCGAAACCGCGCCCGACAGCGCCCCGAGCGCGATCCCCGCCAACAGCATCGTGGCGACAGAGGTGCGTCCGCCGCGCGTGGCCACCGCGTAAAGCAGCATGACCGACGCCCAGCCCCCCAGAAACGCCGCCGCCGGCACCAGGTAATAGCCCAGCATCGCCTGCAGCGCGGGAGGCAGCAGCCCGCCCAGCACGATCGCAGTCACCGCGCCGAGGCCCGCGCCCGCGCTGACCCCGACGATCCCCGGATCGGCCAGCGGATTGCGGAACAGCCCCTGCATGACCGCCCCCGACACGGCCAGCGCCGCCCCCACCAGCCCGCCCAGCAGGACGCGCGGCAGGCGCACTTCCCACAGGATGATGCCGCTCAGGGCATCCTCCGGCCCGGTCAGCGCGGTCAGCAGCGACACGTCCGAGGCACCGGTCTCGAGGCTCAGCCCGACCACGACCGCCAGGAGCAGCGCCAGCCAGAGATGGGCGCGCCGCGCGGTGCTGCGCCGGTCACGGACGGGCCCCGCGGCCATGCGGTCTTCAGCTTGGGTCAGTGTCATCACCGTCCTCCGCCGCCGCACCGTAAAGTGCGCGGTGCAGGTCGCGCGCCGCCTGCGCCGTGCGCGGACCGAAGCCCAGCAGGTAGAGGCCCTGCATCCGCACGACATGTTCGTTCCGGCCTGCAGGCGTGGTGCGGATCGCCGGCAGGTCGAACAGTTGCGCATCGGCGATCGCGTGGTCGCCCCCACGATCCATCATCAGGATCACGTCGGGCGCGGCGCGGGTCACCGCCTCGTCGGTCATCTGCTTGTAGCCCTCGAACCCGGTGACCGCGTTCACCCCGCCGGACATTTCGATGATGCCCTGCGCCTGCGTGTCGCGGCCGCCTGCCAGAATACGTCCGCCCTCCAGGCTGAGGATGAAAAGCACGCGTTTGGCCTCGTCTGGCGCGATGCGATCCGTCGCGTCACGCGCCGCGGCCAGCGCCGTGCGGGTCTCGTCGATCAGGGCCTGCGCCTTTTCGGGAACCTCCAGCGCCGCGCCCACGATCTCGATCTTGCGCAGGATGCCGTCGCCCGTCCGCGCCTGAGGCACGGTGACGAAGGGAATGTCCGCATTTTCGAGCACGTCGATCGTCTCGGGCGGGCCGGCGCCGTCGGTCGCCAGGATCATCCCCGGTGCGACCGACAGCACGCCTTCGGGGCTGAGCGCACGGGCATAGCCCACATCAGGCAGGTTCTCGGCCTGCGGCGGATAGGTCGAAGTGGTGTCGCGGGCGACCAGCCTGTGCCCCTGATCCAGCGCGAAGATGATCTCGGTAACGTCGCCGCCGATCGAGAGCACGCGGTCGGGCGCTTGCGCGGTGGCTGGGCCGCCCGCGACGAGGGACATCACCGCCATGGCGAGGATGGCGCGGCGTGACGGCATCGCGCGGCTCATGAGCCCACCCCGGCATCGGCCATCCGCGCATCAGGCAACGCGGCCACGAGCGCCGCGAAGGCCGTGCGGTGATCGTCGCTTTCCTTGCGCAGCCCGAAGACCTGAAAGATCAGACCGCCCTCGGCGTCGAACGCCTCGACCGAGACGGTGGGACCGGCGCGGGTTGGCTTTTCCACCGCCCAGACCTCGGCCACGCGATCCGCGCGCAGGTGCAGGTTAAAGCGCGGGTCCATCACGTTCTGCCACGGCCCCATCGGCTTGAGTGTCACGATGGGCCCGGAATGGATCTGGATGCAGCCGCGATTGCCCACGAACACCATGACCTGCGTGCCGCTTTCGGCCAGACGCGACAGCAGCGCGGTGATCGCGGCGGGGTCCAGCGCCCGCGCGAACCGCTCGCCCGCGATGCGGTAGGCGCCCAGCCGGTTCATCCTGAGCTTCGAGGTCATGCGCAGGAACTGGTGCGTGTCGGTCATCCGCTGCCATTCGGCGCGCAGCGTCTCGGCCTTGTCGGGGCGCGATTTCGCCGCCTCGACCGGGTCGCGCGGCGCGAAAGCGGGGCTCTGTCCCTGATCCTCATCGGCGAGGGACACGCGCAGGTCGTCCCAGGCAGCGTGATCGGACGCATCGCGCAGGATGATCTTGTGCACCGCGTCGCCGGCCGCGTCGAAGACCTGCAGGCTGCGGCGCGGGCGCTCCTCGCCTTGGGTCTCGACCATGAAGGCATGGCACCAGTGCCTGGGAAAGATCCGCAGGTCGATCTCGGGCGTCAGGATCATCGCCGCGTGGTCGCCGGGATGGTAATTGTCGTAGGTACCGATCTTTTCATGCACGCACGAAGGGTTGCGCGTCAGCGCCATGACCTCGCCCAGCTTCTGGGCCGCGTCCATGACCCTGTCGGGATGCGCAGCGATGCGCGTGGTGCCCGCGCCGCAGTCGGCGGCCACCAGCGCGGCCTCGCTGAGGCCCATGGCATCGGCCTGGTCGCGCGGGCGCAGTTTCGGGTTTTCCGCGCGAAAGGCGCGGATCTCGTGCGGGGAAACGTTGTGTGTCTGGGCCATGCCTGCCTCGTGATTGTTGAGATGACGATGGCTGTGTCGTTTTTGCGACATGGCTGGTGATTGCAGTCGAAAACGCTGAATCACATTGTTGACTTTTTTACTCGTAAATAGATAGACGATGCAACAGGCGATCTGACATTGTATCGCCCCCCCCCCCCTCGAAATGCCGTGCCAGCCGTCCGCAAGCACATCGGTACTCTCACCGCCGCTTGACCCGGAAGGATACGGAATGAAACGACCCACACTATTGATGGCCTCCAGCTGCCTTTGCATCGCGGGTGGCGCTTGGGCCCCCGCCCTCGGCCAAGAAGCCCCGGCGACACCCACCCCGGATGACGGGTTTCTCGGCACGATCACCTTGGGCGAAAGCAAGCGCAAGGTGCAGACCCGGACGGCGACCCCGCGCACGGTGATCGACGCGCAGGAATTCCGCGACCGGCAGGCCAGCACAGTTGCCGAACTGATCGATTCGGTGCCCGGCGTGGCGCTGGTGAACGGCGACACGGCGCAGGGCTCTGGCGTGTCGATCCGGGGCTTCGGCTCGAACCAGACCTTCGGCACCGACCAGAAGGTGCTGATCCAGATCGATGGCGCCACCCGCGGGGCCGAAGAACTCTACCGCATCGGCACGCAGCTTTTTACCGATCCGTTCCTTTACAAGGAGGCCGAGGTAATCCGCGGCACCGTGGGCTCGTTCGAATACGGCTCGGGCGTGGTGGGCGGTGTCGTGCGGCTGGAAACCGTCGACCCGGACGACCTGACCCGCGGCGAGACCGGTGTCGCCCTGCGCCAGACGCTGGAATTCGGCACCAACGGATCGGGGGTGGCCTTGTCGAGCATCGGGGCGTGGCAGCCGACCGAGGATTTCGGCCTGCTGTTCAACTACACCGAGCGCAGGCTGGGCTTTCCCGAGGACGGCAAGGGCGACATCATCAATCCGGGACGTCAGAAGATCGACGACCCGTCCATTCTGGTGAAGGGCAAGTACCGCTTTGGCGACGACAAGGCGCACGCGCTCGAAGCGAGCCATCAGCGCACCAAAAGCTCGCAATTCGACGTTCCTTACGATTCCTTCGGCAATCTGACCTTCTTCGGCAATGTCGACCGAAAAATCGAGGCAGAGACGACGATCTTCAAATATAGCTTCAACCCGACAAGCGACCTGATCGACCTGTCGCTGCAGTATTCCCTATCCGACGAGCAGGTGGACCAGCAGCCGGTGTCGTGCCCCGCGAGCCCAGTGGGCCGCATCCCGCCCTGTTCGGGGCTGCTCGACGCCGATCAGAGATACGAGACCACGACCGTCACCCTCAAGAACACCGCGTTCTTCGAGACCGGCATGGCCGTGCATGACCTGACCGCGGGGATCGAATACATCAACCGCAAGCGCGCCGACGCCTTCGCGGCCCCCGGCGGCGAGGATGACCGCTGGGCGATCTTCGCCGTCGACGAGATCGCCATCGGCGATGCCTGGACCGTAACGCCGGCGACCCGCTACGAAAGTTCAGAGGTGACCGGCTCCACCGCGCCCAATGACGGGCGTTTCTCCAACGACGCGCTGATGGGCGGTCTGTCGCTGCGCTATGCCTTTGGCAACGGTCTCGCGGTGTTCGGCAGCGCCGCCTATACCGAGGGCCTGCCACCCATCGACGATCTGGAATTTCCCGACCGCATCGACCAGACCGAGAAATCCCGCACCTATGAGCTGGGCTTGTCCTATGACCGGCAGGGCGTGATCCGCGACAATGACACCCTGGCGCTGAAACTGACCTGGTTCGACAGCGAGCTTTGGGATGTCACCTCCTTTGTCGGAAGCGGACAGGCATCGGACCCTCTCGACGAGGTCCGCACCAATGGGATCGAGATAGAAGCCTCCTACGCGATGGCGAGCGGCTTTTACGTCGATCTCAACGCCACCTGGGGCGACGGTGAAGAGGTCGACAGTCTCGGCACCGTGCGCGACTGGCGCAACCAGGCCCAGGACACCCTGCGCCTGACCGTGGGCAAGGTCTTCGATGACATCTACGATCTGAGCTGGGAGACGGTGCTCTCCGACGATATCGACACGAGCGATCCGGGCACCTCAGGCGATGGCTATGACGTGCACAACCTGCGCCTGACGGTGGCGCCAGATGGCAGGGGCGTGTGGCAGGACACCGAATTCCGCTTCGGCATCGAGAACGTCTTTGACACGCAGTACACCCCCAACCTCGCCTCGCGGCCGCAACCGGGGCGCAACGTCAAGATGACGCTGGCAAAGACGTTTTGAGACGGGTCCGGCGCGCGCGGCAGATGGGCACAGGACCGTCTGCCGCGTGCCTGCCGGCACCAGTCACAGGGCCGCGCCGACGTCCCCCACGCGGCGCGCGGGGGCCATTGCGCGGGGTCTTCACGGTCAGTCCCAAAGTTCTTGACTCATTTGCTCGTGAACGGGTCGGGGTGCGGGCGGTGCGGCGACTGCGCCGCCTATCCACACACAGACCGTGCCAGCCTTGGGCCAGCCATGCGGTTCTCTCGGCCTCTCCCGACCGGAGGCGAAAGGAGCTTGTCATGATTGCGCCCTGCCGGGGTTTGTCCTGCCGCGTCCATGCCGCCGTGCTTGCGCTTGGGGCGCTCGCTGCGCCCGGTCTTGCGCAACCGGCCGACGATGTCCCGCACCCACGCCTGGACCTGACCCTCAACACGGTGGTCGCGACCGAGGGCGGCGGCTGCCGGGTGACCTTCGTGATCCGCAACGATCTTGGCGCGGCGATCGAGAAACTGGTTACCGAGGCGGTGCTGTTCGACACGAAAGGCCGTGTCGCCACGATGACGCTGTTCGATTTCGGCGCCTTGCCCGAAGGCCGCCCGCGGGTGCGGCAATTCGATCTGGCCGGGTCGTCCTGCGACGATATCGGCGAGGTTCTGGTCAACGGCATCGGCACCTGCGAGGGTGACGGTCTCTCGCCGGAGATCTGCCTTGCCGGGCTGCGCCTGTCATCCGACTCGGCTGTCGAGGTGACGGGATGAGCTGGATCGAGGCCATGATGGACCGGCTGGGCGGCCTGATCGAGACGGGCGGGCCGGTGATCGCGATCATCGCCGTCATCTCGGTGGCGACGCTGGCGGTGATCCTTTACAAGGGCTGGCAGTTCGGTGCCTCGGGCGTCGGGCGGCATCACGCCCTGCGCGCCGCCGTCAACGCATGGGATCGCGGCGAGAGGCAGGCCGCGCGCCGCGCGCTGGAGGGATCGCGCAGCTACCTCGCGCCGGTGATCGCACGGGCCTTCGCGGCCGATGATCCGCGCGACACCGTGACCATCCGCCGGATCGAGGCCGAGGCCGAGATGCGGTTTGCCCGGCTCGAACGCGGGTTCCGCTTTCTCGACACGGTGGCGCAGGTGGCCCCGCTGCTGGGTCTCTTCGGCACGGTTCTTGGCATGATCGAGGCCTTCCAGGCGCTGCAATCGGCCGGGTCGCAGGTCGACCCGTCGCTGCTGGCCGGCGGCATCTGGGTGGCACTTCTGACCACCGCCGCCGGGCTGGCCGTCGCGATGCCGGCCTCGGTGGTGCTGTCATGGTTCGACGCGCGCCTCGCCGCCGAGCGCGCGCTGGCCGATCACGCGCTGAGCGTGGTGCTGGGCCCCGACGGGCACGCCGCCCCCGAGGCTGCGCCGCAGGGCCGGGCGGTGCCCCGGTGTGCGTGATGCGGCGTTCCGGCGGCGCAAGCTGTCGCTGACCTCGCTGATCGACGTGATCTTCCTGCTGCTTCTGTTCTTCATGCTTTCCTCGACCTTCTCGCACTATTCCGAGGTGGAACTGGCCACCTCCGGGGCCGGGGCCGCGCCGGCCCCCGATACGCGGCCCATCTTCGTGCGACTGCGGGCCGACAGTCTGCGGGTGAACGCGCGCGAGGTAGATATCGCGGGCCTGCCCGGTGCGGTCACGCCGCTGATGGACGGCGAGGCGCGCGCCCTCGTCAGCACCGGCGCGGATGTCACCGCGCAGCGGCTGACCGATCTGTTGCTCGCCTTGCGCGCGATCCCCCGTATCTCGGTCCAGGTGCTGGCGCCGTCATGAAAGCCCCCGAGCGCCGCACCCGCCGCGAGCCCACCATCGCGCTGATCAATATCGTTTTCCTGATGTTGATCTTCTTCATGGCCGCCGCCACGCTCGCGCCGCCGCTCGACGGTGACCTGCGTCTGGTGCGCACCGAGGATCTTGACGGCCGCGCCCCGCCCGACGCGCTTGTCATCCATGCCGATGGCCGGCTGGTCTATCGCGGCGAGGTGCTGCCCGATGCCGCCGCCTACATGCGCGCTGCTTACGCCAACGGGGAGGAAAAGGTACGCGATGTCCGCATCGTGCCCGATGCGGACCTGCCCGCGCCCGACCTCATCCGGCTTGGCGAGGCGCTGCGTGCCTCGGGGGCCGGGCGTGTGGTGATGGTCACCGAACGGGGGCTGGAATGATCCGGCGCTCGCGCGCGATGCTCGGTCTCTGCGCCGGCGCGGCGCTCGCGGTGCATGGCGCCGGCCTGTGGGTGTCGGACACCCCGGCAAGGATCGAGATCGCGGGCGGGGCAGGGGCCTCCGAGGCCATGCTGGGCAGCAGCTTCGCCGACATGGTGGCCGGCGCCGCACAGCCCGTCTCCGACAGCACGGTCACACCGAATCGTCAATCGGATCAGAAGGTTGATCCCGTCGCGCCGGGCGAGGCGGTGCGCCTGGAAATGCCTGCGACGGCGCAGGCCGCACCGCCACCTGCCGCTCGGAAAAGTGCCGCGTCGCAGGCACGCGCCAAGCCCGCCACGCCCGAGAAAACGGCCCCGCCGCCGCCCCCCGAAACGCCCATGACCGACGCCACAGCCCCGGCCCGCGCCGCCCCGGCGATCGAGCCGGCGCTGCCACAAGCCACGACGAAACCGGTACAAGACGTCGAAACTGCCAGGACACCCGATGCGGCCAAGGCCACGCGGGCGGCGCGTCCCCGTGATCCCGCAGCCCCGCGCGAGGTGGTTGCAGCTGTGCCCGAGACATCGGAGGGGCTTCAGGTGTCGCGGCGCCCGCAGACCCGCCCCCGCGCGGTCGAAACGGCCGCCGCGGCCCGCCAATCCCCCGAACCCGAGCGCAAAACCGAGGCTCGCAGGACGTCCGGCAGCAACGCAAGCCGCGACGCCACCCGCGGCAGCACCTCGGGCCGCAAGGATGCCACCGCGACGCGACAGGGCCGCGACACGGCCCGCCGCGACGATGCGCAGGGCAACGCGGCCGCCAGCAATTATCCGGGCAAGGTCATGCGCCACCTCGCCCGCGTGCCGCGCCCGCGTGCCACGTCGCGCGGGGCGGCGTTGGTCCGGTTCAACATCGCGGCGGGCGGACGGCTCGCCTCGGTCGGCCTAGCCCGCTCCTCGGGCTCCTCCCGCCTCGACCGCGCGGCCCTCACCGTCGTCCAGCGCGCCGCCCCGTTCCCGGTCCCGCCACAGGGCGCGCAGCGCAGTTTCTCGGTCGAGATCAAGGGGCGATAAGGTGCAGCCGTGTCCGGGCCAGTCGGGCACGGTCACGGGGCGTCGTCATCGGCGGGACACCGGGGTGAAACGTGGCGTGCGGTCTGGCCCACACGGCCCTTTTGACGCCCGCGGGACGCGGCACGGGCACCTGCCGGGGACAGATCGTGTGGCGGGCGCTTCTAGCGTTCCGCCGCGTCCAGCTTTTCCTGCGCTTCGAGCCACAGCTTTTCGGCCAGTGCCAGCCCGTCCTTGATCTCGGCGTATTTCTTTTGCCATTCGGTGACGCCGTGCACGTCGTTGTAGATCGCCGGATCGGCGAGCTTGGCCGCGACCCTGGCTTCCATACCCGACAGTTTTTCAACGCGTTGCTCGCATTTCTTCACGTCCTGCCGCAATGCGAGGATGGCGTCGCGCGAGGGGCGTTTGGGCTTGTCAGGCTTGGGCTTTCGAGCGGGCTTGTCGGCGTCGTCGCCGCGCAGCAGCATCGTGCGGTAGCTTTCCAGATCGCCCTCATAGGGCGTGACTTCGCCCTTGTTCACCAGCCACAACCGGTCGGCCACGAGGCTCAGCAGGTGCATGTCGTGGCTGACGAGGATGATAGCGCCGGAATAGGCCGTCAGCGCCTCGACCAGAGACTCTCGGCTCTCGATGTCGAGGTGGTTGGTCGGCTCGTCCAGGATCAGCATGTGCGGCGCGTCCAGCGTAGCCAGCATTAGCGACAGCCGCGCCTTCTGCCCGCCCGACAGGTCCGCGACGGTGGTGTCGGCCTGTTCCGCACCGATGCCGAAGCCGCCCAGCCGCGCGCGCAGTTTCGAGGGCGCCTCGGCGGGGCGCAGGCGCTTGATATGCTCGAGCGGCGTCTCGTCGCGGTGCAACTCCTCGACCTGGTGCTGGGCGAAATAGCCCACGCGCAGTTTCGAGGCTTTGTGCGCCTGCCCGTCGATCAGTTGAAGTTTGTCCGCAAAGAGCTTGGACAGGGTCGATTTTCCCTCGCCGTTGCGGCCCAGAAGCGCGATGCGGTCATCCTGGTCGATGCGCAGGTTGAGGTTGCGCAGCACCGGCACGCCGTCATAGCCGACCGACCCGTTCTCGATCCGCAGGATGGGGGGCGACAGTTCCTCTGGCGGCGGAAAGCTGAAGCGTTTCAGCGCGGCCTCCTGTGGGCGGGTGATCGGCTGCATCTTGGCAAGCGCCTTGATCCGGGACTGGGCCTGGCGGGCCTTGTCGGCCTTGTAGCGGAACCGATCGACATAGGATTGCAGATGCGCGCGACGCTGCTCCTGCTTTTTCGCCTCGGATTCGGCGGCGGCGATGCGCGCCGCGCGGGTTTCGGCAAAGCGGTCGTAATTGCCCTGGTAAAGCGTCAGCTTGCGATCCTCGAGATGCAGGATGGCCCCGACGGCGCGGTTGAGCAGACCGCGGTCGTGGCTGACGATCAGCACCGTGTGGGGATAGCGCGCGAGATACGATTCGAGCCACAGCGCGCCTTCGAGATCGAGATAGTTGGTGGGCTCGTCGAGCAGCAGCAGATCGGGCTGCGCGAACAGCACCCCGGCCAACGCCACGCGCATCCGCCAGCCGCCAGAGAAGGCCGAGCACGGCTGAAGCTGTGCCGCGTCATCAAAGCCCAGCCCCTTGAGGATCGAGGCGGCGCGCGCCTCGGCCGACCAGGCGTCGATATCGGCCAGCCGGGTCTGGATCTCGGCGATGCGGGTGCCATCCTTGGCGGTGTCGGACTCGTGCATCAGTTCCGCGCGTTCCGTGTCATAGGCCAGCACGGTATCGAGCAGGGACACCTCGTTTCCGGGCACTTCCTGCGCGACGCCGCCGATGCGCGCGCGTTCGGGCAGCGTGATCGCGCCGGTCTCCAGCGCCAGTTCGCCGCGGATGAGCCGAAAGAGGGTCGTCTTGCCGGTGCCGTTGCGGCCCACGATGCCGACCTTGTGACCGTCGGGAACCGAGGCCGAGGCATGCTCGATAAGCGTGTGGCCCGCCACCGCGTAGCTTATATCGTCGATGTGTAACATGGGCACCGCATGCCGCATGCGCGCGGCGGCGTCAATCGCGGCTTTTCAAGGCGTGGACCCCATGCTATCGGGCGCGGCATCGAGACTGGTCGGGCAGGGGGTCCGGCCGCTGATTTTATCCAGAAAAAGAGGCTGACATGGCTGTTGAACGCACGCTGAGCATCATCAAACCCGACGCGACCAAGCGCAACCTGACCGGCAAGATCAATGCCAAATTCGAAGAGGCGGGGCTGCGCATCGTCGCGCAAAAGCGCATCCAGCTGACGCCCGCGCAGGCAGGGGTTTTCTACGCGGTCCACAAGGAGCGCCCGTTCTACGGCGAGCTGTGCGAGTTCATGGCGTCGGGCCCGGTCGTGGTGCAGGTGCTTGAAGGCGAAGGGGCAATTGCCAAAAACCGCGAGGTGATGGGCGCCACCAACCCCGCCGAGGCCGCCGCGGGCACGATCCGCGCCGAGTTCGCGGAGTCTATAGGCGAGAACGCGGTGCACGGGTCGGATGCGGCCGATACCGCCGCGGTCGAGATCGCCTATTTCTTCTCGGGTCTCGAACAGGTCGGCTGAGCCGTCCTGGGACACACCTATCGCTTACTGTGACAGGCCGCATGCCATCGGGGCATGCGGCCTTTTGCGTTCGACCCGCGGGCGCGGGTGTTCGCCTGTCCACAACGCCTGTTTGAAACTGCGGCTTTGTTCACGGGCCCAGATGTGTCACACAGCGTAACGTAGTTATGCACACATGAACCCGGAGTTATCGAATGAAAAAGACACTGTTCGCAGCCGCTTTCGCCATGGGCACGACCGCCATCGGCGCAACCGCCGCCCTCGCCGAGGCCGAGGCCTATAACCTTGACCCAAGCCACAGCCAGGTGCTGTTTTCGTACAATCACTTCGGCTTTTCGACGACATACGGCATGTTCTCGGGCTTCAAAGGCGAGATCATGTTTGACGAGGAAAACCCCGCGGAGTCGTCGGTCAACGTGTCCATGCCGTTGATGTCGATGTTCACCGGCTGGGAAAAGCGCGAGTCGCATTTCATGTCCGAGGATTTCTTCGACGCGGCCGAGGGTGACATGATCACCTTCACGTCGACCGATATCGAAGTGACGGGCGAGGATACCGCGAAAATCACCGGCGATCTGTCGATGAACGGCGTGACGCAGTCGGTCGTGCTTGACACGACGCTCAACCGTCAGGCTGATTCGCACCCGACCCAGAACAAGCCGTGGCTGGGCTTTGATGCCACCACCACGCTGCTGCGGTCGGATTTCAACGTCGGCAACTTCGCCCCCATGGTCAGCGACGAGGTCGATGTGCGGATCTCGATCGAGGCTGGCAAAGCCGAATGACATCCATCCGGCGCAACCGATCGTGCCGCAGTAACCAATTATAACCAGTTCCGGCATAACCTGCCGGTGTGACGAGTGGTCTTGGTAACAAGTGAATCGCGCGGGTCAGCGCGGTGCGGGCCGTCTGCCATGTGCAGGCGGCCCTTTTTCGTGGGTGCGTCAGGTGCCGTAGGCGCGGGTTGGGATCATCACGTCCTCTGCCGCAGAAATCAGCGCGTCGGCTATGAAATCCAGCTCTGTACGTGTCAGGCGCGCGGGCAGGCGGACATCGCAGGCGCGCATCAGCATGGCGCGGGTGCGCGGCAGGTCCGGCGTCTCGCCGGGCAGGAATTGCCAGTTCCAGTAGGCACGCGCGTTATCGGAGCTGAGGCCGAAGACCTGCACCTTGATGCCGCGCGCTGCGGCGGCCTCTGTGAAGGCGCGTGTCTCGGCGTCGCTGAGCCCGACAAGGTTGAACTGGATCGAATCCGGGGCGCGCGCCTCAGGGGGCAGTTTCTCGGGCACCGAAAGCCACCGCGAGGTATTAAGGCAACCTGCCACGTGATCGTGGCCTGCGCGCCCACAGCTTACCCGCCGCGCCACCTCGGGCAGTTGCGGGCGGATGATCGCCGCCGACAGGTTGTTCAGACGCAGATTGTACAGCGGCAGCTTGTTCTGCCAGCGGGCGAAGGCCGCCTCGAGCCCCGCGTCGCGTGCGTCCATGTGCTTGGCCCAGTTATGTTCGTACGCGCCCGACATGATGACGGCGCGGGCGATCAGATCGGGGTCGTCGCTGACCATGATTCCCCCCTCGCCGGCATTGACCAGTTTGTAGGACTGGAAACTGAAACATCCCGTCCGCCCCAGCGTGCCGATATTGCGGTCGCGCCACGTGGTGCCAAGCGAATGCGCCGCGTCCTCTATCACGGGGATGTCGCGCGCGTCACACAGTGCCATGATCGCGTCCATGTCGGACGTATGACCGCGCATGTGGCTGATGATGACCGCCGAGATGTCCCCGTCGAGTCGTGCCTCGAAATCTGCCATGTCGATGCGGTAATTCTCGGCCACCTCGCACAGCACCGGCACGCAGTCTGCGTGGATCACCGAAGACGGCACCGCGGCAAAGGTGAAACCGGGGATCAGCACGGCTGCGTCGCGCGGCAGGTCCAGCGCCTTGAGCGACAGGAACAGCGCCGCCGAACACGACGACACAGCAAGCGCATAGCGCGATCCCATGAGTGCCGCGAATTCGCGTTCAAGCAGTGTCACAGGGGCATTGTCGGGGGCCGTGTAGCGAAAGAGATCGCCCGATTGCAGCATCCTGTCGATTTCCGCGCGCGCGGCCTCGGGGATGGGTTCGGCGTCATAAACATTGGGAACGGACGACATGTTCGGATTTCCTGAATCTGGAGTTCGGATTTTCAAAATGCATAGGCCAGATTTGTAATGTTTTGTCAAAGAAAACCATGGATGCGTCGCCCCACCCAAGGACGAGTCGTGCGGCACCGGTTGATCGAAATCAGTGCGCGGGCCTCTCGGCCGCGACAGCATCAACGTGTCAGACGGTCCGCCTCTGGCGTCATGCCGTTGCGGACCCAAGAGCCGATCGCGCCCCACGCGGTCGTGCCCCGAAACAGCGAGGAAGAGCCGTCGCATGACCCGCAAGCCCACCCGTCAGCCGCGTCACGGCACGCCCGAGGCACCCGCCGGAGAGGCGACGCGGCAGCCGCCTGTCGCGAGCCCGTCATCCGCACCGCCCGAAAGCCGCGAAAAGACGCGGGCGCACCCCCATGCGGCGCTTGATCGCAGCACCATGTCCAGCCTTGCCCGTCTGACCGGCGGGCTGTCGCCGCATGCGGTCTTCGATGCCTGGAGCGATTGGGCCATGCATCTGGCCCGTGCGCCGGGGCGTCAGCTGGAACTGGTCGAACGCGCGCAGGCCAACGCGATGACGTTGGGACAATACACGCTGGCGCGGATGCTCGGCCATGCACCGGACCAGCCCTTCACGCCCGGAGCCCACGATACGCGCTGGCGGCATGAGGGCTGGCAAAAGCCGCCATTCGCGCTGTGGCAGCAGCAGTTCCTGGCGACCCAGGATTGGTGGGATGCCGCCACCTCGGATCTGCGCGGGTTGCGCGGGCAGAACGCGGACCGCACCGGGTTCATGATCCGTCAGCTTCTGGACACCGTGTCGCCGGCGAATTTCCCGGCGAGCAACCCGGAGATCCTTGAACGGACGCGGATCACCGGCGGGCGCAACCTGATCGACGGCGCGCTGCATTTCGCCGACGATGCGCGCCATATCCTGGCGCAGGAACACCGCCCCGTGCCAAAGGAATTCGCGCTTGGCGAGGTGCTTGCCTGCACGCCGGGCAAGGTGGTCTGGCGCAACGAACTGATGGAGCTGATCCAGTATGCGCCCGTCACGGACGCGGTACAGGCCGAACCGGTGCTGATCGTGCCGGCGTGGATCATGAAATACTATATCCTCGACCTGTCGCCGGAAAACTCCTTCATCCGGTGGCTGGTGGGGCAGGGGTATACCGTGTTCTGCCTGTCATGGCGAAACCCCGGCGCCGAACATGCCGAACTCTCGTTGGAGGATTACCGCAGGCACGGGATCATGCAGGCCCTCGACGTGATCAACGCCATCGTGCCGGGGCAAAAGGTGCATGCCAATGGCTATTGCCTTGGCGGTACGCTGCTTGGGATCGCGGCGGCGGCCATGGCGCAGGCACAGGATGACAGGCTGGCCTCGGTCACGCTGATGGCGGGGCAGGTGGATTTCGCCGAGGCCGGGGAATTGCTGCTGTTTCTCGATGAAAGCCAGGTCGCGTTTCTCGAAGACATGATGTGGTCGCAGGGCTATCTGGACCGGCCGCAGATGTCGCGGGCCTTTGCCGCGATCCGGTCCGAGGACCTGATCTGGTCGCGGGCCGTGCGGCGCTACTTTCTTGGAGAGCCTGACCTGCCCACCGATGTCACGGTCTGGGTGAATGACACGACCCGCATGCCGGCGCGGATGCACTCGCAATACCTGCGCGGGGTGTTCCTGGAAAACCGCATCTCGGCGGGACGGTTCGCGGTCGACGGGCGGGTGATCGCGCTCAAGGATATCGCGGTGCCGATCTTCGTGGTGGCGACCGAAAGCGATCACATCGCGCCGTGGCGGTCGGTCTACAAGACCGCGCTGTTCACCGATTGCGACATGCATTTCCTGCTGACCAAGGGGGGCCACAATGGCGGCATACTGTCAGAGCCGGGGCACAAGGGCCGACATTACCGGGTCGGACACCGCCCGGCCGGGGCGCATTACCGCGACCCCGAAACATGGCTTGCCGACCATGAACCGCGTGCGGGCTCGTGGTGGCCTGAATGGGCGCGCTGGCTGGAGGCCAATGGCAGCGGCGCGGTTCCGGCGCGGGTTCCCGGCAGCCACCCGGACTTCCCCGCGGTCGAGGACGCGCCGGGGCGCTACATTCACCAGGATTGACGGGGGCTGTCCTGCCACGGGCGGTCAAATGCGAAAGGGCCGCCCGTGGCGGCCCTTTGTCCGTTTTCCGATCGCGCCGGTGTCGGACATGGTGTAATCCGGATCTCCTCCGGACGTCAGATCCACGATCCGGATCGTCGCCGCGTCTGCGTGCACCGGTGCCAAGGCGATAACCGCCCCGACGGTCAGTGCGGCGACGCTTGCGCAGCGGGTTGTTTCGTATCGATCTGCCATCGAAACCTCCTTTTGCTCGTGCAGTTGGTCACACTGCGGTGCAACGTCGCAGCCGCCGCCGAGGCCGGTCAACACCGCATCCCCCGGATCGGCGTGAATCGTTACTGTTTCCGCCAGGTAAACACACAATGTTTCAGGATCGGGAGGTCGGATAATTTCGACATGAAATTAATATGATATCGCTCTGAAATTAACGGCTTGCAGATACTTTCCGAGGCGATTCGGTTTCGAGACCATCCCTAGAAGGTGAGTCGCAACAGCCACAGAGACGTGGCTCGACAGACCTCATCGATCAGGCAAAAGGGGTATGTCGGCCTGCCGTCCCAAGCAGTGTATAAAAAGCGCATAATATGTATTATGTAAAGTATAAGCCAGTATCGCACCATTGCGCACGCACGCCTGACGCGACTCTCGACACATGACGGCAAAGCCGGTTAAATGCCTGTCGGAGGACCGTACCGCATGCCATCCATCCTTGTTCTCAACGGCCCGAACCTGAACCTGCTGGGCACCCGGCAGCCAGACGTCTATGGGCGCACCACGCTTGCCGACATCGAGGCCATGTGCCGTGCGCATGCCACGGCACATGACGTGCGTGTCGCGTTCGAGCAAAGCAATCACGAAGGCGCGTTGATTGATGCCATCCATGCCGCGCGCGGACGGCATGACGGGATCATCCTCAATGCCGGTGCCTATACGCATACCTCGCTGGCGCTCATGGATGCGCTGAGCGCGGTCGAGATCCCGACGATCGAGCTGCATCTGTCGAATATCCACGCCCGCGAGGACGTCCGGCACGTGTCGCATATCGCGCGTGTCGCGGTCGGTGTGATCTGCGGGTTCGGCGCGCATGGATATATTCTTGCGCTGGATGCGATGCGCGCGCATCTGGATCCTGCAGGATGATAGACCCGCGCCAGATCAACGCGTTGCTCAACGTGACGACGATTGAGGAACTTTGGGACATTCACACGCGCAACATGGCAAAGTTCGGCTTTGACCGGCTTCTCTATGGATGCACGCGCTTTCGTACAGCAACGTCGCTGGGCGATCCGGATGATTTCGTGGTCCTGTCCAATCATGACCGCGATTATATCGACACGTTCATTGCGGACCGTCTGTACATGCATGCGCCGATGCTGCGATGGGCGCTGGAAAACGATGGCGCGTGTTCGTGGTCCGTTCTTGATGCGCGCGCCCAACGTGATGATTTCACACCGGCAGAGCGCAAGGTGCTGGACTTCAATCACGCGCATGCTGTCACCGCCGGCTATTCGATCAGCTTCAAGTCGTTGCGTCCCCGCATGAAGGCCGCGATCGCGCTGACGGCCCGACCGGGGCTGACACAGGAACAGGTCGATGCCGGTTGGGCGCGGGACGGTGACACGATCCTGGCGCTGAACAACCTTGCGCATCTGTGCATCCAGTCCCTGCCCTACGAGCCGCCCAAGCGCAGCCTGACGGGTCGCCAGCGTGAGGTGCTTACCTGGGTCGGCGACGGCAAGACGGTGCAGGATATCGCGCTGTTGATGGGCTTGACCCATGCCACGGTGGAAAAGCACATGCGCCTTGCGCGCAAGGCGCTTTACGTGGAAACCACTGCGCAGGCGGTCCTCAAGGCCTCGTTCCAGAACCAGATCTTTTTCGTGGACTGAAACCGTCCCGCCCCGGTCATGCCCTTTGCGCGTCATTCGGGGTACGGAATCCCTGACTTTATTTACCTAAGGTAAAGGTGCATGATTTGAATGTTCCGTGAGTGAGGGTTTTGAAGCCTGGAACACAAGGGACGATGGCCAGCCCATGATTTCGGGGGTCATCTCTCTTCCGGTCGATCCGGATGCCGGTCGCTTGCCCTTATAGATCAGGGTCGGCGACCGGCCCTTAAAGGGTGTCGTTCTTCCCCAGACGCGATTGGCCCGACGCGGTGCCAGCGGTCCCCACGGCTGGCACCGCGTTACTGAGCCGTTCTGTTGGCAAGGATGTGCATGCGGCGATCCGGACAGACATACTGACCCTGCAGGGGGTCGCGACACGGTTCCTCGATCACGCGCGTGGCCAGCCAGAGAGCCACGACGGCAAAGACAGCACCGCCCGCGACCTGTCCGGCCAGTACCCCCGGCGCACCCCAGATCGCCCCGAATGCCAGCACGAAGGGCCATGTGCCGACCGTGTGCCGTGCCCAGTTCACGCCCGTCGAATAGGCCGGACGCCCAAGGTTGTTGAACGTCGCGTTGGCCACGAAGATCGCGCCGTTGAAGAACGCCCCGAGCGCCATCGGCCCGCAATAAAGATACAGCAGCGCGCGCATGTCGTCATCGGCCCCGAACAGGTCTGCAATCGGTGCGCGCAGCAGATAAAGCAGCGCCGACATCGCCAGCACGTAAAGCCCGAGAAAGCGCAGCCCCTCGACAAAGGTCTCCTGCACACGGTCCATGCGCCCTGCCCCGAAATTCTGTCCGAGGATCGGCCCGATCGCCCCGGACATCGACAGCACCACCGCGAAGACCACAGGCACCATGCGGTTGATGACCGCCATCGCGGCCACCGCATCGGTGCCGTATTTCGCCATTTCCCGCATCACGATCGCGGTTCCCAGCGGTGTGGCCACCGTCCCGAGAACCGCAGGCACGGCGATCGCCGACGCCGCCCTGAAATCGCGCAGGACGCACTTCGCGCGGGGCCGTGCGAACGCCCTGTAGCGTGCCAGCGCGAACCCGAGCGCGACGATCACCGTCGCCGCCCGCGCCGCGACGGTGGCAAGCGCCGCACCCTCGATCCCCAGCCCGACCGAGAATATCAGGATCGGGTCAAGGATCAGGTTGACCCCCGCGCCGATGAGGGCCGGGTACATCGCCGCGCGCGCGTCGCCATAGGCCCGCAGCACCGCGACCGCCACCATCGACAGGCCCGACAGGAAGGTGCTTGGCACGATGATCCAAAGATACCCCGCCGCCAGGTCCACCGCGGCGCCGGAGGCCCCGACAAGCGCCAGAAGATGCTCGATGACAGGCAGCGTCAGCAGTGGAAGGGCCAGCCCGATCCCCACCGCGATGACGGCGGCCGTGGTGGCATAATCGCGCGCCTGCGCACGATCCCCGGCGCCTTCGGCCCGCGACACCAACGCACCCGCGGCAATCGACAGCCCGATATTCATCGCACTTGCAAAGAACATCAGCGTGCTCGCATAGCCCGCCGCCGCTGCCAGTTCCTCTCGACTCAGCATGGAAATGAACACGATATCAATGAGATCAACGGCAAAGATCGCCATCAGTCCGACGCTGGACATGAAGGACATGACCGACACGTGCCGAAACAGGTTGCCTTCGGTAAAACTGCCTGCGGCGGTCGTCAGGGACATGTCACACTCCTTCAACACAACTGACACGTCATCTAACCGGCCCGCGCTCGTGCACAAGGTCGCCGGTATCAACAGGTTGTGTGCGGAAATGCTCAGCCGCGCGCCGAGACCAGGTGCACCAGCCGCGCGCCGGTCTCGTAGTACAGCGTCCTCAGCTTTGCCAGACGCTCGTGATGCGTCTCGACCACGGGCACGGGCAGATCGTCCTGCCGACCTGTGATCAGCGCGCGCGCCGCCGCGCGACCGAAGACCGTGCCCGGACCTATGCCGCGCCCGGAATAGCCGTAGACCGCATAGCCCTGCGGCCCGGTTGGTGATCCCAGTCGCTGGATGCGCGGCAGATGATCGTCCGTCATCGCGATGCGCCCGGCCCAGGCATGCGGCACCGAGGTGCCCCGCAGCCGCGGGAAAAGCCGGGCCAGCTTGCGTTCGGCCCAGTTCGCATGTGTGGTGGCGGCACTGCCCATGCCGCCAAGGATGATCCGGCCCGCCGCGTCGCGCCGCAGCGCCGTCATCACAAGCCCGGTGTCCCAGCAGCCTTCGCCCCCCGCGAGGATATCGCGTGCGATGTTGTCGCCCAACGGCTCTGTCGCAAGCTGGAAAAACTGCACCACCGGCAGATCGGGCAGCCGCAGCGGCGGTGCGGGGGCGTGATAGGCATTCGTCGCCATCAACAACCGGTCGGCACGCAGCACGCCCTCCGGCGTGGCGATCCGCCAGTGATCACCGTCTCGTGCGACCGTGGTGACGGGGCTGTGTTCATGCAGGTGCGCGCCTTTGGCCACGGCCGCACGCGCCAGGCCGCGCGCGTAGGCCAGCGGTTGGATCGTGCCCGCGCGCGGATCGAACAACGCGCCGTGAAACGCGTCCGTCCCGGTGCGCGCCGCGACCTCGCCGGCATCCAGCAGGCGCACGGGCGCGCCACGCGCGCGCATCTGGTCCTGCCGGTCGCGCAATTGGCCGACGCCGCTGTCGGCATGTGCCAGGTGCAACGTGCCGTTGCGCGTGGGTTCACAAGCGATTCCGTGTTCGGCGATCAGCGAAAACACAAGATCCGGGGCGGCGGCCAGAACCGCGTTCAGATGTGCGCCCGCTGTGTCCCCAAGCCGTCTGCACAGATCGTCGGGTGGCAGCCACAGGCCGGCATTGACCAGCCCGACGTTGCGGCCCGACCCGCCATGCCCGACCGTCTCGGCCTCCAGCAGGGTGACGTTGGCCCCCTGCCCCGCGGCCTCCAGCGCCGCCGAAAGACCGGTGTACCCCCCGCCGACGATAGCAAGGTCGGCGTCCCGCGTGCCCCGGAACGGGGTGGCGTCAAAGGTCTCGGCGGCGCTGTCGCGCCAAAGCGGGGCAAACGCGCCGTTCATTCACGGTGCGGCGGCATCTGACCGCTGTCGGGCACGGGCTTGCGCGCCATGGCCGGCTTTCAGAAAAACGCCTGAAGGCCGGTCTGCGCCCGCCCCAGGATCAGCGCGTGGACATCATGCGTGCCCTCGTAGGTATTGACCGTTTCCAGGTTCACCATGTGGCGCATCACCTGATATTCCTCGGATATCCCGTTGCCGCCATGCATGTCACGGGCGTGGCGCGCGATGGTCAGCGCCTTGCCGCAATTGTTGCGCTTGATGAGGCTGATCATCTCGGGCGCGGCGTTGGCATCGTCCATCAGCCGGCCGACGCGCAACGCGGCCTGAAGCCCGAGCGCGATCTCGGTCTGCATGTCCGCCAATTTGAGCTGGAAAAGCTGCGTCTGTGCCAGCGGCTTGTCAAACTGCTTGCGGTCCAGCCCGTATTGCCGCGCCGCGTGCCAGCAGAACTCGGCGGCGCCCATGACGCCCCATGCAATGCCGTAGCGGGCGCGGTTGAGACATCCGAACGGCCCCTTGAGGCCCTGCACATTCGGCAGGATCGCAGACTCGGGCACCTCGACACCGTCCATCACGATCTCGCCGGTGACCGAGGCGCGCAGCGAAAGCTTGCCGCCCACCTTGGGCGCGCTGAGACCGGGCATGCCCTTGTCGAGGATGAAACCGCGGATTTTGCCGTCATGCGCCTCGGACTTGGCCCAGATGATGAACACATCCGCGATCGGGCTGTTGGAGATCCACATCTTGGATCCGGTGATGCGGTAGCCGGTATCGGTGCGGACCGCGCGGGTCTTCATGCCCGCCGGATCGCTGCCGGCATCGGGTTCGGTCAGCCCGAAACAGCCGATCAGCTCGCCCGAGGCCAGCCCCGGCAGGTAGGCGCGCCGCTGTTCTTCGGTTCCGTAGGCATAGATCGGATACATCACCAGCGAGGATTGCACGCTCATCATCGAGCGGTAGCCCGAATCGACGCGCTCGATCTCGCGCGCGACAAGGCCGTAGCTGACATAATTAGAACCGAGCCCGCCATATTCCTCGGGGATGGTGGTGCCCAGAAGGCCCATCTGCCCCATTTCGCGGAACAGTTCCGGCACCACCTTTTCCTCGCGATAGGCGTCGATGACGCGCGGTTGCAGGCTGTCCTGGGCGAAGCTGCGCGCGCTGTCGGCGATCATGCGCTCTTCCTCGGTCAGCTGGTCGCTCAGCCGGAACGGATCCTCCCAGTCGAAACTATCAAGATTCGGGGCATCCTTGGCTCGCAGCGTCGGGGTATTGGCGTTCATGGCTGTGTCCTTGCTCAGTTCCGTTTTCGCGACTCTACACGCATGACGCAGCGGGGTGAAGCGCCCTGGTGTGTCGCATGATCGTATCAGTCGGCATCGGTGCCCGTGTCCGTCGGGGTCGAGAGGACGGCCGAAACGGGGGCAAGGGCCACGGACCGCGCCCCGCCGCGCCCCGACCATAGCGACAGGGCCTGCAGCGTATCGGCGCGCAGGCGGCCCACGACGATCACGCCCTGTTGCCGGTCCGCCGCGGCCGCGGCCTGATTCAGGCTGTCCTCGATGGTGGACACGTCCTGTCCCTCGTCATCAAGATCATCATGCAGAACCGCCACGGGGCTTGCCGCGTAGGTCGAGGGCCGTGGTGCGGCGCGTGTCACGACGCCATGCCCGGTGCGTGCCAAGAGTGTGGTCGCGTCAGGCAGGGGCAGACCGCCCGCCGCGCCTTCGAGTAGCGCGACGGCCTGCGGCACCCGGTCAAGGCCGTCGCGCAAAGCCGCGGTCGTCTCTGCCGCTGAGGTATCCCGCGGCAAATCAACGCGCAGCAGCACCTCGAAGCCCGCGTCACGATAGCGCCGGGCCGCCGCATCCGCGCCGGACCAATCGGCATCCACCGCGATGCTCAGCGGGTAGGGAAAGCTGGTGAGCGTCTCAATCCGGACCGTGCCGGTGCCGTCCGCGATCAGAACGACCGCCATCAGCGGCTTGTTGCGGGGATTGGCGAAGGCGGTCGCGTTGCGCCGAAACGCGGGCGCGTCGGGCGCGGAGCCGCCGACCTGCGGGGCCGCGTCGGGCGGCTCCGCGCCCGGCCTGCCGGGCTGTTCCGGCGTATCAGCGGACGGACTGCCGCCGCCCGTTCGGGGGGCGTCGGGGGCGCGTGCCGGGCCCGTGGACGAGATCGGGGCGTCATCCGGCGCGGCGGGGCGGCCGCTGTCGCCGTCCGGCGCGGGGACCGGGCCAAGCGCGTCCGCATCGCCCGTCTCGGGTGCCGTGGCCGGGGTCGTGTCGGTTTCGGCCAGCGGCGCGGAACCGTCCAGCGCGGGCGGCGTCAAGGATTGCGGATCGCCCGCATCGGGGCGCGTCTCCGGTGTGGGCAGCGTCGCCGCGCGATCCTCGCGCCGCGGATCGAACCCCGAACCGGGCGTCACCTCGACCGTATCGACCCGTGGCGCGTCATCTTCCGGCCCGGAAAGCAGCACAGAGGCCACCCCGAGGACCAGCGTCGAGACGACCGTGCCCGTCACTATCCCTGCGAGAAATCCGCGTACCACGTCCGGCCTCCTGTCCCGCCTGTTCGTCCGTTTTGCCCTTGTCTGGGGCGTAGCGCCCCTTGACGGTGACGCGCAAGCCTGAACATGTGTAGCGCGACCGGGCCCGAACCCTCCAGCCCCTAGCAGAGGACAGGCGCACATGCTGCTCTTGATCGACAACTATGACAGCTTCACCTACAATCTTGTCCATTACGTGGGCGAATTGGGGGCGGACTGCCGCGTCTTTCGCAACGACGCAATCGACGTGCAGGCAGCGATGGCGCTGCGCCCCGCCGGGATTCTTCTGTCTCCGGGGCCGTGCGATCCGGACCAGGCCGGTATCTGCCTGCCCTTGACGCTGGCGGCTGCCGAGGCCGGGATCCCGCTTCTGGGCGTGTGCCTGGGACATCAGGCGATCGGGCAGGCCTTTGGCGGGCGCGTCATCCGCCATTCCGAGATCGTGCACGGCAAGATGGGCCAGATCCGGCACACCGCGCAGGGCGTCTTCGCAGGCCTGCCCTCGCCGTTCGAGGCGACGCGCTATCATTCGCTGGTGGTCGAGCGCGCCAGCCTGCCCGACTGTCTGGAGATCACCGCGGATCTGGCCGACGGCACGATCATGGGCTTGCAACACCGCGACCTGCCGATCCACGGCGTGCAGTTCCACCCTGAATCCATCGCCTCGCAGCACGGGCACACGCTGCTAAAGAATTTTCTCGACCTGATGCAGGTCCCGGCATGAGCGAGATCCTCAAACCGCTGATCGGGGCCGCTGCCGACCGGTCCCTGACCCGCGCCGAGGCCGAAGAGGCGTTCGTGATCCTGTTCGACGGCGCGGCGACGCCGGCGCAGGTCGGCGGGCTGCTGATGGCGCTGCGCACGCGCGGCGAAACGGTGGACGAGTTCGCCGCCGCTGCCGCCGTGATGCGCGCCAAGTGCAACCGGGTGCGCGCGCCCGAGGGCGCGATGGACATCGTCGGCACCGGCGGCGACGGCAAGGGAACGCTCAACATCTCGACTGCCGCGGCCTTCGTGGTCGCGGGCGCCGGTGTGCCGGTGGCCAAGCACGGCAACCGCAACCTGTCGTCGCGGTCCGGGGCCGCGGATGCCCTGACACAGATGGGCATCAACGTCATGGTCGGCGCCGACGTGGTCGAACGCGCGCTGGTCGAGGTGGGCATCGCCTTCATGATGGCGCCGATGCACCATCCCGCCATGGCGCATGTCGGCCCGGCGCGCGCCGAACTGGGCACGCGCACCATATTCAACATCCTTGGACCGCTGACCAATCCGGCCGGGGTCAAGCGCCAGCTGACCGGCGCGTTCTCGCGCGCGCTGATCCGGCCGATGGCCGAAACACTGGGTCAGCTGGGATCAGAGCGCGCGTGGCTGGTGCACGGATCGGACGGCACCGACGAGCTGACGATCACCGGCACATCCTGGGTCGCGGCGCTGGAAGAGGACGGCGCGGTGCGCGAGGTCGAACTGCACCCAGAGGATTTCGGCCTGCCGGTGCATCCGTTCGAGGCGATCCTGGGCGGCACCCCGGCCGAGAACGGGGGGGCGCTGCGGGCCCTTCTGGAGGGGGCTCCGGGGGCGTATCGCGACGCGGTCCTGATGAACGCCGCGGCGGCCCTGACCGTGGCAGGGCGCGTGGACGATCTGCGTGCCGGGGTCGCGATGGCCGCCGAAAGTATTGATTCCGGTGCGGCCCGGGCCAAGATAACCGCACTGGCAACCCTGACATCGGAGGTCGCATGACCACGCCAAGCATCCTTGACACGATCAAGGCCTACAAGCTCGAAGAAATCGCCGCCGCCAAGGCCGAGCGGTCGCAGGACGCGATCGAGGGCGACGCCGCGGACGCGCCGCGCGTCCGACCGTTCGCAGAGGCGCTCTTGCAGGCCAGCAAGACAGGCTACGGCCTGATCGCCGAAATCAAGAAGGCAAGTCCGTCCAAGGGACTGATCCGCGCAGATTTCGATCCCGCGGCCCTCGCGGTCGCCTATGAGGAGGGCGGCGCGGCCTGTCTGTCGGTGCTGACCGACGGGCCCAGTTTTCAGGGCGCACCAGAGCATCTGTCCGAGGCCCGCGCAGCCTGCGATCTGCCGGTGCTGCGCAAGGATTTCATGTTCGACCCCTATCAGGTGGCCGAGGCGCGGGCGTGGGGGGCCGATTGCATCCTCATCATCATGGCCGCGGTGTCGGACGCACAGGCCATCGAACTGGAAGAGGCCGCGATCCGCTGGGGCATGGACACGCTGATCGAGGTACATGACCGCGACGATCTCGAACGCGCGGATGCGCTCAAATCGACGATGATCGGCGTCAACAATCGCGATCTGCACACGTTCGAGACATCGCTGGACGTGACGCGCAAACTGTCGAAATTCGTGGCCCCCGACGGGCTGATCGTCAGCGAGAGCGGTCTGGCAACACCGCAGGACCTTGCCGATATCGCCCGTTATGGGACCCGCGCCTTTCTGATCGGCGAAACCCTGATGCGCGCCGAGGACGTCGCGGTGGCCACGCGAACCCTGCTGGCGGGCCCGATGACCTCGAGCAGCCGGTGATGAGCGGGCTGACGCATTTCGACGCGCAGGGCCATGCCCATATGGTCGATGTCACGGGCAAGGATGTCACCGCGCGCGAGGCCGTGACCGAGGGTCATGTCACCATGGAGCGCGCCACGTTCGATCTGATTTCGGACGGGCGCGCCAAGAAGGGTGACGTGCTGTCGGTGGCGCGGTTAGCGGGCATCATGGGGGCCAAGAAGACCCCGGACCTGATCCCGCTATGCCATCCGCTGCCGGTCACCAAGGTGGCGGTGGACCTGACGCTTGATCCCGACCTGCCCGGCATCCGGATCGAGGCCCGCGTCCGGACCACCGGTCAGACCGGCGTCGAGATGGAGGCGCTGACGGCGGTGTCCGTGGCGGCGCTGACAGTCTATGACATGGTAAAGGCCGTGGACCGCGCCATGCAGATCGGCGGTATCCGCGTGATCCTGAAGGATGGCGGAAAATCGGGACGTTACGAGGCGCAATGATTTCGGTATCGGATGCGCTTGAACGGCTGTTCGCGCTTGTCGCGACGCTTGATGTCGAGCCGGTGCCGCTGGTCGAGGCATCGGGCCGGGTGCTGGCGCACGACGTGGCTGCGACCCGCGATCAGCCGCCCTTTGCCGCGTCGGCGATGGATGGTTACGCGATCCGTGATGACGCCGCCGCACCCGGTGCGCGGTTCGCCGTGATCGGCGAGGCCGCGGCGGGGCACGGGTTCGGCGGCGCCGTCCGCGACGGCGAGGCGGTACGGATCTTCACCGGCGCCCCGCTGCCTGCAGGCACGGACCGCGTCGTGATGCAGGAGGACGTGACCGTCGACGGCGCGTGGATTACCCTGTCGCAGTCACTTGACCCCAAGGATCACGTCCGGCCGGCGGGCAGCGACTTTCGGGTAGGCGACACCCTGTCCGCCCCGCGCGTGCTGCGCCCTGCGGACGTGGCACTTATGGCGGCGATGAACGTCGCCCTCGTGCCGGTGCGGCGCAAACCCGAGGTCGCGCTGATCGCCACCGGAGACGAGCTTGTGATGCCGGGCGATGATCCGGGCCCCGACCAGATCATCGCCTCCAACAGTTTCGGCCTCAAGGCGTTGCTGGAAGAGGCCGGCGCACATGTGCGCCTGCTGCCCATTGCGCGCGACAGTGTCGTATCGCTGAGCACCGCGTTCGATTTGGCGCGCGGGGCCGATCTGATCGTCACCATCGGCGGGGCCTCGGTGGGCGATCACGATCTGGTCGGGCGGGTTGCTGGCGATCTTGGGATGGACCGTGCCTTTTACAAGGTGGCGATGCGCCCCGGCAAGCCGCTGATGGCGGGGCGGATGGGCGATGCGGCGATGGTGGGCCTGCCCGGCAACCCGGTCTCCGCGATGGTCTGCGGGCATGTCTTTGTCGCGCCGATGATCCGCGTCATGCAGGGGCTGCCGGCCGCCCCTGCCCTGCGCAACCGCGCGCGTCTGGCCGCGCCGCTGGAGGCCAACGGCCCGCGCGAGCATTACATGCGCGCACGCCTGACGCCCGAGGGTCTGGTGGCCGAGACGCGGCAGGACAGCGCGCTTCTGGGGGTTCTGGCGCAAGCCGACGCGCTGTTGGTGCGCGCGCCGAATGACCCGGCGCGCGACGCGGGCGACACGGTCGACTACCTGCCGATCTGACGGCGCGTTCCCCAGCTTTACTCGCCCGCCGTACGGCTTATCCTGTTGCATATTGATCCAGACTGGAGCGTGTTCCATGCAACTGACAGTCAACGGCACCGCGCATCGCCTCGACGAGATCGAGCCCGAAATGCCGCTTTTGTGGGTGCTTCGGGATGTTCTGAACATCAAGGGGCCGAAATACGGTTGCGGCATCGCGCAATGCGGCGTCTGCACGGTGCATGTGGATGGCCGGGCCGTGCGGTCGTGCCAGATCCCCGTGGGCGACGTCTGGGGCCCGGTGACCACGATCGAGGGATTGGGCACGCCCGATGCGCCGCATCCCGTGCAGACCGCGTGGATCGAGATGCAGGTGGCGCAATGCGGGTACTGCCAGTCAGGCCAGATCATGCAGGCCGCCAGCCTTCTGGCCGAGACGCCCGACCCCAAGGATGACGAGATCGATGACGCCATGTCTGGCAACCTGTGCCGCTGCGGCACCTATCCGCGCGTCCGTGCGGCGGTGAAGGCGGCCGCGCGCGCCTTGCGCGAGGAGACCTGAGATGGGACGTGCAAGAACAATCGCGCGGCGCACGTTCCTGATCGGGTCGGCCGCTATTGCCGGCGGCGTGGCCTTCGGCGTCTGGCGGTTTCACACACCCCATGCCAACCCGCTACTGGACGATCTGCCCAAGGGCGCGGCGGCGCTGACACCTTACGTGCTGATCACCGCCCGTGCGATCACGCTGATCACCCCGCGCGCTGATAGCGGACAGGGTGCCGTGTCGGTGCAGGCCGCGCTGATCGCCGAGGAACTGGACGTGGATCTGGATCAGGTCGAGACCGATCCCGGCACGCCCAGCCCTGCCTACTGGAACACTGCGCTGTCGTCGGACGCGGTGCCGTTCCGCGCCACCAATGACGGCTGGCTGGCCGAAGCGGCGCGCGATCTCGCGGATGCGCCGATGAAGTTTCTCGGGATGCAGGTGACCGGCGGCTCGACCACGGTCCCCGACGGCTACGAGAAATTGCGCCGCGCCGGGGCCGTGGCGCGCGAGACGCTGAAGGCCGCCGCTGCCAATGTGCACGGGGTCGCGGCGCGCGATCTGCGCACCGAACGCGGCGCGGTAATCCTGCCCGATGGCACGCGCGCAAGCTACCAAAGCCTTGCCCAAGCGGCCGCCGAAACCGACCCGGTGACCGATGTCGTCCTGCGCGGGCCGAACGCATGGCGGCTGCTTGGCAAGCCGATGCAGCGCATCGACATGGTGGCGAAATCCACCGGCACACAAGACTACGGCATCGACGTGACGCTGCCGGACATGCTGCATGCCGCGATCCGCCTCAACCCCGCGCGGGGGGCGGCACTGCGCGGCTACGACGCGACCGATGCCCGTGCGATGCGCGGCGTGGAGCGGATCGTCGAGATTCCGGGCGGCGTGGCGGTGGTCGCCGACAATAGCTGGCGCGCGATGCGGGCAGCCAACGCCATAACCTGCGACTGGGCCCCTGCCCCCTACCCCGCCGAGATGGACGGACACTGGCAGGCGCTGAGCGCCAGCTTCACCGAAGACGCGCAAGACAGCCGATGGCGCGATGCGGGTGACGTGGACACCGCGCTTGACGGTGGCGCGGATGTCGAGGTCGAATACCGCGCGCCCTACCTCGCCCACGCCCCGCTGGAGCCGCTGAACGCCACCGTCCGCTACACCCCCGACCGCACAGATATCTGGACCGGCACGCAGGTGCCACGATTCGTGCAGCAGAACGCGGCGGCGATCACCGGGCAGGACGCGGGCGCGGTCCATGTGCACGCGCAGATGATCGGCGGCAGTTTCGGGCACCGTCTCGAGGACAACGTCAGCCGCCACGCCACCCGGATCGCGATGGCGATACCCGGACGCCCCGTCAAGCTGACCTATGCGCGCGAAGAGGACATGACGCAGGATTTCCCCCGGCAGATCGCGATGGCGCGCGGGCGGGGTCGCGTGGCGGACGGCCGGGTGCAGGCCTATGATCTGGGCATCGCCATGCCCTCGGTGCTGACTTCGCAGATGGGCCGGCAGGGCATCCCGGCTGCGGGACCGGATTTGCAGATCGTCGCCGGGGCCTGGGATCAGCCCTTCGCGATCCCGCATTACCGGGTCACCGGCTACCGCGCGCCGGATCTCGGGCCGATCTCGTCCTGGCGCGCCGTAGGGGCGTCCACGAACGGGTTCTTCCACGATTGCCTGCTCGATGAGCTGATCCATGCGGCGGGCGCCGATCCGCTGGTCGAACGGCTGCGCCTGTGCGATCACGACGCCTCGCGCGCGGTGCTGGACGCCGTGGGCGAGATGTCGAACTGGGGCAGCCCACTGGGCCAGAATCAGGGACGCGGCGTTGCGTTCTGCCTGTCCTACGGGGTGCCCTGCGCGCAGGTGATCGAGGTGACCGCGACCCGCAACGGTATCCGGCTCGACCGGGTGGCGGTGGCCGCCGATGTGGGCCGCGTGCTCGATCCGGTGAATTTCGAAGGGCTGGTCCAGGGCGGCGTGATCTTCGGGCTGGGCCATGCGATGAATTGCGCCATCACCTACGCGAACGGCGCGGCAGAGCAGGCGAATTTCGACACCTATCCGGGCATGCGCCTGTATCAATGCCCCCAGATCGCCGTGCGAGGGCTCGAAACCGGCGATACCGTGCGTGGCATCGGGGAACCCCCCGTGCCCCCCGCACCGGCCGCCCTCGCGAACGCCATCTTCGCCGTAACCGGAACGCGGCTGCGCGAAATGCCCTTCGATCGTGCGGTCGCCTTCGTCTGACGTCGTCAGGCGGCACGACGCAGACACCGCATACCGCGGCGTAACCTGCTGTAAACGATCGCTTCGGCCGGCATGAAAAGATTGACACCGCGATCGAACATAAGTAGAACATAGAAAATTGGATCTCAGGGCGAAGCGCGATGTTGACAAAAAAGCAGATGGATCTTCTGGCGTTCATCAACACACGGGTCCAGCAAACCGGTGTGCCGCCAAGCTTTGACGAGATGAAGGACGCGCTCGACCTGCGATCGAAATCGGGCATCCACCGTCTCATCACCGCGCTGGAAGAGCGCGGGTTCATCCGGCGTCTGGCGCACCGTGCGCGCGCTCTCGAAGTCCTCAAGCTGCCTGACAGCTTGCAGGGCGAGGCCGGCCGCGGCTTTACCCCGCGCGTGATCGAAGGGGATCGCGCCGCGCCCCCGAAACCCGCCAACGCACGGCCGGTCGAGACCGGTGGCGCGGTGGAGGTGCCGATGATGGGTCGGATTGCCGCCGGTGTCCCGATTGAGGCGATCGCGCATGCCAGCCATAACGTCACCGTGCCCGGCGGCATGGTATCGGGCGCGGGCGAACATTATGCGCTTGAGGTCAAGGGCGATTCGATGATCGATGCCGGTATCAACGACGGCGACGTGGTGATCATCCGCGAGACCGCGACCGCCGATAACGGGGATATCGTCGTGGCATTGATCCGCGACGAAGAGGCGACGCTGAAACGCTTTTTCCGCAAGGGCAACGCGGTTGCCCTCGAGGCTGCCAACCCGGCCTATGAAACCCGCATGCTGCCGGGCGATCAGGTGAAGGTGCAAGGCCGCCTCGTCGGGCTTATTCGCAGCTACTGAGCACTCCACAGACGGATGCCCGCGATATCGCGGGCCGTCACCATGCGCACACCGTTATCCGTCGCGTAAAGGGCGATCGACCCGGTGTCGCGCAGACGCGCAGGGGTCAGGACGGTACAAGGCAGGTTCGCGACCCGGCCCTCGGGTGGGGCGGCATTCAGGACCACCCATTCACCGGCGGCACAGTCCGTCAGGGCCGCGGCGGCGCGGGCGCCGCCAAGAACGCGCACCGGGATGGCATCGGGGGGCCGTGTGGTCCACCGGGTCGCGGCCTCGATCTGCAACGCGGCGTCGCCATCGTTTTCCAGCCAGATACCGGCGACAAAGCCCCCGCCGCGCGGCTTGTTGAGCGCACGCCCCCCGTCTGTCATGACACCCACCAGCGCGCCGGTGTCGTCGATCAGCACATCGGGACGCGCGGACTGAACCCACAGCAGCAGCGACAGCGCCACCGGCACGAGGCCCGCAGCCGCGCCCATCCCTGCCACAGCACAAGGAAAAGCGCCCCGAGGGCCATCATCGGCAGCACTGTCGGGCCAGGGGTCGGCACCGTGCCGCGCGCGCCCTCCAGTCCCGCGACCCAATGCGCGATCCACAGGATTGCGGCGAGACCGCGCCCCATCACCCACAGCGGCAGCGCGTCCAGGCCCAATGGCATCAGCAGCGCCGACATGACCGCCGCAGGCATCACCAGAAGTCCCATCAGCGGCACACTGGGCAGGTTGGCCACCAGCCCGTAATGCGACCAGAGATTGAAATGCGCCGCCGCCAGCGGTGCCGTTGCCAGCCCCGCAACGACAGAGGTGATGACCACCGCCGAGACCGGGCGCAACCAGCGCGGGCCCATAGGCAGCCCCGCGTCCCGGATCAGCCCGTATACCCCGACCAGCGCCGTGGTGGCCGCGAACGACATCTGAAAGCCGGGCCCCAGCAGGGCCTCGGGCTGCCAGACCAGCAGGATCGTCGCCGCCAGCGCGACCGAGCGCAGGCTGATCGCCCTACGGTCCAGCATCACGGCCACCAGCACCACCGCGGCCATGACGAAGGCGCGCTCGGTCGCGACGTTGCCCCCCGACAGCCCGAGATACCCGGCCGCGACCACCAGCGCCAACGCCGCCGACAGCTTCTTGGCCGGCAGCCGCAGACCAATCGTGGGAACCGCAGCCAGGATCAGCCGGAAGGCCGCGAACACGAACCCCACCAGCAGCCCCATATGCAGCCCGGAAATGGCCAGCAGATGTGCAAGGTTGGTGGTGCGCAAGACGTCCAGCGTCGGACGATCCATGCCCGAGCGATCGCCGGCCATGATCGCCGCGGCAAACGCCCCCTCTTCGCCCGGCAGACGGGTCTGAACATGGCGCGACAACGCCATGCGCGCGCGAGACAGGGTCTGGCGGCCCTCGGCCTCGGCAATGGTCAGTGCCGGGATGCGCGTGTAACTGACCGCACCGATGCCCTGAAACCATGCGTGCCGGCGAAAGTCGAAGCCGCCCGGTTCGACCGGGCCGCCGGGTGGCAAAAGATGCGCCGTCATCATAACGCGCAAGCCGGGGCGTGGCGTGATGACCTCGTGCTTGCCGTGCAAAGACACACGCACCCGCCGCGGTACACGGTCCGGGTCGACGCGCGCCAGCACCACCCGGTCGAGCGTCAGCCGCACCGCATCCGAGGCCGACCGGTCGATCGCAACGATCCGCCCCTCGACCGGACCGTAATAGCGCCAGTCAAGGACAGGCCCGGCGACAAGATGCGCGCGCAACCCCGCCAGTGCGAAACCGGCGATCACGAGCGCGGCGACCCAAAGGAGCGGCCCGCCCCAGTCGCGCCCTCGCCATGCCGCCACAGCAAGAACGACAGCGCCGCCGCCGCAGGCCCAAAGCAGGGCGACCGACGGCTCGACCCGCAACGAGAAATAGAGGCCGATCCCGCAGGCCAGCAGCACGGGCACCCACACGAAGAGATGGCTGCGCTGCATCAGCCAGCCGTCCACGATCACCTGCCAGACGCGCGCCACTTGTGTCCCCCCCGACGGGCCGGTAAATACCCCCGATAGTTGCCCGTTCATCATTACCGAAAGGTTAATCCGCCCCATGGCCAGCCAAGTCGTGACCCGTTTTGCCCCGTCGCCGACAGGATTCCTGCATATCGGGGGCGCGCGCACGGCGTTGTTCAACTGGTTGTATGCGCGCGGGCGGGGCGGCCAGTTCCTGCTCAGGATCGAGGATACGGATCACGCGCGCTCGACGCCCGAGGCGACGAAGGCAATCCTTGACGGGCTGGCATGGCTGGGCCTTGACCATGACGGCGATGCGGTCAGCCAGGCGGCACGGGCGGACCGGCATCGCGAGGTGGCGCAACAGCTTCTCGAAAGCGGCCAGGCCTACAAGTGCTTTTCGACCAAGGACGAAATCGACACGTTCCGCGACACGGCCCGGGCCGAGGGTCGCTCGACACTGTTTCGCAGTCCCTGGCGGGATGCGACGCCCGACCAGCATCCCGTGGATCTGGATTACGTGATCCGCATCAAGGCCCCGCGCGACGGCGCCGTGGTGATCCCGGACGCAGTGCAGGGCGAGGTCGTTATCCGGGGCGATCAACTGGATGACATGATCCTGTTGCGCGGCGATGGCAGCCCTGTTTACATGTTGGCCGTGGCGGTGGACGATCACGACATGGGGGTGACGCATGTGATCCGGGGCGACGACCACCTCAACAACGCGGCCCGCCAGATGTTGATCTATCAGGCCATGGGCTGGCCCGTACCTGTTTACGCGCATATCCCGCTGATTCACGGGCCGGATGGCAAGAAGCTCAGCAAACGGCACGGTGCGCTCGGGGTCGACGAGTATCGCCGCATGGGCTACCCGGCGGAGGGCATGCGCAACTACCTTGCGCGGCTGGGATGGAGCCATGGCGACGACGAGGTCTTTACCGATGCGCAGGCAAAGGCGTGGTTCGACCTGCCCGGCATCGGAAAATCCCCTGCGCGGCTGGACTTCAAGAAACTGGACAACACGTGTGGCCAGCACATCGCGATGATGGATGATGCCGCGTTGCGGCATGAAGTGCAGGCATTTCTGGCGGCGACCGATCAGTCGCCGTTGGAGGAAAGCAAGGCGGCGCTGTTGGAGTCCGGGATGTACTGCCTGAAGGAACGTGCCAAGACCTTTCCGGAACTTCTTGATAAGGCTGCGTTTATTCTGGCTGACCGTCCGATTTCCCCCGAGCCGAAAGCGGCTGTGCAACTTGACGATGTATCCCGTAGTATACTGGGAGAATTGACGCCGCAGTTGCAAAATGCTACATGGACGCGTCACGGGATCGAGGGGGTCATGAACCAGTTTACCGACGCTCATGACATGAAATTCGGCAAGCTTGCCGGACCGTTGCGCGCCGCACTTGCCGGGCGCAGCGCCACGCCAAGCGTGTTCGACATGATGCTGGTGCTCGGGCGCACCGAGAGCATCGCCCGGCTCGACGACGCCGCCAGCGGGGGACCCGATCCCTTGTAACGGCCCATTTTATCCGGCCCGCGGTCTGTGATCCGCACGAAGGGCACCGAAAGGGAGGACCCCTATGTCAGACGACAAAAGAGCCGCAAGGCTGGAGATCGACGGCAAAAGCTACGATCTGCCGATCTATTCGCCCACGGCCGGTCCCGACGTGATCGACATCCGCAAGCTGTACGGGACGGCCGGGGTTTTCACCTACGATCCCGGTTTCACCTCGACGGCGAGCTGTGACAGCACCATTACCTTCATCGATGGTGACAAGGGCGAATTGCTGCATCGTGGGTATCCGATCGACCAGTTGGCCGAGAAATCGCATTTTCTCGAGGTCTGCTACCTGTTGCTGTACGGCGAGTTGCCCTCGCCCGCGCAGCTGGAGGATTTCGAGACGCGCGTGACCAACCACACCATGCTGCACGAGCAGATGGTGTATTTCTTCCGTGGTTTCCGCCGGGACGCACACCCGATGGCGATCATGGTGGGTGTCGTCGGCGCGATGTCGGCCTTCTATCATGACAGCACCGATATCAGCGATCCGTGGCAGCGCGAGGTTGCCTCGATCCGGATGATCGCCAAGATGCCGACGATTGCCGCGTGGGCCTACAAGTATTCCATCGGGCAGCCCTTCGTCTATCCGCGCAATGACATCGATTACGCGTCGAATTTCCTGCGCATGTGCTTCGCCGTTCCGGCCGAGGATTATCAGGTCAACCCGATCCTCGCCCGCGCGATGGACCGGATCTTCACTCTGCATGCTGATCACGAACAGAACGCCTCGACCTCGACGGTGCGGCTGGCATCCAGTTCGGGTGCCAACCCGTTCGCCTGCATCGCGGCCGGGATTGCCTGTCTCTGGGGTCCTGCGCATGGTGGGGCCAATCAGGCCTGTCTGGAAATGCTGCGCGAGATCGGCACGCCCGATCAGATCCCCGAATACATCGCGCGCGCCAAGGACAAGGACGATCCGTTCCGCCTGATGGGCTTCGGGCACCGGGTCTACAAGAACTTCGATCCGCGCGCAAAGGTGATGAAGCAGTCCGCCGACGAGGTGCTGGAGCTTCTGGGTGTCGAGGACAACCCGACGTTGCAGGTGGCCAAGGAACTGGAAAAGCAGGCCCTTGCGGACCCCTATTTTACCGATAAGAAGCTGTTCCCGAACGTGGATTTCTATTCCGGGATCATTCTCGAAGCGATGGGATTCCCGACCTCGATGTTCACGCCGATCTTCGCGGTCAGCCGCACCATCGGCTGGATCTCGCAGTGGAAGGAGATGATCACCGATCCACAGCTCAAGATCGGGCGCCCGCGGCAACTGTATCAGGGCGTGACGTTGCGCGATTACGTCGATATCGAGAACCGTTGAGCAATCTCGACTGACCGCTTGTCATGAAAAGGCCCGCATCATGCGGGCCTTTTTCGTACGGGATGCGGCATGGCGGTGCAAAAGATCATCATCGCCCTTCGAAATGCGGGGGCCGTTTTTCAAGGAACGACACCACTCCTTCCTTGAAGTCGCGACTTTGGCCACACGCGCCTTGAAGTTGAGCCTCAAGATCGAGTTGCCGTTCCAGAGAGTTGTCCCATGTCGCGCGGATCGCGTGTTTGGCCGCCTTGTAGGTTTGTGTTGGCCCCTTGGCGAGCTGTGCTGCGCGGGCCTGCCACTGTTCGACGAATGCATCGTCATCGACGGCCTCCCAGATCATGCCCCAGTCGCTGGCCTGGCGGGCGCTGATCGGCTCGGCGAACAATGCGGCGCCCATGGCCTTGGCCATGCCCATCTGACGCGGCAGCATCCACGTGCCCCCCGCATCGGGGATCAGCCCGATTCGGGCGAAGGCCTGCAGGAAATAGGCGCTGTCAGTGGCGATCACCACATCCGCGGCCAGCGCGAGGTTGGCGCCCGCCCCGGCGGCCGGCCCGTTGACCGCACTGATGGTCGGCACCGGACAGTCGGTGATCGCGCGCAGCATCGGCACGTATTCCTCGCGCAGGACGCGTTCCAGATCGAGGGTGGCGGCATTTCCGCCATCGCCAAGATCCTGCCCCGAACAGAACGCCTTGCCCTCGCCGGTGATCACGACGACGCGCGTTTCGCGTCCGGCGTGTGTCACGGCGTCGGTGATTTCGGCCCGCATCTGGCGGTTCAGCGCGTTCATGCGGTCGGGCCGGTTCAGTCGCACGATCGCGACGTCATCGACTTGGTCCAGGGTGATGGTCTGATACTCTTTCAACGGATTCGATGCCTCCTGTCAATTCGGGCATCAAACCGCATCATCACGCCCAGGCCAAGGACGACGGGGCGTCAGTCCTTCAGGATATCGCGCAAACGATGCTCTTCCGCCTCGCTGAGCCGATCCACCTCGTCCTCCGGTGCCTTGGACCGGCCGCGAAGGTAGACCCATGCCATCAGCAGACCTGCCCCCAGCATGAGCGGTCCCGCCAGCCACAGCAGCAGGTTGGAGCCGCCCGTGCGTGGATTCAGCAGCACGTATTCGCCATACCGGTCGACGATGAAATCGACGACTTCCGCGTTGGTGTCGCCAGCCACCAGCCGTTCGCGCACAAGGATGCGCATGTCGCTGGCTAGATCGGCATTCGAGTCGTCGATGCTTTCGTTGCGGCACACGAGGCACCGCAGCCCGGAGGAAATGTCGCGCGCGCGCTCTTCCAGCACCGGGTCGTCCAGCATCTCGTCGGGCTGAACCGCGAAAACCGGCGCCGCCAGAAGGCACAAGATCATGACAAGGCGTCTCATTCCGCCGGAACCTCTGGCGCGGGTCCGACAGACTGAGACGTGTTACGCGTCCCGGCCGCCACGCGGTAGCGACGGTCGCTAAGGGACAGTGCACCCCCGAAGGCCATCAGGAGCGTGCCACCCCAGATCCAGTTCGCCAGCGGCTTGTAATAAGTGCGCACGGCCCAGCCACCATTGTCCTGCGGATCACCGATCACGACGTAGATATCCCGCAGGAAGCCGTTGTTCAGGGCAGCCTCTGTCGTCGGCATCTGCGCCACCGGATAGTTGCGCTTTTCGGGCTGCATCTGTCCGATCTCGGTCCCGTCTTGGCTCAGCGTGAAATCGGCAACAGTCGCGATGTAATTCGGTCCCTCTTGCCGGCTGACATCATCAAGGCGCAACGTGTGACCCGCGATTTCCATCTCTTCACCGATCTGCATGACGCGGATATCTTCCTGTTCCCATGCGACCATTGCGGCGATGCCGGCCATGGTGACGCCCAGACCGCCATGCGCAAAGGCTTTGCCCCAGTCGGCGCGCGGCAGCCGCGCAAGGCGCGCGACCCGGCCCGATCCACGCCCGGTGCGCGACCAGATATCGACCATCGCCCCGCCGATCAGCCACGCCCCGAGAAACAGCCCGACAGGCCCAACCGCCGATCGCCCCGTCTGCATCGCCCAAGCCAACGTGCCGATCGCGACAGCCAGAATGAAGACCGGCGTCAGCTTGCGGATCACGCGCCCCACGGTCGCGCGCTTCCAAGACATCATCGCCCCGATCGGCAGCACGAGACCAAGAACCACCATGAACGGCGTGAAGGCGGCATCGAAGAAGGGCGCGCCGACCGACAGCTTGCGGTCGAACACCATCTCGGCGATCAGTGGCCAGATCGTGCCGATGAACACCACGAAACACGACACGGCCAGTAGAATGTTGTTGAGAACCAGCGCGGATTCCCGGCTGACCATGCCGAAGACACCCCGTGCCTGCATGACGTTCGCGCGCGCTGCAAAAAGGGTCAGCGCGCCGACCATGAAGACCGCGAGAATGCCAAGCAGGAAGACACCCCGCTCGGGATCGGTGGCGAACGCGTGAACGCTGGTCAGCACGCCCGAGCGCGTTATGAACGCGCCCACCATCGAGAACCCGAACGCGATGATCGCCAGAAGGATCGTCCAGCTTTTGAGGGACTCGCGCTTTTCCACGACGATCGCCGAATGCAGCAAGGCCGCGGCAATAAGCCAAGGCATGAAGCTGGCATTCTCCACGGGATCCCAGAACCAGAAGCCGCCCCAGCCCAGCTCGTAATACGCCCACCATGACCCAAGGCCGATCCCGATGGTCAGGAAAATCCACGCCGCCAGCGTGTAAGGACGCACCCATCGACCCCAGGCCGCATCAACCCGGCCCTCGATCAGGGCCGCGACCGCGAAAGAGAACGTCATCGAGAGCCCGACATACCCGAGATAGAGGAACGGCGGATGGAACGCGAGACCGGGGTCTTGCAGCAACGGATTGAGATCTTGGCCGTTGAAGGGCGGCGACGGCATGCGCAGGAACGGGTTCGACGTGAAGAGGATGAAGGCAAAGAACGCCACTCCGATCATTGCCTGAACGCTCAGCACCCGCGCACGCAGCGACGGCGGAAGATTCGACCCAAACCACGCGACCGCGCCACCGAACAGGGTCACGATCAGCACCCATAGCAGCATCGAGCCTTCATGATTGCCCCAGACACCGGTGATCTTGTAAAGCATCGGTTTGTCGGTGTGGCTGTTCAGGGTCACCAGCCGCAGCGAGAAATCCGACGTCACGAACGCCCATGTCAGCGCGGCAAACGCGACGGCGGTCAGCACGAATTGCAGCGTCGCCGCCGGATCGGCCACGGCCATCCAACCGGGCCAGCGCTTGTGCGCCCCGACGAGCGGGACGATCGCCTGTGCGATGGCCGTCAGAAAGGCAAGGATCAGGGCGAAGTGACCGAGTTCTGTAATCATGCGACAGACATAGCGTAGTACGCGTTGCACGCCAATACCAAACGGCGTCGCCGTAAGTTCACATTGTCGCGGTCCCGCGACGCCAGTCCCGTAACGCGGGGTTCTCGGCCGGTTCCATCGCGGCCAGTGTCAGGCTTGCATCGGTGTCGGTCGTTGCAACATTCGGACTGTCGGCGCGTCGCGCGCGCAGTTCCGACACGGTGTTCATCACCTGCGGAACCCGCGCGAGGGTCGTCGCGACAGAGCGTTGAAACTCCTGCCCCTTTACCTGGTAGCGCGCGCCGAAATAGAAGCTGACGACCGCCCCCAGCAGCCACCAGAGCGGTTCGGGCACCAGCGCCAGCCCGGCCATCCGTTCGCCGAACCAAACCGGATCGACCATTGCCGCGACGAAAAGCCCCAGCGTGCCAAGCGCCATCGCCGGGCGCGGAATACGGTTCAGCCCGTCAATGATGCGGTCGAACGGTCCGCGATCCGTTTGACGGAACTCGTCCGCCATCTGTTCGAGTGCCGCGCGCTGCACCTTGACGTCACGCGCGTCGGCGGCCTCGGCATTGACACGAAACACTTCTGCCGTCTCGCGGATCACGTTGCCGCCACCGCCGAACAGCGCCCGTAGAATATCCATCACCATGCCGAGACCCTTTCGTTGAATGCGCATTGATCGAGGTGATAGCGCTGCGAGATGAACTCTTCCGCGCGCCGGATCCAGCCCCCCTTGCCCCCTGCCCGGCTGCGCGCGTACTTGCGGCTGGCAGGTCGCGCATCCGCAAGCGCGAAGTAATAATTACGCCGAGCGATGCCGTACGCGTCGGCGATGTGATCCGGGGCACTGCGTGTCGCCCGCGCCGCGGCCGCCGCCGTCTGCGGGCCGATAACGCCATCGACATCTATGGCCTCGCCCATGTCGCGCAGCAGCCGTTGCAGGATCTTCACGGCGTTGGCGCCCGCGTTCACATACATGTCGAAAACGCTGGGGCGCAGCACTTTGGGAAGATGCGCGATTCCGGGGCGGTCATGGTAATGCTCTATGAAGATCCGCACCGCCTGTGCCCGGCTGATGGCGCGTACATCGGATACGTCCACATCCCCGTCACCGTCGAGGTCCAGCCCCAGCCGCCGCATCGTGTGGATCGTGACACCGTATTTGGTGGCACCGCCCGGGTCGTCCGGATCGTCGACGAACCCCCCTTCGCGTGCCACTATGTCTGCCGCGATTGCCTTGACATTCTGCATCTGCCCGTCCCGCCATGCTGCCTGATCCATGCAGACACTCTGGCGGGGTCAAGGTTAACCCGTTTCTGCCACGGCGTACGGTGGCCATTCCGGCAACCCGGCCTTGATTTCTTCTTGGCTAAAATACCCGGATCACGACGCAGCCGCCCGTGGGCGTTTCGGCATTCAACGCGCCGTTTCGCGGCGGCCTCAGCTACCGCCCGCCCCTTGGTAGACACCCTGTTCCTTCAGCGCGTCCGCGACTTCTTTCGGCATGTAGGTCTCGTCATGCTTGGCGAGGATCTCGGTCGCCTCAAAAACACCGTCGCGGTAGCTTCCTGTGCCGACCATGCCCTGATCTTCCTCGAACAGATCCGGCAACACACCGCGATACGTCACCGGGACCACCGCGCCGCCATCGGTCACGTTAAAGCGGATAACTTCGCCCTGCCCGCGCTTTATGCTGCCGGCCTCGACCAGCCCACCGATGCGAAAGACCTCGGATGCGCTTGGCGGTTCGGCCATCACCTGGCTGGGCGAGCGAAAGAAGTTAATCCCGTCGCGCATGCCGTATCCGACAAGCGCCGTGGCCATTATCAGCGCCAGCGCCGCGATCGCCACCACCTGAACCCGCCGTGTCTTTTTCAAGGATCTCATCGATCTCGTCTCTCGTTACGGAAAGACCGGGGCCAGCATCAGACCCATTGTCTCAGGTAAAGATAACATCAGGTTGGCGTTTTGCAACGCTTGTCCGCTGCTGCCCTTGGTGAGATTGTCCAGAGCGGCGACGACGATCACGCGCCCCGCCCGACGGTCGGCGACCACACCGAGATGGCAGAAATTGCTGCCCCGGACATGCCGCGTGCTGGGCACCTCGCCGAAGGGCAGCACCTCGATGAACGGCTCGGCCGCATAGGCGCCGGCCAGCGTTTCATGCACCGCGCCCGCATCGCCGCGCACGTAACCGGTGGCGAGAATACCGCGATTCGCGGGCACGAGATGCGGGGTGAACTGGATCTCGACCGGGCGCCCAGCGATGGCGGTGAATTCCTGATCAAACTCGCCCAGGTGCCGGTGCGTGCCACCCGCGGCATAGGCGTGAAACCCTTCCGACAGTTCGGCATGCAGCAGGTTTTCCTTGAGGCTGCGCCCCGCGCCCGACACGCCGCATTTCAGGTCGAGGATGATCTCGTCCAGATCGATCACCCCGGCGGCGATCAGCGGCCGCAGCAGGTATTGCCCGGTGGCCGCGTTGCAGCCCGTGCCCGCCACCAGCCGCGCGGCGGTAATATCCTCGCGATAGAACTCGGTCAGGCCGTAGACCGCCTCGGCCTGTAACTCGGGCGCGGCATGTGGGTTGCCGTACCATGTCTGGTAATCAGCCGGATCGCGCAGCCGGAAATCGGCCGACAGATCGACGATCTTCAGATCACGCGGCAGCTTTGCAATCACCTCTTGGCTGGTCTTGTGCGGAAGCGCGCAAAAGCACAGGTCGATGCCCGAGAAATCCACCTCGTCGACGGTCACGAGGTCGGGCAGGTCGAGGTGACGCAGATGGGGAAAAACCTGCGCCATGCGCTGGCCGGCCTTGGCATTGGCCGACAGCGCCGCGATTTCCAGATCGGGATGCGTGGCGATCAGGCGGACAAGCTCGGCGCCGGTATAGCCCGATGCCCCCAGAATGGCGATTTTATGCGTCATGTCATCCTCTCGCAGCGCTTTTGGACGGTCTAAGGGGTTCAAGTCATCTATGCAACGCAGGGCACATGAAGGCCCGTGTCAGATGGAGCAAAAGCTGATGTCACGGCGCAGAAATTGCGTGGCGCGGGTCGAGACGCGGATCGGATCGCCCGTGGTCAGGAACAGCGCATCCTCGCCCGTGCCGCGCATGGCGGGATGGCGGGCCAGGTAATCGGCCAGACTGTCGGCCACGAGACGCGGCTGCGAATAGACGGCAACGTCTGGTCCGAGTGCCGCGCGGAACACATCCTCGAGCAGTGGATAATGCGTGCAGCCCAGCACGGCCGCCTGCGGCTGTGGCATCTTCCGCTTCAGCGCCTCGACATGCGACCGCACCAACGCCTCAGCCAGGATCATGTCACCCTCTTCGATGGCATCCACGACCCCGCCGCAGGCTTGTGCCTCTACATCGACACCGATGGCCCGGAAGGCCAGTTCGCGCTGGAAGGCGCGGCTGGCGACGGTGGCGGGTGTGGCAAACAGCGCGACGTTCTTCACGGCGACCTCTCTGGGGGGCGAGTTGTCGCCCCATTGCCGTTCGGTCAACGCCTCGATCAGCGGCACGAAGACACCCAGCACGCGTTTGTCACGGGGCACCCAGGATTCCTGCATGCGACGCAGGGCGGCGGCCGAGGCCGTATTGCACGCCAGGATCACCAGGTCGCAGCCGGCATCGAACAGCCGCGCCACCGAGGCCGTGGTCAGATCGTGAATGTCGTCGGCGTCCCTCACACCGTAGGGCGCATGCGCATTGTCACCCAGGTAGACGAGGGGCACGTCCTGCAGCCGCGCGCGCACCGCGTCCCAGACCGTCAGCCCGCCCAGCCCGCTGTCGAAGATCCCTACCGCCATGTCGCATCCCGTTCGCGGGCTCAGTCGTATTCGAACCCGATCTCGCCTGCGGCGACCGGGCTTGGCGACAATTCATAGGTCTTCGAGCGCAGGAACGCCATCAGCGATTTCGTGTCCCCGGCATGCCGTGCAAGCTGTGCACGGGGAATCGCGTCGCCCACGACGACCCGCACCGGCGTATCCACGCGTTTGCGGAATTCCTGCATCAACAGCCCCATGCGCAGGGTGTAATGCAGGTGGCTGGCAAGCTGGAACAGGCGGCTGGTATGGCCGTCGAAATAGACCGGCACCACGGTCGCCTCGCTTTTGGCGATCATCCGCGCTGTAAATCCACGCCAGCCCGGATCCAGCGGCCGCGAGAACGGCTTGGCCGATGTGCTGACCGTGCCGCCGGGAAAGACGCCGATCGCCCCGCCCTGCCCCAGGTAGCTTAGCGCGTCGCGCCGGCTGGCAAGATTCAGTGCCAGCGCCTCGCGGCTGCCATCGAAACTGATCGGCAGGATCACGCGTTCGATGTCCGTGGCCTTGCGAAAGACCTGGTGCGCGAGGATGCGGAAATCACCGCGCGTACTGCTCAGGATATGGCCCATCATCAGACCGTCGAGGATCCCGTAGGGATGGTTGGCGATCAGCACCAGCGGCCCCTCGCGCGGGATGGCGTCGAGACTGCCGCCCACGACGTCAAGCGTCAGGCCATATCGTTCGACGATCACCTGCCAGAAGTCGCGGCCCATGGCGACGTCACGCTCGTAGCCTGCGGCGCGCTTGATCAGCGCGACGCGTCCGGTCAGGTTCTCCATCGTGCGGATCATCGCCCGCCCGCCCCGCGTCTGGGCGGAATGGGCGTAGGAAATGTCACGGGCGATGTGGCGGTCGGTCTGCATCGGTCGATCCCTTTGTTCGGGCGGGGAGTCGTTCCCGCACCCGTGAAGACTACACGACGCTTTTGCCTCTTTCCCGTGACTGTTTCGTGACGCTCACTCCGCTGCCTGCGCCAATTCCGGCCCGCCCGCGCGGATTGTCGCCAGCAATTCCTCGCGGCGCTTTTCGGCCTTGGCCGCGTTGGCCTGCTTGACCGGGCCGAAGCCCTTGATGCTCAGAGGCAGATCCGCAAGCGCGATCACCGCATCGCGGGTCGCGGCGTCACATTTCGGCAGGACTTCGGCCATGTCGGCCTCGTATTGCCGGATCAGCGCGCGTTCCATCTTGCGTTCGGCGTTGTATCCGAACGGATCGAACGGCGTGCCGCGCAACGCCTTCAGCCGCGCCAGTAGGCCGAACCCGCGCAGGATCCACGGCCCGAAGGCGCGCTTTTGCGGCCGCCCGTCGGCGCCGGTTTTCGACAGCGCCGGCGGCGCCAGATGGAAGGTCATGCGAAAGTCGCCGCCGAACTCGGCGCGGGCCTTTTCGGCGGTCTGCAGGTGCAGGCGCGCGACCTCGTATTCGTCCTTGTAGGCCAGCAGCTTGTGATAGCCTTTCGCAACGGCCTCGCGCAGCTCGGCATCCTCGATCCCGTCGATCATACGGCGATAGCGTTTCGCCAGCCCCTTGCCCTGATAGGCGCGCAGGTGATCGACGCGGGTCGCGATCCGGTCGTCGAGGGTCTTTGGCTTGGCCACGACATTTGGCGTCAGCAGCTTGTCCACCTTGTCGGGGTAAAGCGCGGCATACCGTCCGATGTCAAAGGCGCGCAGGTTATTGTCCACCGCCGCACCATTCAGGCGGATGGCCTGCGCGATCGCCTCGAAGCTCAACGGGATCAGCCCGCGCTGCCACGCCGCGCCGAAGATCATCATGTTGGAATAGATGGAATCGCCCATGACCTTCGCGGCCAGATCCGAGGCGTCGAAAAGCTGCACACCCTCGCGCAGCCTCGCCTCCAGCGATAGGCGCAAGCGGTCGGTAGGCAACCGGAAGTCGGTGTCGCGGGTGAAATCACCGGTCATGATCTCGTGGCTGTTGACCACCGCCCCGGTCTTGCCCGGTCGCGTCAGCCCCAGCGTCGCGGACCCGGCGCTGACCACCAGGTCGCCACCGATCAGCGCATCGCATTCACCGGTCGCCACCCGGATCGCGTTGATGTCGCCCGGCTTTTCCGCGATGCGGCAATGGATATGCACCGCGCCGCCCTTCTGGGCCAAACCGGCCATCTCCATCATGCCGGCGCCCTTGCCGTCGATCTGCGCCGCCTGCGCCATCACCGCACCGATGGTCACGACGCCGGTGCCGCCTACGCCGGTGATCACGACGTTATGCGTGCCGTCAATCGCGGGCAGCACCGGGTCGGGCATGTCGGGCAGGGTCAGATCGGTGGTGCCGTCCTTGCGTGGCGTCGCACCTTCGAGCGTGACAAAAGATGGGCAAAAGCCCTTGAGACAGGAAAAATCCTTGTTGCAGCTCGACTGGTCGATCGCCCGCTTGCGGCCAAGTTCCGTCTCGACCGGAACGATCGCGACACAGTTGGATTGCGCCCCGCAATCGCCGCAGCCCTCGCAGACATCGGTGTTGATGAAGACGCGGCGATCGGGATCGGGGAAGGTGCCGCGCTTGCGGCGGCGCCGCTTTTCGGCCGCACAGGTCTGGATGTACAGCAGCACGCTGACCCCCTCGATCCGCGCCAGCCGTTCCTGCACCTTCGGCAGGTCCGCGCGCTCGGCAATCTCGGCATCCGCGGGGAAGGACTTGGGATCGACATCCTCTTTCTCGTCATAGACCACCGCCAGATGCTGAACGCCCATTGCGCGCAGTTCGGCGGCGATTCGCGGCGCATCCAGCCCGCCATCGTTGCCCTGCCCGCCGGTCATCGCGACGGCGTCGTTGTAGAGGATCTTGAAGGTGATCGTGGTCCCCTGCGCCAGTGCGGCGCGAATGGCCTGCACGCCGGAGTGGTTGTAGGTGCCATCCCCGAGGTTCTGAAAGACGTGGCCGCGTTTGGAAAACGGCGCCTCGCCGATCCAGTTGGCCCCTTCCCCGCCCATATGGGTGAAGCCGGTCGTCTCGCGGTCCATCCACTGCACCATGTAGTGACAGCCGATCCCGGCATAGGCGCGGCTGCCCTCGGGCACGGTCGTGGACGAGTTATGGGGGCATCCCGCACAGAAATAGGGCAACCGCGTCGCGATTTCCTCGGCGTTGTCGCCGGCGCGCGCCTCGGACAGCGCGTCAAGCCCGGCCTTTATCCGGTCGGTGCCGCGCCCCTCTTCGATCAGGACGCCCCCCAGCTTTTCGGCAATCCAGATCGGGTCGAGCGCGCCGCGCGTCGGGAACAGCTCCTCGCGGTGCATGCCGCCGGCGCCGCCCTTGTACCAGCCATAGACGCGGCGGCCGCGCCGGTCGTCAAATATGGCCTCCTTGATCTGCACCTCGATCAGCTTGCGCTTTTCCTCGACGACGACGATCAGGTCCAGCCCCTCGGCCCAGTCGTGAAACCCTTTCATGTCCAGCGGAAAGGTCTGCCCGACCTTGTACGTGGTCAGGCCCAGTCGTTCGGCCTCGGCCGCGTCGATGCCCAGAAGTTCCAGCGCGTGCACCAGATCCAGCCAGTTCTTGCCGGCCGCGACGAACCCTATCTTCGCGCCCGGCTTGCCCCACATGCGCTTGTCCATGCCGTTGGCGTGGCTGAATGCCTCGGCGGCGAAGCGCTTGTAGTCGATCATCCGCGCCTCTTGCGCGTGCGGCGTGTCGTGCAACCGGATGTTGAGGCCCCCGTCGGGCAAAGGCACATCGGGCGTGACAAGGTGCATCCGGTCGGGACGGCCATCGACGACCGCGGTGGCCTCGACGGTGTCCTTCATCGTCTTCAGGCCCACCCAGACCCCGGCAAACCGGCTGAGCGCATAGCCGTAGATCCCGTAATCAAGGATCTCCTGCACGCCGGCGGGGCTGACCACGGGCATGTAGGCATCGACCAGCGCCCATTCGCTTTGATGCAGCACGGTCGAGGATTCGCCGGTGTGGTCGTCACCCATCGCCATCAGCACGCCCCCCAGCGGCGAGGTGCCGGCCATGTTGGCGTGCCGCATCACGTCGCCGGAACGGTCGACGCCCGGCCCCTTGCCGTACCACAGCCCGAACACCCCGTCATATTTGCCCTCGCCGCGCAATTCCGCCTGCTGGCTGCCCCAGAGGGCGGTCGCGGCCAGATCCTCGTTCAGACCCTCCCGAAACCGCACATTGGCCTCGGCCAGAAATTTCTCGGCGCGGCGCATCTGCATATCGACGGCCCCCAGCGGCGAGCCGCGATAGCCCGTGACATAGCCCGCGGTGGCGTGGCCGGCGGCGCGGTCGCGCGCGGCCTGCATCAGCATCAGGCGCACCATCGCCTGCGTACCGTTCAGAAGGACCGGCGATTTGTCCAGATCGAACCGATCGTTCAGCGTGATTTCCTGTCTGGTCATGTCGCTCTCCCGTGGCTGATCAGCTTTGAAGCATGATACCGCAATATAAGGTCACAATATATGACCTACCAAGCGGAAATTCACGAAAATACTTTGCCCTCGCTATCGCCGTGCCGGATATGTCTGCTATTGCGTGACGCGGCACGCGAATTTCAGAAAGTTATGACGATGGATTGGGACAAGCTCAGAATATTTCACGCTGTGGCGGATGCGGGCAGCCTCACCCATGCGGGCGATCAGTTGCACCTGTCGCAATCGGCCGTATCTCGCCAGGTGCGCGCCCTCGAAGAATCGCTCAACGCCACGTTGTTTCACCGTCACGCGCGCGGGCTGATTCTCACCGAACAGGGCGAATTGCTGTTCGACGCCACCCGCGCCATGCTCAAGCGTCTCGACGCGGCCACCGCCCGCATCCGCGACAGCGAGGAAGAGGTGTTCGGCGAATTGCGCGTCACCACCACGACCGGGTTCGGCACGCTGTGGCTCGCGCCGCGCCTGACCAAGCTTTACGACAAGTATCCGGATCTCAAGATCGACCTGATGCTCGAGGAACGCGTTCTCGACCTGCCGATGCGCGAGGCCGACATCGCCATCCGCATGAAGGAGCCGTCCCAGGCCGACCTGATCCGCAAACGCCTGATGAGCGTGCATATGTGCCTTTACGCCACGAAGGGCTATCTCGAACGTCACGGCGCCCCCACCTGTGTCGAGGATTTGCAGCATCACCGGCTGATCTGCCAGAACCCGCGTTCGGCGCAGGTGGGCGCGGCGGCCCTGCTGGTGCGGGAATTGACCACGAACGACATCACGTCCCTTCTGACGGTCAACAATTATTTCGGCGTGCTTCAGGGCGTGTTGCACGGGCTCGGGATCGGGGTGCTGCCGGATTACCTGATTCGCGACTTTCCCGAACTCGAGCGCGTGCTGCCCGATATTTCCTCGAACGAGGTGCCCGTCTTTCTCGCCTATCCGGAAGAGCTGCGGCAATCCAAGCGGATTGGTGCGTTCCGCGATTTCGTTCAGGACGAGATCATCGCGTATCGCAAAAAGATCAAGGAACAGACACTTGGCTGATAAATTGCGCAAGCGGTGTACAGGCTATGCCCCTGCTGCATAGCGGCCATGCTGCACCCGCAGCATGATTTGCCTTGATCGGTCAGGGGGCCGTATCTATCTGGATCGTATGGCGGTGATGGCCAATCGGCGATCATCATCATACCTCCCTGTTGGACTTCGGCCGAGCCTTGTGCTCGGCCTTTTTTTTGTTTGCCCGCAGATTGGGCATCGGGTCAGTTCGGCAGGCAACCGCGCTAGCGGGCCAAACCTGACGGCATACCGGCCCGGGGTGCGACGGCGCGATGCACCGTCGTCGTCCGAAATCGCGCTGAACTCGGACCTGCCGCATGTCATCCACATCCATCTGCGACCGGAGCCGCGACAGGGCCTTACGGGTCTGCGTGCCGGGCCGTATCCATCTGCAACCGCTCGGCACCTGCCTGCCTCAGCGCGCGGCGCGCGCCCCTTCCACCTGCGCGGCCCATGCTTTAAACCACGTCGAAACCGCAGCAGCGAGAGAGCCCACCCCATGTCCGACCCGTCCATAACGCCCGACCTTGTTGCGGCGCACGGCCTCAAGCCCGACGAATACGACCGCATCCTGCAAATCATCGGTCGCGAGCCCAGCTTTACCGAACTGGGTATCTTCTCGGCCATGTGGAACGAGCATTGTTCCTACAAGTCCTCCAAACGGTGGCTTCGCACCCTGCCCACTACCGGCCCCCAAGTCATCTGCGGCCCCGGCGAGAATGCGGGCATCGTCGATATCGGCGACGGGCAGGCAGTGGTCTTCAAGATGGAAAGCCACAACCATCCGTCGTATATCGAGCCGCGTCAGGGGGCGGCCACCGGCATGGGCGGCATCCTGCGCGACGTGTTCACCATGGGCGCACGCCCGATTACCGCGATGAACGCGCTCAGCTTCGGCAGCCCCGACCATCCACGCACGCGGGCGCTCGTGCATGGCGTGGTCGAGGGGATCGGCGGCTACGGTAACTGCTTCGGGGTGCCCTGCGTCGGCGGCGAGGTGCGCTTCGATCCGGCCTATGACGGCAACTGCCTGGTCAATGCCTTTGCCGCCGGGCTGGTGGACGCCGACAGCATCTTCTATTCGGCGGCCTCGGGCGTCGGCATGCCGGTGGTCTATCTCGGCGCCAAAACCGGCCGCGACGGCGTCGGCGGCGCCACCATGGCCTCGGCCGAATTCGACGACAGCATCGACGACAAACGGCCCACCGTGCAGGTCGGCGACCCGTTTACCGAAAAGCGCCTGATGGAGGCGTGTCTGGAACTGATGGCGACCGGCGCGGTGATCTCGATCCAGGATATGGGCGCGGCCGGGTTGACCTGTTCGGCAGTGGAAATGGGCGACAAGGGCGGGCTGGGCGTCAAGCTGCAGCTCGACGCGGTGCCGCAGCGCGAGGACGGCATGACCGCCTACGAGATGATGCTGTCGGAAAGCCAGGAACGCATGCTGATGGTCCTGCGTCCCGAAAAGGAGGCAGAGGCGCGCGCGGTCTTCGAGAAATGGGATCTCGACTTCGCCATCGTTGGCGAGACACTGGCCGAGGACAGGTTTCTTGTGATGCAGGGCAACAGTGTCAAGGCCGACCTTCCGCTCGCCCAGCTTTCCGGCGCCGCGCCCGAGTATGACCGCCCGTTCGACGATCCTGACCCGGCAGAACCACTTGACCCGGTCACGGTGCCAAAGGTCGACCCCATCGATGCGCTGCGCGCGCTCATCACCTCGCCCAACTACTGCTCGCGGCAATGGGTCTACGAGCAATATGACACGATGGTGATGGGCGATTCCGCCCGTACCCCCGGTCAGGGCGCCGGGCTGGTGCGTGTGCACGGCACCGACAAGCTGCTGGCATTTACCGCCGACGTGACCCCGCGCTACGTCGCCGCCAATCCCGAGGAAGGCGGCAAGCAGGCCGTGGCCGAGGCCTATCGCAACCTGTCGGCGCTTGGGGCCATCCCGCTTGCGGCCACCGACAACCTGAATTTCGGCAATCCCGAAAAGCCCGAGATCATGGGCCAGTTCGTAAATGCCATCAAGGGCATTGGCGCGGGCTGCACGGCGCTGGACATGCCGATCGTGTCGGGCAACGTCTCGCTCTACAACGAGACCGACGGCACCGCAATTCTGCCCACCCCCACGATTGGCGCGATCGGGCTGATCCGTGATCCCGAATCCGCGATCACCGGGGTGGCCCGCGACGGGCACGTGGCGCTTTTGTTGGGCAGCACCCACGGTCATCTCGGGCAATCCGCGCTGCTGGCCGAGGTGTTCAACCGCGCCGAGGGCGACGCGCCGCATGTCGATCTCGACGCTGAACGACGCCACGGCGACTTCATCCGCGACAATCACGCGAACATCAAGGCCTGCACCGATCTGGGCGATGGCGGCCTGGCTCTGGCAGCCTTCGAGATGGCCGAGGCGGCGGGCGTGGGCATCCGTCTCGACTCCGACGACACGGCGACCCTGTTCAGCGAGGATCAGGGCCGCTACCTCATCGCCTGCAATTTCGATGCGGCCGAGGCATTGATGATCGCGGCAGGTCGCGCGAATGTCCCGCTCTGGACCGTGGGCCGTTTCACCGGCGACACTGTCCGCATGGGCCGCATCGAGGCGCCGCTGTCGGACCTGTCCGCGCTGTACCGCTCCGGCTTCGGTGCCCTCTTCGACTGATCCGGGCTGCGACGCACCCTTGCGCTCGGCCTGTGCAGGTTCTACTTTTCCACCATAGGAACTCAACAAGGTGTGCCAAACCATGCTCGCATCCGATCTAGAGGCGCTGATCCGCAACGCCATGCCAGAGGCTCGCATCCGGGTGGAAGGCGATGACGGGGTGCATTTCTCCGCCGAAGTCATCGACGAAAGCTTTCGCGGAAAGAACCGCGTACAGCAGCAGCGGATGGTTTACGCCGCGCTCAAGGGCAAGATGGATGGGCCCGACGGGGCGGTGCACGCGCTCGCGCTTACCACAAAAGCCCCTGACTAATCCTAATGGAAGCACGCTATCTCGCCCTCCTCATCCTTGTCCCCTTCGTGGCGGTATTCGTGTACGCCACATGGCACGAGTACAGACGGTTCAAGGCCGAGGGGCGAAACACGTTCGGGTTGAACTACGACCCGGAAACCAACACCACCCATATCGGCGCGATCCCCGAAGATGAGGAAGGGTTCGATCCGCACGATTTCGACCCCGACCTGCTTGAGACCGAGGCCAAAGAGCAGGAAGACCGCGCCGCCAAGGACCAAGACGACGCAGAAGATCCCGCAGACACGGACACGTCACGCGACACCAGACATCTCGACAAAGACGACAAACTACAGGAAACCCGCACATGACCGACGCCAAGACACGCATCGAAGACACCGTGAAAGCCAGCGACGTGGTGCTCTACATGAAAGGCACCAAGGACATGCCGCAATGCGGCTTTTCCAGCCGCGTCGCCGGCGTGCTCAATTTCATGGGGGTGGAGTTCACCGACGTGAACGTCCTTGCCGACGAAGATATCCGGCAGGGCATCAAGGACTATTCCGACTGGCCCACCATCCCGCAGCTCTACGTCAAGGGCGAGTTCGTGGGCGGGTGCGACATCATCACCGAGATGACGCTCTCCGGCGAGCTTGACCAGCTTTTCGCGCAAAGCGGTGTCACCTTCGACAAGGACGCCGCCGACAAGATCCGCGACGCCAACGCCTGAACGATCCAAGGGTGGCGGCACCACGCGGCCCGGCCGAGGGGGCAAGATCCGCGCTCCGGCCCTGTTGTACCGGCGGGGGCGCGGATTTCATTTCAAGGGCGCTGGACAGCGCGCCCCGATCGGACCGGTTGTCAGACACTCGTGATTTCTTGAAAAGGCCGCCCCATGCCCGATGACCGCCGCGATTCCGACCCGATGGACGGGCTCGCGCGCCTCGTCGAGATCATGGCACGCCTGCGCGACCCCGAGACGGGATGCCCATGGGACATCGAGCAGGATTTCGCCAGCATCGCGCCCTATACCATAGAAGAGGCGTACGAAGTCGCCGACGCGATCGAGCAGGAAAACTGGTCCGACCTGCAGGGTGAGCTTGGCGATCTCCTGTTGCAAGTGGTGTTTCATGCCCGCATCGCCGAGGATCGCGGCCTGTTCGACCTCGGTGCGGTGGCCAACGCAATCTCGGACAAGATGATCGATCGCCATCCGCATGTCTTCGGCGACGAAAGCCGCGACAAGACTGCAACCCAGCAAACCCTCGACTGGGAAGCCATCAAGGCGCAAGAACGCGCCGCAAGCAAGAAAACCGGCACGCTAGACGGTGTCGCGCTCGGCCTGCCGGCCCTGCTGCGGGCAGTAAAACTGCAAAAACGCGCTGCGCGGGTCGGCTTTGACTGGCCAGAAACCACGCATGTTCTCAGAAAGATACAGGAAGAAGCCGAGGAACTGCATGAAGCGACCGTGCAGGCCGATCCCGATCACATAGAGGAGGAATTCGGCGACCTGATGTTCGTCATGGCCAACTTCGCACGGCACATGAACCTCTGCCCCGAGACCGCGCTGCGCCGCGCCAACGCGAAATTCACCCGCCGGTTCGAGCGGATCGAGGCGCTACTCAAGGCGGCGGGCAAGACACCTGACGACTCTGATCTTGCGGACATGGACACGCTCTGGAACCACGCCAAGGCCGAGGAACGCGGCCAGATCTGATCCCGGCCGCGTTTCTTCTTGGCAAAAATACCCAAATCCCGCCACGTGCCGTCAAGTCCTCACCCCAGTGCGGCGCTGCACCGTTTGCATGTCCCCGGATGCGCATGCGTGCCGACATCCGGCAGGATCTTCCAGCAGCGCTGACATTTCGAACCCTCCGCCCGCTCGAAGACCACGCCCACGGTGTCGATCTCGGGCAGCCGGAACGCCTCGGCGGGGCGCGGATCGGCGGTCAGCGAGATATCAGAGGTGATGCAGATATCCTCGAAATTCACCGATTTCAGCGCCTCCAGCATCTCCGCGTCGCGCACATGCACCACCGGCGCAGCCTCTAGGCTGGCGCCGATCACCTTGTCGGTGCGTTGCACCTCCAAGGCGGCGGTCACGACACGTCGCGCGGCCCGCACCTGTGCCCATTTCGCCGCCAGCGGCTCGTTCAGCCAATCCGCGGGCGTGTCGGGGATGTCCACAAGGTGAACCGAGCTGCCTTTGCCGGGGAACCGTTCCAGCCAGACCTCTTCCATGGTGAAGACCAGCACCGGGGCCAGCCACGTGGTCAGCCGGTGAAACAGCAGGTCCAGCACGGTGCGCGCGGCGCGGCGCCGGGCCGTGTCGCCATCGCAATAAAGCGCATCCTTGCGGATGTCGAAATAGAACGCCGACAGCTCGACCGTGGCAAAGTTGAAGATCTGCTGATAGACGCCTTGGAAATCATAGGCTTCAAAGCCGGTCCTGACCTTGTGATCAAGCTCGGCCAGACGGTGCAGCACCCAGCGTTCCAGCTCGGGCATCTCGGCAGGGTCCACGCGGTCGGCTTCGGTGAAATGCGCCAGCGATCCCAGCATGAAACGCATCGTGTTGCGCAGTCGACGATAGCCGTCGGCGACCCCTTTCAGGATTTCCGGCCCGATCCGCAGATCCGCCGTGTAATCCGCCTGCGCAACCCAGAGCCGCAGGATATCGGCGCCGTATTGCTTGGTCACATCGTCGGGGGCCACCGTATTGCCGAGCGATTTGGACATCTTGTTGCCCTTTTCGTCCAGCGTGAAGCCATGCGTCAGCACCCCGCGATAGGGCGCGTGGCCGATCGTCCCGCAGGCCTGCAGCATCGAGGAATGGAACCACCCGCGATGCTGGTCCGTGCCTTCGAGATACAGGTCCGCGATGCCGTCTTCGCTGCCATCCTCGCGGTCGCGCAGCACAAAGGCATGGGTGGAGCCTGAATCGAACCACACATCAAGGATGTCATCGACCTTTTCCCACGCCTCGGGATCGACGAGGCCCGACAGGAACCTGTCCTTCGCGCCGGGCTTGTACCAGGCGTCCGCGCCTTCTTCCTCGAACGCCGCGAGGATCCGGGCGTTCACCTCTTCATTGCGCAAAAGGTATTCCGAATCCGTGGGTTGCGCGTCTTTTTTCACGAAGCACGTGAGCGGCACGCCCCAGGCGCGTTGCCGCGACAGCACCCAGTCGGGCCGCGCCTCGATCATCGCATGAAGGCGGTTGCGCCCCGTTTTCGGCGTCCATGTCACAAGCTCGTCGATCGAGCGCAGCGCGCGCTCGCGGATCGTCTTGCCGTAGATGTCCTTGCCGTCACCAACCTCGCGGTCGATCGCGGCGAACCATTGCGCGGTGTTGCGGTAGATCACCGGTGCCTTGGACCGCCAGCTATGCGGGTAGCTGTGCTTGATCTTGCCACGCGCCAGCAGCCCGCCAACCTCGGCCAGCTTGTCGATCACCGCCTTGTTGGCGTTGCCTTCCTTGCCCTTGCGGTCAAGTATCTCGGTCCCGCCGAAGAACGGCAGATCGGGGCGGAAGCTGCCATCGTCCATCACGTTGTACGTGATGACCTGATCGAGCATCCCGAGACCGCGATAGAGGTCGTATTCCTCCATCCCGTGGGATGGGGCGCAATGCACGAAACCGGTGCCTTCCTCATCGGTGACGAAATCGGCGGCGCGGAAATCGCGTGGCGCGTCCCATTCGCCCTGAGATCCCTCGCTCAGACGCAGAGGGTGGTGGACCCATGCAATCTGGCTTGGATCGACATCGCCGAGGCGTTTATATTGGTCTTCTTCAAGACGTGCCTTCGTAAGAACTTCGGCGGCAAGATTGTCAGCAAGTACAAGATGTTCACCGACTTCTGCCCAACATTCTTGAGGCGTATCTGTAACTTCGTAGAGGCCGTAGGAAATATCCTCGCCATAGACCACGGCCTTGTTGGACGGGATGGTCCATGGCGTCGTTGTCCAAATAACCACCTTGGCACCGTGCAACGGGTGATCTGGCATCACCATCGCCTCTTGGTGTTCGCTGCTGAATGTCGCTCCGACCTCGAACTTCACCCAGACCGTGAAGCTTTCCTTGTCGTGATACTCCACCTCCGCCTCGGCGAGCGCGGTCTTCTCGATGGGGGACCACATCACCGGCTTCGAGCCCTGATACAGCGTGCCGGTCATCAGGAAGGTCTGGAACGCCTCGGCGATGATCCGCTCGGCGCGGTAATCCATCGTGAGATAGGGTTTGTCCCATTTGCCGGTGACGCCGAGGCGCTTGAACTCGTCGCGCTGCACGTCGATCCAGCCTTCGGCGAACTCGCGGCATTCGCGGCGGAACTCGACAATGTCGACCGTGTCCTTGTCCATGCCCTTGGCGCGGTACTGTTCCTCGATCTTCCATTCGATCGGCAGGCCGTGGCAATCCCAGCCGGGGATGTAGCGTGCGTCGCGCCCCATCATCTGCTGGCTGCGCACCACCAGATCCTTGAGGATCTTGTTGAGCGCGTGGCCGATATGCAGGTGCCCGTTGGCGTAGGGCGGACCGTCATGCAGGGTGAAGGGCGCCCGCCCCTGTGCCCGCTCGCGCAGCCGGTCGTAGATGCCGATCTCCTCCCACCGGGCAAGCCAGTCGGGCTCTCGCTTGGGCAGGCCGGCACGCATCGGAAACTGGGTTTTCGGCAGGTTGAGCGTATCTTTGTAATCGGGTGTGTCAGAACACATGGGTGACGTCCTTTGTCACTGGGTGTTGAAATCTCGGGGGGTTCTGGGGCGGCGCGATGAAGTTCGCCAAATGTCCCGGCAGCTCGGAAACGTCAGAGCGCCGGGCATGTAATTCGAATGAGGATCGCTGAGGCTTGGATCATGGATTGCCTTATAGGCCCGTGCCCGGCAAGCGTCCAGAGGGCGCGACCCACGCTTTCTTGAAAAGAAAGCGATCCGAAATCTTTCAAGGATTTCGTCGCCCTCTGCGTCCTGGGACGCGACAGCCCCTTGCACAGCGGTGCGGGTGAAGGCATCTCGATACCATGAACACCGCCTTGCCCCCCCGGTTCGACATCACCCGCCCCGAGATCGAGCGCGTGGTCGCGGCCTTTTACGCGGCGGTGCGCGCGCATCCGGGTCTTGCCCCGGTCTTTGCGGTCCATGTGGACGATTGGCCCGCGCACGAGGCGAAGGTCGCAGATTTCTGGGCGAACGCGATCCTGCATGAGCGCAGCTATGACGGCAGTCCGATGACCGCGCATGTGCAGGCGCGCAACGTGCGTCCCGGCATGTTCTCGACCTGGCTCGACCTCTTCGACAGCGTCCTGCGTGTCGAATTGCGCCCGGATCAGGCCGCGGCGTGGTCGGCGCTGGCGCATCGCATCGGGCGCAGCCTGCGCGCCGGCGTGGTCGAGCGCGAGACGCTGGCGGGCGGGGTGCCGAAACTGCGCTGACGCTCAGCTTTTGCGCGCGAAAAGCCCGGTCAGCGCGCGTTTGACCATCCCCGTCACCGACGGGCGTGCGGCCCGCAGGAATGGCATCGGGCGGCAGACCTCGATCGTGGCGACGCCGACCCGCGCGGTCAACGCGCCGTTGACCACGCCCTCGCCAAAGCGGCGCGACACCTTCGACAGCATGTTGCCGCCCGCGACGCTGCTGATCATGTCGTCCCCCACCGCGACGGCCCCGGTCGCCACCAGATGCGCCATCACGCTGCGCGTCAGGCGCCAGCCGCCCAGCACCCCGGCGCGGCCCCCGTAGATTTCCGCGATGCGCCGGATCATCCGCAAATTGATCAAAAGCGCGCCCACCACGTCCGCCAGCGCCAGTGGAACGAGCGCCGTCACCGTGGCCACCTGACGCGCCGCAAGCTCGATCTCGCGCGTGGCCTGCACATCGAGCGGCGACAGCAATTCGGTCTCTGCCAGTTCAAGCAGCGACGCCGGGTCGAGTTGTTCGGCCTCTCGATCCTTCAGCCGGGCATGGTTCCAGCGAAGCTCTGCGCGCGCCTGGTAAAGCGTGCGCAGGCGTGCCACCGTGGTGCGCGCGGTGCCGAGATCCTCGTCGGCGATGGCGCCCTCTGCCGCGCTCCGCAGACTGTCGAGGCGGTTGAGCCGTGCAAACGCGGCCATTTCGCGCAGGGCGATGATGGCCGCAACCACGACAAGGGCCCCGCCCATCACCGCCACCGCATAGCCCAGCAGCGGGGCCCGAGAGATGAGGCTTGCCGCGAAATCCCAGGCCGCCACGGTGACCGCAGTACCAAGCAACCCCAGGACAAGACCCCAGAACAGGCGTGCCAGCGGCGATGGCGGCCGCGCGGCATGTGCCATCGCCGCCTGCATCGCGCGCCCCTCGGGCGGGGCCGCGTCGTCGGGTACCGGCGGTGCCCGGTCCGGAGCGGCCGTGTCGTCCGCGTCCATGTCGATCAGAACAGGACCCCTGCTCATGCCGTTCTCCTTGCGTCTTGCCAGATCATGAGGATGTCGGGCAGCCCCTCGTCATTGCCAGCGCCCTGCCCCTGCACGACCTCCGTGAAGCCTTGCCCGAGGTAAAAGGCACGCGCCGGAATGTTTGCAGACAGGACCCAGAGGTCGAGCATGTCTGACCGGGTCTTCGCCTCGGACAAGAGCGCGCGACCGACGCCCCGCCCGCGCCGGTCGGGGGCCACGTAGAGCGCATGCACGCGAGTGCCGTCGCAGACGATGAACCCCGACACACCGGCCGTATCCCGCATCACCCTGACCCAGCCCCGCGCCGTGACCCATCCCAGGGCGCGCAGATCGTCAAGCGGGCTGCGCACCTTCGGCAGCCATGGTGTGGCACGGGTGAAGGCCCAGAGGATCGCGGCGATCCGCGGCAGGTGCCACAGGCGGGCGCGCATGGTCCTCACAACCGATCCCCGATCAGAAACTGCGCCGCACGATCAAGACGGATGTGCGGCGGCCCTTCACCGCGGCGCAGATCAAGCGGGGCGGGCGCGAAGCGCATGGCCTTGTAGGGACCGTCGGGCCAGTCTGTCGCCCCCTCGCGGGCGGCTGACAGCAATCGCCCCGGATCGACCGGCAGTTCGCCGGCGTGAAAGGCCGCCTGGCGCCCGGTCTCCAGCAGTCGGCCACGCACGCAATCGAGGGCGCGGCCGCCATGCTCGACCCGATCCTCCACGGTGGTGCGCAGCGCCGCGAGCGCCATGGCGCGGGTCTCGGTGCCCGCGAACTCGGCCCGGTCGCGCGCGGCGCGCAAGAGCGCCTCCATGATCGCGGTCAGGCGGGCATGCTGCGTGTGGTGAAGGTGATCGGCCTTGGTCGCGGCGAACAGGATCTTTTCGACCCGGCGTCCCAGCAGAAGCTGGGTAAGGAACGCGTTGCGACCGGGTCGGAATGCGCCGAGGATCTCGGCCATGGCGCGGCGCATGTCCTCGACCGCCGAGGGCCCCTTGTGCAGCGCATCCAGCGCATCGACAAGGACCACCTGCCGGTCGATCCGCGCGAAATGATCGCGAAAGAACGGGCGGACGACCTCGCGCTTGTAGGCCTCGAACCGGCGCGCCATCTCGGCGCGCAGGCTGCGGCGCGGATCGCGCCCGCCGCCCGGCAGCGGCGCGAACGTGACGACGGGCGAGCCGGCAAGATCACCCGGCAGCAGGAACCGCCCCGGCGTGCAATCGTAGAACCCGTCCTCGCGGGCTGCGGTCAGATAGGCGGTAAAGCCCTGCGCCAGACGCTGTGCGGTGGCCTCGTCAAGCGGCTGGCCGCCATCGATCTCGCGCATCTGTTCGAGATACCGCGCCGCTTGAGGCCGCCCCTCGATGCGATCCAGCACCTCGGACGCCCATTGGTCATAGCTTTTTTCCAGCAGCGCCAGATCAAGCAGCCATTCCCCCGGATAATCGACGATGTCGAGATGCACCACGCGCGGCCCGGTCATGCCGGAGAAGAAACCCGAGGGCCGCACGCGCAGCGACAGGCGCAGTTCAGAGACCGCGCGCGTGCTGTGCGGCCAGTGCGGATCGGGCCCGGTCAGCGCGGCAAGCTGCGTTTCGTAGTCGAAGCGCGGCAGGGTCACGTCGGGTTGCGGTTGCAGGTAGGCGGCCAGAATGCGCCCCTCGTTCTCGGCTGCGAGGCCCGGCATGCGCGCGCGGTCCATCAGGTTCGCGACCAAAGAGGTGATGAACACCGTCTTGCCCGCGCGCGCCAGCCCGGTCACCCCCAGCCGGATCACCGGCTCGAACAACGCGCCGGATACCCGATCGCCAAACCCTTCGATGCCACGTGTCAGCCCGTCGGCCAGTCCTGTAAACGCCAATGCCGCGCCTTTCCTTGCTGGGCGCAGGATAGGGGTCCGGCCGGGGGCTTTCCAGAGGCCATTTTGCCCTCGCGGCCCCGTCGGGCCGGATGCCACGGTCGATTGCACGCTGGCGCCACCGGGTGTTTTTTCGCAGAAGACGCCGCAACACGATCATGGCCAAAGTCGGGTTTCTTGGATATGACACGCAAAACCGACGGGGAGCGTCATCACATGGCCGAAAACGAGCAGCCACAGATCTATCTGATAAGCCCGCCCGAGGTCGATCCGGAGATATTTCCTGCCCGTCTTGCCGAGGTCATGGACCGTTTTCCCGTGGCCTGCCTGCGTCTGAGCCTTGCGACGCAGGACGAGGTGCGGATCGCCCGCGCGGCGGATGCCTGTCGCGATGTGGCGCATGCGCGTGACGTGCCCCTCGTGATCGACAGCCACGTGATGATGGTCGAACGGTTGGGGCTGGACGGCGTGCATCTGCCGGACGGGCCGCGATCCGTGCGCGCGGCGCGCAAGGCGCTTGGCGATGATGCCATCGTCGGGGCGTTCTGCGGCACCTCGCGGCATGATGGGATCGGGGCCGGCGAGGCGGGCGCGGATTACGTCAGCTTCGGACCCGTGGGCACCAATGCGCTTGGCGACGGGCGCCATGCCGAGCTTGACCTGTTCAGCTGGTGGTCGGAGATGATCGAGCTGCCGGTCGTGGCCGAAGGCGCGCTGGACGACGCCGCGATCAGCAGACTTGCGCCGGTCAGCGATTTCTTCGCCTTCGGCGAAGAGATCTGGCGCGAAGAGGATGCCGGGGACGCGCTGCAGCGGATGCTCGGGGTGATGCACGCGGCGCTAGAGACGGGCTGACACGGGCCGAAAGGCCGCTACTCAGAGCCAGTCACGCAGGACCGGGATAAGCGGGATGTCGGCCGGCGGCATCGGGTAGGATTTGAGATCCGGTGCGCGCACCCATTTCAGGGCTTGTCCCTCGCACGGCTCGGGGGTGCCCTGCCATTTGCGGCACGCAAAAAGCGGCATCAAGAGGTGGAAATCGTCATAGGCATGGCTGGCGAAGGTCAGCGGCGCAAGGCAGCTGGCCCAAGTGTCGATTCCCAGTTCCTCGTGCAATTCGCGGATCAGCGCATGTTCGGGGGTCTCGCCCGCCTCGACCTTGCCGCCGGGAAATTCCCACAGACCGGCCATGGATTTCCCCGCCGGTCGCTGCGTGAGCAGAATGCGCCCGTCGACATCGATGAGCGCCACGGCGGACACGAGAACGGTTTTCACGACCGATAATCCGCGTTGATGTCGATATAGCCATGCGTCAGGTCACAGGTCCAGACACGCGCCGTGCCGCCCCCCAGACCGAGATCGACATGGACCACGATCTCGTCGTTTTTCATGTAGGCGGCGGCGCGGGCCTCGTCGTAGTCCGGGCTTACGAACCCGTCACGCGCGACCTGCATGTCCCCGAACCAGATTGCCAGCTGATCCCGGTCCGCGCGTGCGCCCGACTTGCCCACGGCCATGACCACGCGGCCCCAGTTGGGGTCTTCGCCCGCCACCGCGGTCTTGACCAACGGAGAGTTGGCGATGGCCTTGGCATGCAGATGCGCCTCGGCATCCGAGGCGGCGCCGGTGACGGAAATCTCGATGAATTTCGTGGCACCTTCGCCGTCGCGCACGATCTGATGTGCCAGGTCCAGCATGACCCGCCACAGCCCTTCCATGAAGCTGACATTGTTTTCGGTCACCCGGACGCCCGACGCGCCGGTGGCCGCCACCAGCAGCGTATCCGAGGTCGACGTGTCGCTATCCACCGTGATGCAGTTGAACGTCGTGCGGTTCAGGGCGCTGACCGTATCCTGCAGCACCTGCTGATCGATCGCCGCGTCCGTGAAGATATAGGCCAGCATCGTGGCCATGTCGGGTGCGATCATCCCCGATCCCTTGGCGATGCCGGCGATATGCACGGTCTGATTGTCGATCCTGACCGTGGTGCCGGCGCCCTTGGGAAAGGTGTCGGTTGTCGCGATCGCCTGTGCGGCATCCCCGATGCCGCGTGACGACAGCGTCGCGCGCAGGTCGTCAAGGCATGCGCCGATACGCTCATGCGGCAACGGCTCTCCGATCACGCCGGTGGACGCGGAGAACACCCGCGCGGGCGACAGGCCGAATCTCTTGGCCACCCCCCCGGTGACGGCCGCGACCGATTCGGTGCCGCGCCGCCCGGTGAACGCATTGGCATTGCCCGAGTTCACGATGATGGCTGCGCCGCCGTCCGACGCGCCGCCGATCTTGTCCTGACAGTTCAGAACCGCGGCGGATCGGGTCGCGGACCGGGTGAACACGCCGGCGATCGCCGTGCCCGGTGCCAGATGCACCAGCAACACGTCGTCTCGGCCGGTGTAGCGCACCCCCGCCGCGGCTGTCGCGAAGCGTACGCCCGCGATCTCGGGAAGGTCGGGAAAGGCCTGCGGTGCAAGCGGTGAGCGTGGCGGGGCGGCACCCATGGTTCAGTTCTCCAGCAGATCGGGCCGGTTGATCAGGGCCGGATCCACGCCGGCGCTGCCGTCGCGCGACACGCGGGTCTTGCTGGCCAGTTCGGCGACATGGTCGTCAAAGATCTGCTGGCGCAGGTCAGAGGTCAGCTCGGCGCGCACCTCGTCCAGCGGCGGGCGATCCTTGACGCGGGTTTCGCGCAGCTTGATCACGTGCCAGCCGAATTGCGTTTTCAGCGGCGCGGAAATCCCGCCATCGTCAAGTTCCGTCACCGCCTCGAAAAACTCTGGCACCATGACCCCCTCGCCGAACCAACCCAGATCGCCCCCGGATGGCCCCGAAGGCCCGATCGAGTGCTCTTGCGCCAGCGCCGCGAAATTGGCGCCACCCTCGATCTCTTCGATGATCGACTGTGCCTCGTCCCGTGTTTCCACGAGGATATGCGCGGCCCTGTATTCGGTCTCGTTCTCTGCCTCGGCATAGCGGGCGGCATACAGCTCTTGCACCGCCTCGTCGGTGATGCTCTCGTCAAGGATATCGCGTGTCACATCCGCCGCGAGGATCGCGCGCCGCTCGTTGTCGAGGCGCAAGCGCGCATCGCGCGACAGGGGCCCCTCCTGCGCCTGCATCAAAAGCGTCTGTTGCACCAACTGGTCCAGCACCGCCTTGAACAGCACCTCCGGCGCGACCTGATTGTACTGATCCGGCAACCCCGTGCGCAGCGCAAGCATGTGCCCCAGCGTGATCTCGGTCTCTCCGACGGTGGCCATGACGGTATCGGCGGACGGGGTGTCCTGCGAAAGGGCCGGCATGCCCACCACAAGCCCGGCGCACAGCGCAGTTGACGCGAAAAAACGGCACAGCATGAAATGATCTCCTGTTGGTCCAAGTTGCCCGACGCGGCGGCCGGTGTCGCGGCGCACGACGTTGACACTGTTCGGGCGGCCCCTTACATCGCCAGATAGCCAAGAACGCGCCGCCGATTTGCGTCCGTTTTAGGGCGAGCAGGCACGCGGGGCAAGCGGTTGCCTGTCACGGACAATCAAAACACCGGAACGGATGAAACATGTTGGGTATTGGATCGGTCGCGCGAAAGATTTTCGGCACCCCGAACGACCGCAAGATCAAGGCGACGCGCCCGCTGGTCGACAAGATCAACGCGCTTGAGCCCGAATTCGAGGCGCTGAGCGACGCGGGATTGATCGAGAAGACCGAAGGGTTCAAGACGCGGATCGCAGCGGGTGAAAGCCTGGATGCGCTGCTGCCCGAGGCATTTGCCAATTGCCGTGAGGCCGCGCGCCGTGCGCTTGGCTTGCGGGCCTTCGACGTGCAGCTTCTGGGGGGGATCTTCCTGCACCAGGGCAACATATCCGAAATGAAGACCGGCGAGGGCAAGACGCTGGTCGCGACCTTTCCGTGCTATCTCAACGCGCTTTCGGGCAAGGGCGTGCATGTGGTCACGGTCAACGACTACCTCGCCAAACGTGACGCCGACTGGATGGGCAAGGTCTACGCGGCATTGGGCATGACCACGGGCGTCGTCTACCCGCAGCAGCCCGAGGCGGAGAAGAAAAGTGCGTACGCCGCCGACGTGACCTATGCCACCAACAACGAGCTTGGGTTTGATTACCTGCGCGACAACATGAAATCCTCGCTCGAAGAGATGAACCAGCGCGGGCACAACTTTGCCGTGGTCGACGAGGTGGACAGCATTCTCATCGATGAGGCGCGCACGCCGCTGATCATTTCGGGGCCCAGCCAGGACCGCAGCGAACTGTACAAGACGATCGACGTCCTCATCCCGGAATTGACCGAAGAGCATTATTCCATCGACGAGAAGACCCGTAATGTCACCTTCACGGATGAGGGTAACGAGTTCCTCGAAGAGTTGTTGGTGTCGCGCGGGATCCTGCCCGAGGGGCAGTCGCTTTACGATCCTGAAAGCACCACCATCGTACACCACGTCAACCAGGGTCTGCGGGCGCACAAGCTGTTCAACAAGGACAAGGATTATATCGTGCGCGACGGCGAGGTGGTTCTTGTCGACGAATTCACCGGACGCATGATGGCCGGTCGGCGGCTGTCGGACGGCCTGCACCAGGCGATCGAGGCCAAGGAAGGATGCAAGATCCAGCCAGAGAACGTGACGCTCGCGCAAGTGACGTTCCAGAACTACTTCCGGCTCTACGACAAGCTGTCGGGGATGACCGGCACCGCCTCGACCGAAGCCGACGAATTCATGGAGATCTATGGCCTCGGCGTGGTCGAGGTCCCGACAAACCAGCCGATCGCGCGGATCGACCAGGACGACGCGGTGTACCGCACCACCCAAGAGAAATACGACGCCATCGTCGCCGAGATCCGCGAAGCCCACGACAAGGGTCAGCCGATCCTCGTCGGCACGACGTCGATCGAAAAATCCGAAAGCCTGAGCGCGGCCCTGACCAAGGCCGACATCCCGCATAACGTGCTCAACGCCCGCCAGCACGAGAAAGAGGCCCAGATCATCGCCGATGCCGGCAATTTGGGCGCGGTGACCATCGCCACGAACATGGCCGGACGCGGCACCGACATCAAGCTTGGCGGCAATGTCGAGTTCAAGATCATGGAGGCCATCGAAGCCGATCCCGACGGCGATCCGCGGGCCATTCGCGCGCGGATCGAGGATGGTCACGCCGAAGACGAAAAGGCGGTGATCCGGGCTGGCGGCCTGTTCGTGCTGGCGACGGAACGGCATGAAAGCCGCCGCATCGACAACCAGTTGCGGGGCCGCTCCGGCCGGCAGGGCGATCCCGGACGGTCGGCATTTTTCCTCAGCCTGGACGATGACCTGATGCGTATCTTCGGCTCCGAAAGGCTTGAGAAGGTTCTTTCGACCCTCGGCATGAAAGAGGGCGAGGCGATCGTGCACCCATGGGTCAACAAGTCGCTTGAACGCGCACAGGCCAAGGTCGAGGGGCGCAACTTCGACATTCGCAAGCAATTGCTGAAATTCGATGACGTGATGAACGAACAGCGCAAGGTCATCTTCAAGCAGCGCCTCGACATCATGAAGGCCGAGGATCTCAGCGAGATCGTCGGCGAGATGCGCGCCGAAGTCATCACCGATCTGGTCGATCAGTACATGCCACCGAAAACCTACGCGGATCAGTGGGATACCGAAGGCCTGCATGCCGCTGTGCTGGAACATCTCAGCATGGATCTGCCGGTCGTCGACTGGGCCGACGAAGAGGGCGTGGACGACGAGGACATCATCGAACGGCTCGACCGGGCCGCGGACGAGATGATGGCCGCCAAGGCCGCGCAGTTCGGCCCCGAAAACATGAGGATGATCGAGAAACAGGTGCTCTTGCAGACCATCGACGGCAAATGGCGCGAGCATCTCCTGACGCTTGAACACCTGCGCAGCGTTGTCGGGTTCCGGGGATATGCGCAGCGCGATCCGTTGAACGAGTACAAGACCGAGGCGTTCACGCTGTTCCAGACCATGCTGGACAGCCTGCGCATGGATGTGACCAAGAAGCTGTCGCAGATTCGCCCGATGTCCGAGCAGGAACAGCAGCAACTGATGCGCGAGCTTGACCAGAAGCGCGCTGACATGGAGGCGGCCGCGCATCCAGACACCGCGCCGGACCCGGAAGTCTCTGAGAATGCCGCGCCCGGCTTTGTCGAGGATGATCCGTCGACATGGGGCAATCCGGGTCGGAATGTCCTGTGCCCGTGCGGATCAGGCAAGAAATTCAAGCACTGCCACGGGCGGTTCGGCTGATTGGCATCGACAGCGATCACCCCGAAAAGGGTGCGCTGCGGCCGAGGCCCGCGTAACCGGGTTTAAAGATAGCCTTCCGCGCGAAAACTGACTTCGGCTGATTTTCCGACCACCACGTGGTCGTGCAAGCCAATCCCGAGCGCATCCGCCGCGCGCCGGACCTGCCCCGTCATCTCGATATCCGACGTGGACGGGGTCGGATCGCCAGAGGGGTGATTGTGCACGAGGATCAGCGCGCTCGCGTTGAGATGCAGCGCGCGCTTGACGATTTCGCGTGGATAGACCGGAACATGATCAACGGTCCCCCTCGCCTGCTCTTCATCCGCAATAAGGGTGTTCTTGCGGTCGAGATAGAACACACGGAACTGTTCGACCTCGCGATGTGCCATCGTCGCGCGGCAGTAGTCCAGAAGTGCGGTCCAGGATGAAATGACGTGGCGCTGCATGACGCGTGCGCGGGCAAGACGGTGCGCGGCGGCCTCGACGATGCGCAACTCGGTCACGACGGCCATTCCCACGCCGGCCACATCCAGAAGGTGATCGGTGGGCGCGGACAGAACCCCGTTGAAATCACCAAACCGTTCCATCAACGCCCGTGCAAGGGGTTTGACATCGCGTCGGGGGATGGCCCGAAAGAGCACAAGTTCCAGCATTTCGTAATCCGGCATCGCCTGTGCGCCCCCTTCTAGAAACCGGGTGCGCAATCTTTGGCGGTGATCGCTGATATATGATGGCTCGCGGTGCGGCGTGCCCTCTGCAAGGGGCACCGCCTCGTCCGTGGTAAACAGCGGCAAGGGCCGCTCTGAAAAGGCTGGGACATCGCTCATGCCCCAGCCTTTTCAGAAACCGGTTAGAAAACGGTTAACGACATGCTGGTTCAACTTTTCATCGCGTCCCAGAAATCCTTGACCGACGAGAAAAAGCTTTTGCTTTCGGGATTGTTATCCTCGCTCATGGCCTCGAATTCGCGCAGGATCTCTTTCTGCCTCGCGGTCAGGTTCACCGGGGTTTCCACCGCCAGCTCGATGAACATGTCGCCACGCGCGCCGCCGCGCAGGGATGGCATACCCTTGCCGCGCAACCGCATCTGACGACCCGATTGCGACCCGGCAGGGATCTTTACCTTGCTGCGCCCGCCTTCGATCGTCGGAACCTCTATGTCGCCACCAAGCGCGGCCTTGGTCATCGAGACCGGCACGCGGCAGAACAGGTTGTTGTCCTCGCGGTCGAACAGGTCGTGATTCACCACGTTGATGAAAATGTAGAGGTCACCCGCAGGCCCGCCGCGCATTCCGGCCTCGCCTTCGCCGGCCAGCCGAATCCGCGTGCCTGTCTCGACGCCTGCCGGGATGTTGACCGACAACGCGCGATCCTTCTGGACACGGCCCTGCCCCTGGCACGCCTTGCAGGGGTTCTTTATGATCTGGCCAAGCCCACCACAGGTGGGGCATGTCCGCTCTACCGTGAAAAATCCCTGTTGCGCCCGAACTTTGCCCATGCCCGAACAGGTCGGGCAACTGGACGGCTCGACGCCATTTTCGGCCCCGGTTCCCTCACACTCGTCGCACGGGACGGCGCTTGGGACCTTGATGCTCTTTTGAAGTCCGCCGAACGCATCCTCAAGGGTCACTTGCAGGTTGTACCGCAAATCCGCCCCGCGCGTGGCGCGTTGACGGCCACCACCGCGGGCACCGCCCATGAAATCACCGAACAGGTCGTCGAAAACGTCGGAAAAGGCGCTGGCGAAGTCTCCTTGTCCGCCGCCGAAACCGCCGCCGGGACGGGGTCCGCCGCCCCCGCCATTGCCCATGCCACCCTCGAATGCAGCATGCCCGAAGCGGTCATAAGCCGCTTTCTTTTCGGGATCCTTCAGGACGTCATATGCCTCGCCAGCTTCCTTGAACTGGCTTTCCGCATCGGGATTGTCGGTGTTGCGATCGGGGTGAAGTTCCTTTGCCTTCTTGCGATAGGCCTTCTTTATCTCATCGGCCGAGGCGCCCTTGGACAACCCAAGCACTTCGTAATAGTCACGTTTGGCCATCGAGGGTCTCCTTGATGTCGGAATGAAATGTCCGGCCCGACACTACGGTCGAACCGGACAGATCCGTGCAAAACGTGCCTCAGGCGCGCTTGTTGTCATCGAGATCCTCGAAATCGGCATCGAGTATCTCGTCATCGGCATCGCCTTTTTGCTCACCGTCGCCAGCGTCGGCGGACGCCTCTTCCTGGCTGGCCTTGTAGATCGCCTCGCCCAGCTTCATCGAAGCCTCGGTGACGTTCTGGATGCCCGAATTGATCTTGTCGACATCCTCGCCCTCGAGATCTTCTTTCAGCGCGGACACGGCAAGCTCGATCGCCTCGACGGTGGTCGGATCGACCTTGTCTCCATAGTCCTCGAGCGATTTCTCGGTCGAGTTGATGAGGCTTTCGGCCTGGTTCTTGGCCTCCACCAGCGACCGGCGGGCCTTGTCGGCCTCGGCGTTTTCCTCGGCCTCCTTGACCATCTTCTCGATGTCCTGCTCGGACAGGCCACCCGACGCCTGGATGGTGATCTTCTGCTCCTTGTTCGTTCCCTTGTCCTTGGCGGACACGGACACGATGCCGTTCGCGTCAATGTCGAACGTCACCTCGATCTGGGGCATGCCACGCGGTGCCGGCGGGATATCCTCGAGGTTGAACTGGCCGAGCATCTTGTTGTCAGCGGCCATCTCGCGCTCGCCCTGGAAGACGCGGATCGTAACGGCGGACTGGTTGTCCTCGGCAGTCGAGAAGATCTGCGACTTGTTGGTCGGAATCGTCGTGTTCCGGTCGATCAACCGGGTGAATACGCCGCCAAGCGTTTCGATCCCGAGCGACAGCGGCGTCACATCAAGCAGCACGACATCCTTGACGTCACCCTGCAGCACGCCGGCCTGGATGGCGGCACCCATGGCGACCACCTCGTCAGGGTTCACGCCCTTGTGCGGCTCCTTGCCGAAGAACTTCGTCACTTCCTCGGTCACCTTGGGCATGCGCGTCATGCCACCGACCAGAACGACCTCGTCTACATCCGATGCCGAGATGCCCGCATCCTTCAGAGCGGCCTGACACGGCTTGATGGAGGCCTTGATCAGGTCCCCGACAAGGCTTTCGAGCTTGGCGCGGGTCAGCTTGACCACCATGTGCAACGGCTGACCGTCCGCCCCCATCGAGATGAACGGTTGGTTGATCTCTGTCTGGCTGGAGCTGGAAAGTTCGATCTTGGCCTTTTCCGCCGCCTCCTTGAGACGCTGCAGGGCCATCTTGTCCTTGGTCAGGTCGACGCCGTGCTCTTTCTTGAACTCGTCGGCAAGGTAGTTGACGATCCGCATGTCGAAATCTTCGCCGCCGAGGAACGTGTCACCGTTCGTCGCCTTGACCTCGAACAGGCCGTCGTCGATTTCGAGGATCGTCACGTCGAACGTCCCGCCGCCAAGGTCATAGACCGCGATGGTATGCGTATCCTTCTTGTCGAGACCGTAGGCGAGCGCCGCAGCCGTCGGCTCGTTGATGATGCGCAGCACCTCGAGACCGGCAATCTTGCCCGCGTCCTTGGTCGCCTGCCGCTGTGCGTCGTTGAAATAGGCCGGCACGGTGATGACGGCTTGCGTCACCTCCTCGCCCAGATAGCTTTCCGCGGTTTCCTTCATTTTCCCGAGGATGAAGGCGGAGATCTGCGACGGGCTGTAGGTTTCGCCGCGCGCCTTGACCCAGGCGTCGCCGTTGCCGCCGTCGACCACGGTGAACGGCATGTTCTTGTTGTCCTTGGCAAGATCGACATCGTCGACCCGGCGTCCGATCAGGCGCTTGACACCGAAGATGGTGTTCTCGGGGTTCGTGACCGCCTGCCGCTTTGCGGGCTGCCCGACGAGGCGCTCGTTTTCGGCGAAGGCCACGATCGAGGGCGTTGTGCGCGCGCCTTCGGAGTTCTCGATCACGCGGGACTGCGACCCGTCCATGATCGCGATGCAGCTGTTCGTCGTGCCGAGGTCAATACCAATCACTTTGGCCATGTTTTCGATCCCTTTCGTTTAGGCGATATGACGAGGACCCGACCCGTTCCGGCATCCGGCCCCCGACGACTTGCAAGCGGGCGTCAATCGCGCCAGACCTGCGTTCCAAGGCGTATATAGGCGGGGGTCTCGTGGCCTGCAACCGTCGGCAAAGGGCGGATTTCGCCAATTTGCGCTAAAATACACGACACGGTTCGAAAAGGAGATCCGGGATGCCCGACCCCACACTGACCCTGCGGGGGATCGAGATCTACAAGGGCTGGATGTCCGCGGCATCGCAACACGAGATGATCGCCGATCTGCGGGCCGTTGTGGCGCAAGCCCCGCTTTTCACGCCCGTCACACCGTCGGGCAAGAAGATGAGCGTGCGCATGACCTCGGCCGGGCGCTATGGCTGGGTCACCGACCGTCGGGGCTATCGCTACGAGCGCTTCCACCCCGATGGCATGCCCTGGCCCGCGATCCCGCACAGCGTTCTGGCGATATGGCAGGCATTGGCAAGCGATACGCGACCGCCCGATTGCTGCCTCGTCAACCACTATACCGGGGCGGCACGCATGGGGCTGCACCAGGATCGCGACGAGGCCGACTTCTCGTGGCCGGTGCTGTCGGTATCCTTGGGCGACGATGCACTGTTCCGCGTCGGCAACACCACGCGGGGCGGGCCGACCGAGTCGATCTGGCTGAATTCGGGGGACGTGCTGGTGATGGGCGGCGCGGCGCGGCTGGTGTATCACGGGGTCGACAGGATACGACCCGGCAGCTCGACACTGCTGCACGGCGGTGGTCGGATCAACCTCACCTGCCGCGTCGTGGATTGACGGATATCTCGATGACAGGCCCCTGCGAGCGCCCGTCATCGCTCATATTTGACAGAACGTGGCGGGCATCAGAACCATTGCCCCACCGCGGTCACCGTGACCTGCGGCGACGTCGCCCCTGTTACCCCGGCATAGGCCTGGACTGTGCCGGACAGATGATCGCCCGCAACGGCCGCGCCCCAGATGCCCGGCCCCGTGACGACACTGGCGGTCAGCGTCGGGACCGTGCCGACAGCAAAGGCAGCGGGATAGCTCCATTGCGTCGGCCCCGCACCGCGAAAGACCGCCCCTTCGGCCACGTCCGGCGCATCCAGCGTCAAACTGTGCTGGCAAATCTGCGTGCCATCCGGATAGCGGACATACGTGCCGTCCACCGTGGTGGCGCGCGTGACGTTATGAGCACCGGCAAGCGCGGCCCACGGGCTCCACGCCCCGCCAGAACGGCTGCGAAAGGACAGGGTCTGCCCGTCGCCTGCCACGAAGATCTGCGACAGATCGCCGGCCTCGGCACGCAGGATGAGGCAGATCCCGACCCCGGTCGCGCCCACGGTGGCCGCCGTGACTGCGTAAGCCCCCGATGGCGTACCGGTCGCATCAAGATCGCCCAGCACCGGCACGCCCTGTACACCATCCTGGCCCCAGCCGAAAGCGCCGGTGCGCAGCAACCGGCCCGGTGTCGCGTCCGCGGCACCCTGCTGCACCGCCGTCCCGGTCACCAGGCCGCTTGCCGCGGCGACCTGCAACGCGGTGGTCCATGTCGCGCCATCCGCGCTGACCTTTATCGAGAAGTCATCATTGCCGGTCGTCCCCATCTCGGCCCGGCCGCCAAAACCCGTCTGGTAAAGCAGGCTGGCAGTGTCGCCCGCACTGGCCTTGTTAAGCTTGAGCTGGTGCCCGGCCCCTTCGTGGGTAAAGAGCGACGCAGCAGACCTCACCGCGAACCGATTGATCGCATCGAATCCGGTGTTGATTCCGACCCCGGTAACACCGTCCAGGTCAGGCGGGGCAAGCGCGATCCAGGCACCGGCGACATGGCGCAGCAACCGGCCACTGCCCTTGTCGAGCGCGATCCACCCCTCTTGTGGGGTGACGAACCGCCAGACATCGTCGAAAAACCCGGCGATCATGCCGCCCTGCCCCGCCCATGCGCCCGACGGCACGACCCCGAGCGCCCAGACCTCTCCCTCTTGGGGCAGTGCGGGCGGTGTCGTGGCGTCGACAGTCTCGACCGCCAGTTGCACGATGAAATCAAGCCGCGCGAGCGCCTCGTTGTGGGTGACATGCTTTTGCGCCTGTGAGGGCTGGATGAAAGGCAGCGCCAGGCGTGGTGACTGGTCGGACATGGGGTCGGCCTCCGGAGATGTGGCAATCTGGACAGCCCATACTCTTGTCGCAGCGGCTTTACCGGTCCCGAACAGACCGTGCGGTACACACCGGACCGCACCCTGCAGCCATTTCAAGCCTTGCCCCGAATTTCTAATTCAATTATTCACGAAATTATGAATCATTATTTTGTCGAACAGCTCTCGTCGCTTGCGCATCCTCAGCGTCTGATGCTGTTCCGGCTGCTCGTACGGCGGTATCCGGATCACCTCTCGGCTGGTGAGATCGCCGCCGTTCTCGACGTGCGGCCGAATACGCTGTCCACCTATCTCAACACACTGCGGCAGGCCGGCCTCATCCGTCAGACACGCGCGGGGCGGTCGCTGCTGTATCGCGTGGACATGGACACGGCAGGGTCGTTGGTATCGTTTCTCGTGGACGAGTGCTGTCGCGGCCGGCCCGACCTGTGCCCGACGGGTCCTGATGACAGGTCCGGCGATGTCCCCCTGCAGCGGCCTGTCCATGATGTCCTCTTCATCTGCACCGGAAACTCCGCGCGGTCGATCTTTGCCGAGGCAATCCTGCGCGACATCGGCGGCGGGCGCTTCAATCCCCATTCCGCCGGAACCCGCCCGGCGTCCAAGATCCACCCCCTTGCGCGTCAGGTGCTGGAGGCGCACGGGCATGAATGGGCGTCCCTCGGGCCCAAGACCATCGCCGCATTGCCGACCCAGCACGCGACGAAGATGGATTTCGTCTTTACCGTCTGCGACCGGGCCGCCAACGAGGACGGCCCGACCCAGCCGGGCCAGCCGATCACCGCGCATTGGGGACAGCCCGACCCGGTCAGCGTCACCGGCACAGCCGATGAGCGGCGCGCGGCATTCGAGCAGGCATACCAAGCCCTGCGCACACGCATTCAGCGTTTCACCGAGTTGGACCTCGCCACGATGGATCGTCTGTCGCGTCAACGGGCCGTGGACGACCTCGCAACCGAAAAGGATTGTGCATGACGACCTACGCACTGAACGGCCTCGGCCGCATCGGCAAGCTTGCCCTTCGTCCACTGCTGCAAAGCGGGGCCAAGATCGCGTGGCTCAACGACGCGGTGCCCGGCCCCGAGATGCACGCGCACCTGATGGAGTTCGACAGCGTGCATGGCCGGTGGGACGCGGACATATCGCATGACGACGACGCACTCCTCATCGACGGTGCGCGCCTGCCGCTTCACGCCGCCCGCCGGATAGAGGACCTGCCGCTCGACGGTGTGGACGTGGTGATCGACTGCACGGGCGTGTTCAAGACCGAGGCAACCCTCGCCCCCTATTTTCGGGGCGGCGTCAGGAAGGTCGTGGTCAGCGCACCGGTGAAGGACGGGCCGACGGCGAACATCGTCTACGGCGTCAACCACGACAGCTACGATCCGTCCGCACATCGCATCGTCTCGGCGGCGAGTTGCACCACCAATTGCCTTGCCCCGGTGGTCAAGGTCATTCACGAGGCGCTTGGCATCCGCCACGGCTCCATCACCACGATCCACGATGTGACGAACACCCAGGTGATCGCGGATCGCCCGGCGAAGGACCTGCGCCGCGCCCGCTCCGCGTTGAACTCGATGATCCCGACGACGACCGGGTCGGCCACGGCCATCACCCTGATCTATCCCGAGCTCAAGGGCCGGCTCAACGGTCATGCCGTGCGTGTCCCGCTGCTGAACGCGTCGATCACGGACTGCGTCTTCGAGGTCGAGCGCGAGACGAGCGTCGAAGAGGTGAACGCGCTTCTGAGCGCGGCGGCGGCAGGGCCGCTGAAGGATATCCTGGGGTACGAGGAGCGACCGCTGGTCTCGGCCGATTACGTCAACGACACGCGCAGCTCGATCGTGGATGCGCCCTCGACCATGGTGGTGAACGGCACGCAGGTGAAGATCTACGCCTGGTACGACAATGAAATGGGCTACGCGCACAGGCTGATCGACGTGGCCCGCATGGTCGGAGCCCTCTCGTGAGCCGACCGCAGGGGCTGGGCGCCTATATCGTCGTCACCGCCGCCTACTGGTCCTTCATGCTGACCGACGGCGCGCTCAGGATGCTGGTGCTTCTGCACTTCCACACGCTTGGCTTCTCGCCGGTTCAGCTGGCGTATCTGTTCGTACTCTACGAGGTCGCAGGGCTTGGGACCAACCTGTGTGCCGGTTGGATCGCGGCGCGATTCGGACTGACCTCGACGCTCTACGCGGGGCTCGCGATCCAGATCGCGGCGCTGCTCGCGCTTGCCCAGCTTGATCCGGGCTGGACCCTCTGGGCCTCGGTCGCCTTTGTCATGGCGGTGCAAGGGGCCTCGGGTGTTGCAAAGGATCTGTCGAAGATGAGCGCGAAGAGCGCCGTGAAGGTGCTTGCGCCGCCGGCCGAGGGCGCGCTTTTTCGATGGGTCGCGGCGCTGACCGGTTCAAAGAACGCGGTCAAGGGTGTCGGTTTCCTGCTTGGCGCGGCGCTGCTCGGGCTCGTGGGCTTTCAAGCGGCGGTTCTAGGCATGGCAGCGGTCCTGGCGGCGATCCTGCTTGCCGTCGGGCTCGGGATGCCCTCCGGCCTGCCGCGCGGTCGCAAGGGCGCGCGGTTCGCCGAAGTCTTTTCGAAGGATCGCAACATCAACTGGCTTTCGGGGGCACGGCTGTTTCTCTTCGCCGCGCGCGATGTCTGGTTCGTCGTGGGCATCCCGATCTATTTCTACGCCGTGGTCTCGGACGGGACCGATGAGGGCAACCGCGCCGCCTTCTTCATGATCGGCGGCTTCATGGCGGTCTGGACGATACTCTACGGTGGCGTTCAGGCAGGGGCGCCGCGGCTGCTTCGCGCCGCGCAACGGCCCGAGGCCGAACTGGTCCGAGAGACGCGCCGTTGGGCCGGTTTTCTGTTCGCAATACTGGCGGTGCTGACGACGCTGGCGCTTGCCGCGGGCGGACCGACGCCGTGGCTGACACGCACGCTGGTGGCGGGGTTGCTTGTTTTCGGGGCCGTCTTCGCGGTGAATTCGTCGCTGCACTCGTACCTGATTCTGGCCTTCTCGAAATCCGAACGGGTGACGATGGATGTCGGCTTTTACTATATGGCGAACGCCGCCGGCCGGCTGCTTGGCACACTTCTGTCCGGGCTGACCTTCCAGATCGGTGGCCTGCCGCTATGCCTTGGTACGGCGGCGTGTCTCGTCGGGCTTAGCTGGCTCGGCGCCGGCCGGCTCGCGCCGCACATACGCACCAATGCCCCTGCCTGAGCGCCCTTTGGTCGCGCAATGTCCAGAGCCGGTGTCCGAAAGTCACGCCGAGCACCGCAAACCCCGTGTCGGCGCGCCTGATGACGATTGGGCATATGGCTGCACGGAAAAATGATTCGCGACTAGAGGATTGCGCATAACATGCTGTTTTTGAGTGATGTTTATAGGACGTCAGAGCAGCGTGGGTCAATTGCGTGCACGGCGGAAGCATATCCATGCACGCTTTGGGCAAACCATAAAACAAAAAAGGCCCGCATGGTGCGGGCCCTTGGTCTTCGCGATGTTCGCTCGACTACGTCTTGGACGTCGACTTTCGTTTCGAGGTCTTCTTCTGGCGTGACTTCTCGATCATTTCCAACACCTTTCCCTGATCGAAATTGTCGCGATAGTTCGGCATCGTAAACGGTGAATACCCCTCCGCCATTCCCGAGATTTTCGAAAACGCTGTCGAGAAATGGTCGATCCGGCAGACCTTGTCAGGGGTTGTCGCGGCGAAACTGAACGCCTCGATGAGCATTTCGATCACCAGGCCCCACCGGTGGCACGCGGCGAAGTCGAGCCGCTCCAGAAAGTCTTCCGTCACGATGTCTTCGACGTCCAATTGGGCTTTGTCAGCGTAGCTGAAGACGAGGTGGAGGATTTCGTCCCGGTCGGCCTCTTCCGACAGGTCGATCCCATCGAAGCTGACCGTCCGGAGAAGCCGGTCGAGCTGCTCCTCCGTCTTGATGTGCGCAGCAAGACTGGGAATTCCCGAGAAGATCAGCATCAAGGGCCAGTTGTGATCTTTGAGGAGCGACTTGAAGCTGTCGAGCATCTTCTGGTTCGTCGCGCTGTCCGCGGACGTGAATACGTGCTGGCATTCATCGAAGTGGATCCCGATGACCCCTTGAAGTTCGGCGTATTTCCGCACTTTCGACCAGATCTCGGTCTGTGAGTGACGCGCTCGAAGCGGGTATCCAAGCACCTCAAGAATGACGAAGCCCAGGTCTTTCCACGTGACTTTCCCGGAGAGCAGGCAGGAGACAATCTTCGCAGGCCGGCCGTCGGGCATGAGGGTCGTGCCGTCGTTGAACGCCCTCAGCAGGGTCTCGATCTCGGTCGACTTGCCCTGGCGAGACTCGCCGATGACAACGATGCCGCGGGCTTCGAACTGTTCGCCGATGGCGGCCTTGGCGTAATAGTCCGAGGCGCACCATGTCATGGCCTCACGGAGCCGCTCAGAGCGGCCGAAGGGAAACCGTGCTTGCAGCAGGGGCTTGCGCACATCCACGAGCGCCGTGTCGATGAAGGACATTATTTCAGCTCCTTGAGGTTGTTCGGGCGAGCCAGTTTCTTGCCCTGTTTGCGGGCCTTGGGCTTGCGCGAGGGCCGCGTTTCAGACGCGTTCGAAGGCGGGTCTTCTTGCGGGTCGTCTGAAACCACCGCAGGCCCATCGGAATTGGTGATGCCGCTGTCACCTTCGCCGGGGTCCGCATCGACGGTCCCATCAATCACGGAGTCCCCGTCACCGATTGCGAACACCGCCGCACCTGCACCCGAGCCCAGATCGGTGATCGCATCCGGTGCCGTTGTCCCCGGCAACGTCTCTGTCGGGATGGTCCGGGCGCCGGAGAATACGAACTCGGCCATCGCTTTGCACTCTTCGATGGTGCTGTAGCTGCGCGGCAGATCATGTTCGACCCCGATCGTGGAGATGTCGGAGAAGCGCCGGCTTTTGACCTCCATCAAGCGATCATGGTACATAACTGATGCTTCAGGGTCCTCGCGGCGGTATTCGGCCATCAGCTGCAACACCTCCATCAGCGTCATATCGGCGAAAACCGTCATCTGCAGGTGGACCTCGATAGGATCGCGATACCCAGGCATCAGAACGGTCGCGATGTTCAGATCGCCCGGGTCGACGAAGACCCGGACCTTCCCCTTGAAGAACTGTTCATCACGGGCGACCTGCAGTTCATTCGAATTGAACCAGATCCCGCTGAAGACCTTGACCCCCTCATCGGACGGGGTTGCATCGACCTCCCAGCCAAGGTGAATACGCCGGGTGTTCGGATCGAGGCGTTCAAACTGGCTGAATCGCCCCGGATTTGTCGGAGACCATCAACTTAAGTAAGGATGATGGGTATGACAAAAAGCAAAATGGCAAA